>NZ_JAMYLZ010000010.1:0-167667 GCF_040318315.1 Mesorhizobium sp. M1227
CTGGCCGGCAGCCTGGTTGATGGTCACTGTCAGCGGCGGTGGCGGCGGCAGATTGTAGGTGACGGTATTGTCGGTGCTGGTCGAGGGCTCGTTCGGATCGACGCTGGCGTTGGTTGCCACGCCGGCCGGTATTGTGGCCACGACGGAACCTGAACCCGTCATGCCGCTGACCAAAACGCTGTAGGAGCTGCCGGAGCCGGTAACGGACGCGGTGGTGGCGCCGGCGGTGCCGGAAAGATCGACGTCGCTGCCATTGAAGCCGGTCACCGGCTCGCTGAAGATCACGTCGAACCGAATTGGTGACGAACCCGCCGGATCGCTCTGGCCCGCTGCCTGGTTGATGGTCACCGTCGGCAGCGCGAACGCCGCGGTCGGCACGAGCACGAGCACTAGAATGGCGGCAAGGGTGCGCCTCAGCGTTGCGAACAAAAGCAGGAAAATCGACGACAACGGAAAGGAAAGTGCGGATAACGGCAAACGCCGCAGTCGCATGGTGACATGCGCATCCAGAGCTACGGTCACCCCGTCCCCCAAAATCCCCCGACCGGCGGGCCTGCTCTCTACGGGCGCTGAATTCCGGACGAGTCGCCTTTGCTTATGATCATCTAGATTGGCGAGTTCATGCAAAGTCAATCTTGAAGCCACGGGTCAGGTAAGCTTGAGACTATTCCCGCTGCGGTGTGGCAGCCACGCAACGTCAGGCGCCTGGACCCCTTGGCCCTGTGAAAACCGGGTATGGTTCCGCATTAGGAGTCGTCGGGCTTCGCCGGCGTGATTATATGGAGGCCAAACGAGCTGTCCCCCATGCGCTTTCCGCCTGCTTTCCTCGACGAGATCCGCGACCGCGTGCCGATTTCTTCGGTGATCGGCCAGCGCGTCGCGTGGGACAGGAAGAAGACTAACGCGCCGCGCGGCGACTATTGGGCGTGCTGTCCCTTCCATGGCGAGAAGAGCCCGTCCTTCCACTGCGAGGACAAGAAGGGCCGCTACCATTGCTTCGGCTGCTCGGTTTCGGGCGACCATTTCAAGTTCCTAACCGAACTTGACGGGATGAGCTTTCCTGAAGCGGTCGAGAAGATCGCCGACATGGCCGGCGTGCCGATGCCGGTTCGCGATGCCCAGGAGGAGCGGCGCGAAAAGGAACGCGCCAGCCTGACTGACGTCATGGAGATGGCGACGGCGTTCTTCCAGGAACGGCTGCAGGGACCGGAAGGGGCAAAGGCCCGCGCCTATCTGCGCGACCGGGGGCTGACACCGGCGACGCAGCAGTCTTTCCGCCTCGGCTATGCCCCCGACAGCCGCAATGCGCTGAAGGAGCATCTTGCCGCCAAGGGTGTCCCCAAGGCCGACATCGAGGCGTGCGGGCTGGTGCGCCATGGCGACGACGTCCCGGTTTCCTACGATTGGTTCCGCGACCGCATCATGTTCCCGATCCCGGATTCCAGGGGCAAGATCATCGCCTTCGGCGGGCGGGCACTGGCGCCGGATGCGCCGGCCAAATACATGAACTCGCCCGATACGGAGCTCTTCCACAAAGGCAACGTGCTCTACAATTTCGCCCGTGCGCGCCAAGCGCTCGGAAAGGGGGCGCTGGCCAAGGGCGGCACGGTCATTGCCGTAGAGGGCTACATGGATGTGATCGCGCTGGCGCAGGCCGGCTTCGAAAACGTGGTGGCGCCGCTCGGCACCGCGTTGACTGAAAACCAGCTCGAACTTCTATGGCGCATGGCTGGCGAGCCGGTGCTGTGCTTCGACGGCGACCAGGCCGGGTTGAAGGCAGCGTGGCGCGCCGCCGACATGGCGCTGCCGGCGGTCCAGGCAGGCCGCTCCGTGCGCTTCGCCCTGCTGCCGGAGGGCAAGGATCCCGACGATCTGGTCAAGGGTGACGGGCCGGATGCGTTCCGCGCCGTGCTTTCCGAGGCACGGCCGCTGGCCGACCTCTTGTGGATGCGCGAGACCGCCGGCGGCATCTTCGACACGCCGGAACGGCGGGCGGAGCTCGAAAAGACGCTCCGCGAACTGACCAGCCGCATCCGCGACGAGAGCCTTCGTTATCACTACCAACAGGAAATGCGCGAGCGCGTACAGAGCTTCTTCGGGACCCAGCGCGGACGCCAGGGACGTCAGGAAGGACGGCCAGGTGAGCGCTTCCCGGGCAGGGTCTCAGCACCCGGCGGACAGTTTGCACGTGGCGGCAATGCCGGTGGGCGCACCGCGATCACCGAAAGCCTCGGCCGCTCGGCGCTGGTCAAACGCGGCGGCGAGGGCATGTCGGTGCGCGAGGCGACGATCATTGCGGCCCTCGTCAACCATCCCGTGCTGATCGACGAGAATTTCGCCCATGTCGAGTTCCTCGATCTCGCCAATTCCGATCTGAAGCGGCTGCATGCGGCCATCCTCGACGCTATGGCGCACGATATGGCCAACAACCGCGAGGCTGTAATCGCGACGATCGAGCGGGCCGGCTGCGGTGAGATCTGGCAGCGCGCGGTGGCGCTGATCAAACGTGCGCGGCAATGGCCGGCGCTGGAAACGGCAGCACTCGACGATGCTCGCGATGCGTTCAGCCAAGCTCTCCACTTGCAGCGCAGCGCGCGCACCTTACATAAGGAGCTGAAGCAGGCGGAAGCAGCGCTCGCCAGCGATCCCACGGACGAAAATTACCGGCACCTGGTCGAAATCCAGGCGCAATTTCGTGATGTGCAGGCAACGGAAGCGCTGATCGAAGGGTTTGGCGTATCGTCGGGCAGAGCTGGGCGCGTTTAGATCGAAGCCTCCAGAAGACTGAAATGTAAGGACGTGCTTGCGCGTTGAATCAAGCGTGCGGTGCTCTAAGTCGGGTAATTGATTCGCTTTTTTCATGCGAATCATGCGAGAGGCGCTTGACCTTCCGGCAGAATGGCGGAATCAGGTCGATTCGAAACGTTAACCCGCCCCGGCATCGACGGGAATGCAGCGATGTAAGGTACTGATCACTGGACAGGCAGTCAGCTTGCCACAGATATCAGGGTTAATCTGGACTTAACGAGAGATGCAGTTACTGGCCCGGTAAAGCGCGTTCTGGAAAGAGCGCATCCAATTTGACCGGACCGGCAGCTTACGCGGCTTTGATACTCAGCCGCTTGGAGAAAATAAAGACTATGGCGACAAAAGAAAAGGAAGAAGTCGAGACCGAACGCGAGGCCGCGACCGATGGCCCTCTGCTCGACCTTTCCGACGATGCTGTCAAGAAGATGATCAAGGCCGCCAAGAAACGCGGTTATGTCACCATGGACGAGCTGAATTCGGTGCTGCCCTCGGAGGAAGTGACCTCCGAGCAGATCGAGGACACGATGGCCATGCTTTCCGACATGGGCATCAACGTGGTCGAGGACGACGAGCAGGGCGAGGAGCCCGAAGCCGCCGATACCGCCGCTGACGCCGAGGAAGACGCCAACGAGCTGGCCGAGCAGACCGGCACCGCCGTCGCCGCCACCACGACCAAGAAAGAGCCGACCGACCGCACCGACGATCCGGTCCGTATGTATCTGCGCGAGATGGGCTCAGTCGAGCTTCTGTCGCGCGAGGGCGAAATCGCGATCGCCAAGCGCATCGAGGCCGGCCGCGAGACGATGATCGCGGGCCTCTGTGAAAGCCCGCTGACTTTCCAGGCCATCATCATCTGGCGTGACGAGCTCAACGAATCGAAGATCCTGCTGCGCGAGATCATCGACCTCGAGGCGACCTATGCCGGGCCGGAGGCCAAGCAGGCGCCGGTTGTCGAGCGTATCGAGGAAGCCAAGACCGAGGAAAAGTCGCGCCGTTCGCGCGAGGACGAGGACGACATTACCAATGTCGGCGGCGACACGCGTGGCCTGGTGGACGACGACGAGGAAGACGATGACGAGGCGAGCCTGTCGCTGGCGGCGATGGAAGCGGAACTGCGCCCGCAGGTGATGGAGACGCTCGACGTCATTGCCGACACCTACAAGAAACTGCGCAAGCTGCAGGACCAGCAGGTCGAGAACCGGCTGGCTGCCGCGGGCACGCTGTCGCCCAGCCAGGACCGCCGGCTGAAGGAATTGAAGGACCAGCTGATCAAGGCGGTGAAGTCGCTGTCCTTGAACACGGCGCGCATCGAGGCACTGGTCGAGCAGCTCTACGACATCAACAAGCGCCTGGTGCAGAACGAAGGCAAGCTGCTCAGGCTGGCCGAAAGCTATGGCGTGCGCCGCGAGGAATTCCTCAAGGAATATCAGGGCTCGGAGCTCGATCCCAACTGGACGCGCTCGATCGGCAATCTGACCTCGCGCGGCTGGAAGGAATTCACCAAGAACGAGAAGGACGCCATCCGCGACCTGCGCGCCGAGATCCAGAACCTCGCCACCGAGACGGCGATTTCGATCCAGGAATTTCGCAAGATCGTCAACCAGGTGCAGAAGGGCGAGCGCGAAGCCGCGATCGCCAAGAAGGAAATGGTCGAGGCCAATCTGCGCCTCGTCATCTCCATCGCCAAGAAATATACCAATCGCGGCCTGCAGTTCCTCGACCTGATCCAGGAAGGCAATATCGGCCTGATGAAGGCGGTCGACAAATTCGAATACCGCCGCGGCTACAAGTTCTCGACCTACGCGACGTGGTGGATCCGGCAGGCGATCACCCGTTCGATCGCCGACCAGGCGCGCACCATCCGCATTCCGGTGCACATGATCGAAACGATCAACAAGATCGTGCGCACCTCGCGCCAGATGCTGCATGAGATCGGCCGTGAGCCGACGCCGGAAGAACTGGCGGAAAAGCTCGCCATGCCGCTGGAAAAAGTGCGCAAGGTGCTGAAGATCGCCAAGGAGCCGATCTCGCTCGAAACGCCGGTCGGCGACGAGGAGGATTCGCATCTGGGCGACTTCATCGAGGACAAGATGGCGATCCTGCCGATCGACGCAGCGATCCAGGCCAATCTGCGCGAGACGACGACGCGCGTGCTGGCCTCACTGACGCCGCGCGAAGAGCGCGTGCTCAGAATGCGCTTCGGCATCGGCATGAACACCGACCACACGCTTGAAGAGGTCGGCCAGCAATTCTCGGTCACCCGCGAGCGCATCCGCCAGATCGAAGCCAAGGCGCTGCGCAAGCTCAAGCATCCGAGCCGGTCGCGCAAGCTCAGAAGCTTCCTCGACAGCTGAGGATTTTTAGGTGGGCGCGACCTACGGAACCGTCAGCATAAAGGGGCCAACGCAAGAAGCGTTGGTCAACTGGCTGAGGACGAAGACCATCGACGCCTTCGTCACAACCGAACAGAATGGTTGGACCACTTTCTCCGACCGTTACACAGACCAGCTCGACCCGCGCTGGATTGAATCCTTGCTTCAGAGCCTGACCCTCGATCTGACCTGCGTCGGCATCGCGATTACCGTCTATGATGAGGAACAGCTAAACCTCTGGGCGGCAAAGCACGGCGTTCTCCAATCGCGCTACAATTCCTGTCCGGGTATGGAGATGAGTGACCCTGACGATGCGGACATGCGTCCTCGGCTGGAAGACGCTCCCGCCTTGCTGGCTATGATCGGCAAGCAGGCCGCGCCTGACGATTTGCTTCAGATATTGGGAATAGATGGAGCGAAAGAGTACATGGCTCCGCTCGACCTCCATGAGGAACTCGCCGCCTATCTGGGACTTCCGGAAAATTCTGTTGGCCTTGGCCACAGATACATTCTGAAGGACAAAATCGATCTGTCAGAGCAGGGCTTGATCAGGACGGTCGATAGCTGACGTCGTGCTCGAGCATGCTCGGAACCGTCTTAGGAGCTGACACTCAAGAATGACTGAACGAGTCAGAGGGCGCCATCCGGCGCCTTTTTAATTTTATCGTCCGGCCGTTTGTTCTTGCGGTGCACCGGGTGTGGGAGGATAATTCCGCAACGGACGCATTCTCTGGGCGACAAACCCGGATGCCCGCCCCGGCGGTTGGACGCCGTGCTCCGTGGCACCGGAGGGAGGTGTGCCATGACAACTTACATCGTGCTGATCAACTGGACCGAGCAAGGCGCCAAAAATGTGCGCGAATCGCCGAAGCGGCTCGATGCCGCCAAGAAGCTGCTGGGAGACATGGGCGGGTCCTTCAAGGCATTTTATCTCACTATGGGGGATTGCGACATGGTGGCCGTGCTCGAAGCGCCCGACGATGCTGTCCTGGCTCGTTTCTCGCTGATGCTGGCGACGGGCGGAAACGTCAGGACGCGGACACTCAAGGCTTTCCCCGAGGATGCCTATCGCGAGATCATCACCTCGCTCGGCTGAGCCGCGGCGCCTGAAGCGCGTCGCGCTGAACGGCCCTTGCGACGCGCTTTAAGCTCTTCTTTTTATGCATGTCGTTATCGTAAAACCGCTGCGTACCCTTTGGGCGACCTGGATCAGCGAAGCCGGCCGTTCCGCCGGTATCGTGTCACGTTGCGGCGCAACGGCATTTCTCGGATAATCCGTGCGTGTCCTCTGGTGCCGTTTCGAAACATGGCCAAGCCTCTGCTGACAGTCTGGTACAATACGCGCTGTCCGGTCTGCGATGCCGGCATCAGCCGGCAGAAGCGGCGGCTGATCGAGGCGGTCAAGGCCGGGCGGATCGAATTTCGCGACATCAATGCCGAACCGGCGGCGCTGGCCGGGTACGGCATCGGCCTGGAGGACATCCGGCGCCGGCTGCATGCGATCGACGCCGACGGCAAATTGCTGGTCGGCGCCGATGTTGCCATTGCTGTATGGCGCACGACGCCCGGCGAAGGCTGGCTCGCAACGCTGTTCGGCAATCCCGGCGCACTGCCGTTGACGCGCTATGGCTATGATCGCTTTGCCGATCTGCTCTATGCCTGGAACCGGCGCAAAGGCCGCTGGTAACGGGTATTATCCGCTCCGCACCGAAACGTCCGGAGATTGTTTCCGGGCCTTTCGCGTGCCCTGCTATCGAGCCACGGGCTCGCAAAGCCAGCCAACGATGCGGCGCACCGCCGGCAGCACTGGCAGCAGCGTCGGCCAGCCAGGACAGGCCTCAAGCCGTCAGCCAAGTGGCCACATGTCGGGCTGGAAGCCAAGGCTTTTCAGTGTCGAGATGAACGACACGATGAACGTCGTCAACAACGACAGCACCAGCGGGTCGAGCACGGCGGCATAGCGCACAGGCAGCCTGCTGCGCGGGGTTTTCATGGTCATTTGGATTTCCCTGAAGCATCCGGTTCGTCGCCTTGCACCCATTCGCCGGTATCGTCGGCGTAACTGCCCGGAACGACCGGGGTGGATGCGTTGCTTCACGTCAGACGCTTACGGAGCGGCCTTCGGCCCTCATGCACCGTCTAGCTGCCCTCGCTGGCGAACTCAATCCTGCTGGTGCCATTTTCAGATACATCGTAAGATATATCTTGACTCGGCCGTGGCGGGCACTTAGTTGAGATATATCGTAAGACATAACTCAAGGAGCAGATAATGCACAAAGACAATCATTTCAGCCATCATCGTTTCGGCGAACGCGCCGAGCGCGTCTTCATGCATATGGCCGGCAAGTTCGGCGGACGTGGCGGCGGCTTTGGCCCGTTCGGGCATGGCATGAGAGGCGGCGGACGCGGCGGGCCGGGCGACATGTTCCGCGCCGGCCGCATGCTGGCCGACGGCGATCTCAAGCTGATCACGCTGTCACTGCTGGCCGAGGCGCCGCGGCACGGCTACGACATCATCAAGGCGCTGGAGGAGCGCACCAGCGGCGTCTACAGCCCGAGCCCCGGCGTGGTCTATCCGACGCTGACCTTCCTGGAGGAGGCCGGCTACGCCGTTTCTGCGGCGGAAGGCAACAAGAAGGTGTTTTCAATCACCGAGGCTGGGCAGGCGCACCTCAACGAAAATCGCGAGATGATCGACCACGTGCTCGAACATCTCGAGCGCTTCGGCCGCAAGATGGCCAAGGCGCGCGACTGGTTCGGCTGGAACGATGACGGCGACGGTGGCCGGCGCGGCCGCGGCCGCTCGGAAAAGCGCGACGAGTTTCGCGCCGTGCGCCACCGGCTACGCGCCGCGCTCGGCGAGATCGTCGATGCGCCTGAAGCAAAGCAGGCCGAGGCAATCAGCATATTGGAAGCTGCCGCGGAAGCCCTGGAAGCACTGACGCGCGACTGACCTCTAACGGCAAGCCGCAGGCGGCCCTTGCCGGTCCAGCCAAGGACCGGTACTGAAAATCATCCTGCGTCGCGCTATGTGGTGCAGGATGATTGCCGTTGGAGGATACCCCATGTCTTTTCTGAAGCGTCTTTTCGGCGGAGGCAACGAAGCCGCCGAGCCAAAGACAGCGGCGCCTGTAAAGCAGATCGAGCACAAGGGATTTTTGATCAGCGCCACGCCCTACAAGGCGGAGGGCCAGTACCAGACCTGCGGCGTGGTTTCGAAAGAGATCGACGGCGTGATGAAGGAGCACAAATTCATCCGCGCCGACCGCTTTGCCGGGCTTGATGATGCCGTCGACATCTCGATCAAAAAGGGCATCCAGCTGGTCGACGAGCAGGGCGAAAAGATCTTCGGATAGATCGGCTACTACAGCCTTGGGTCGATTGGCTCGCTTTCCAACGCCAGCACGGCGAAGACACACTCGTGAACCCGGCGTAGCGGCTGCTTGGCGACAAATCGCGTTAGCGCTTCGTGGCCAAGCGCGAACTCCCGGAACGCCAGGCCGGCGACCGGAGACATCCTGATAATCGAGCACGCCGTCGGCGTCGGCCTGTGCCGATTTACCGGGACCGGACCCGCCCAGCGGACGTATCGGCTCCGACCAGGTCTCGATTGCCGGCACCTCGACCAGTTCGCGTTCCGGCCAGCGCAAGGCCGTCAGCTTGCCGCCGAATACGCATCCGGTGTCGATGCACAGGGTGTTGTTGACCCATTCGGCCGATAGCGTGGGCGTATGTCCATAGATAATGCCCGTCTTGCCACGATAGGCCGCAGCCCAGTCGGCACGGACGGGCAGCCCGAACTCGTCGGTCTCGCCTGTGGTCTCGCCGTACAGAGCGAACTCGCGCACAGCGCCGGAACCGCGTCCGATCATCTCTTCCTTGAGGCCGGCATGGGCGACGGCGAGGCCTCCGCCATCGAGCCAGACATGGCTGCGCAGGCCGTCGAGAAAGGCCGGCAGCGCCTCGCGCAGGCCTCGGTCCTGTGCATTTAGCTGATCGACAGTCTGCTGGAGGCCGTGAGCGACCGTGACCTTGCGGCCTTCTAGCCAGCGGCTGAGTTTGCGTTCATGGTTGCCCTGGACACAGTAAGCCGTTCCAGCCGCGACCATGCTCATGGCAATGCGCAGCACGTCGGGCGAGTTGGGGCCGCGATCGACGAGGTCGCCGACAAAGACGATCTTGCGGCCCTCTGGTGGAACCACGGTGACCATTCGGTCGCCCTGATGCTCAGACCAGGCGACGCTGTAGCCCAGTCGAGCGAGCAGGATATGAAGCTCATCCGAACAGCCATGGATGTCGCCAATGATATCGAACGGGCCATGGTCGTCGCGCTTATCGGTCCACAGCGGCTGTCGCGACACCTCGGCCGCGTCGATGCTGGCCTCGCTGGTAAGCTTCCAGACTTGGCGGAAGCCCTCGCGTTGGAGGCCGCCAAGACCCTTGCGGACCTCGGTTGTCATGCGCCGGGCGACCCCGGCGCCGAACTGCCGGTCGGCTCGCACCGCATTGCGTGCGACGCACACCTCGACGCCTGGATCGAGGACCACGGCGACGGGCAAAGCGTGCCACTTGCGCGCCAGCTCAATCCAGGGCTTGCGGTCGGCGGCTCGCACATTGGTGGCATCGATGACGGCCAGCCTGCGGTGTTTGAGCCGCTTGCCGGCTATTTCGCGAACCAGATCGAAGGCATCCGCAGAGACGTCCTGGTCGGTTTCGTCGTCGGAGATCAGCGCCCGGCACTGGTCCGAGGAGATAATCTCGGTCGTCAGGAAATGCTTGGTGGCGAAAGTCGACTTGCCCGATCCGGTCGAGCCGATCAGCACGACGAGGGCGAAGTCAGGAATGGTGAGGTTGGTCTTATCAGGTTCTCTCATCGGGTGAACACCGCCATCTGTGTGGGGGCGCCGAGGGTCGGGTCCTCGGCTCCGATACCGCTGAAGGTGGCTGCATAGCCATAGATCTCGCCGATTTTGGCCGCCCAGGCTTGGAACTGAGCCCGGCTCCATTCGAAACGGTGATCGGGATGGCGAAATGCGCCAGGGACCAGTCTTGGAAACAGAGCGTTGTAGTCCGCATTCGGAGTGGTCACGATGACGGATTTGGGCGCCGTCTCACCGAAAACGATGCGTTCGACCAGGGGCAGCCTGTCCTCGTCGAGATGCTCGATGACCTCGACCAGAACGGCGACGTCGGCTGCGGCCCAACGGCTGTCGCGGTAGGTCAGCGATCCATGCAGCAGCGTGACCCGGCCCTCGGGCGGCCCGCCTAATTCGTTCAGCTTGAGACGCTTTGCGGCCCATTCCAGTTCGCGCGCCGCCGGATCCAGACCGAACAGCTTGTGAATCCATCGCTCGCGCACCAGCCTGTCGAGCAGCTTGCCTTCACCGCATCCCAGGTCCGCAACCGTGGTTCCTCGCGTCGCCCGAATGGCGTGGACAACTGCGTCCATGCGCAGATCGTTGAGCCGGATAGGCGTCTCCAGCGCTTCCTCGGGCGTAACGCGCGGCTCGGCAGGTTGTGCCTCGCCAGCCGTCTCGGGAGCCAGCCGCTCCAGGGCGATGCGGGCCAAAGCCCGGCGATTGCCCAGATAGCGGCGCACGATCAGGTCTTTGGCCGGATGGTTTTCCAGCCAGCCTTCGCCTTTGGACAGCAGCTTGTCGATCTCTGCTTCGCCGACCCAGTAATGCTTGGCATCGTCCATCACTGGGATCAGCACATAGAGGTGGTTCAACAAGGCGCTGAGCCGGCCCGTGCCGGTCAGCTTCAGATGGCCGTATCGGGGCTCGCCCGCAGCACCCCCGATTCCTTCGATTGGCGTCAGATCGACTGTCCAGCCCAAGGGTTCGAACAAACTTCGAACCAGAACCTCACCGCCGCGCGTTGGCAGTGGCGTAACCACGGCTTCCAGCGGCAGTTCGCTGTCGGCCAGTTCCTGGCGCTCCTTCGATGTACCGGTCATCGCCGTCCGCAGCATTTTGTTCAGCGCTACCGACAGGAAGGATGATGCTGCGTAAGGCCGGTCGTTCACATATTGGTCGAGCAGGCCTTCTGCCTGGCCCTTGCCCCGCACCAGTCCCACAGGATCGACATCGAGCAGGAGTGCAGCCTCGCAACGCTCTTCGGTTGCCTCGGGATAGAACAGCCACGCCTTGCCGAAAGACAGGTCGGTCTCGTGCAGGCGATCCGGATGCTTGTGCAGCAAGAAACCGAGATCGGTGGCCGGACGGTGCGTTGTGGCAACGGAAAGGAACATCCGCGACCGATAGCGCAGACAAGCGGAATAACCAATGGCGGTTGTGTGGCCCACCACAATAGGTTGTCGCCAACGACAACAAGGGCAGGCGCCGGGCGCCTGCCCTTGTACAATTCAGACGATGCTGACGCTTTACGCCGCGGTGGCGACGCGCTCGGCATTGCCGGTCGCGGCTACAATGGCGTCGACCTTGGTCGAGGCCTTGGCCAGCGCTGCTGCCACCGCATCGGCGCCCATGCCGACTCCTTCGATGCGGATGACCTCGAGATCGGTCATGCCGAGGAAGCCAAGCACGCTGCGCAGGTAGGGAATGGCGTGATCGAACTGCACGGCCGCACCTTCGGAATAGATGCCGCCCGAAGCCAGCACGATGTAGACCTTCTTGCCGGTGACGAGGCCCTTGGGGCCGTTCTCGCCATAGGCAAAGCTCTTGCCGGAACGGGCAATGTGATCGACCCAGGACTTCAGCGTCGAGGAGATGTTGAAGTTGATGAAGCCGGTGGCGAGAATCACCGAATCGGCGGCGAACAGTTCATCCAGCACGACATCGGAGACGCCAACGACTTCAGCCTGGCGCGAGGTGCGCGCTTCGGCCGGCGTGTAGATGCCGGTCGCATAATCGGCATCGATGTGCGGCAACGGATTGGCGACGAGGTCGCGCACGACAAGCGTGTTCGACGGATCGGCGGCAACAAGCTTTTCAGCGAATTCAGTAGCAATTCGGGTCGAGTGGGAGGCAGCGCCGCGCGGGCTCGATGTGACAAGAAGGATGGACATTAATGGGGTCTCCAGGGTTGGATTAAAATCTCCCGGCAGATATGTGTGCGCAGACCCATTTGAAAAACTGGTATATTTTGTATATTATCCATCTAAAATGTGGATTGAACGATGCAACCGAACCCGACGCTTGACCAACTGCAGATCCTGGTTGCGGTGGCCGAGACCGGCAGCTTCTCGGCCGCCGGGCGCAAATTGAATCGCGCGCAATCGGTGATCAGCTACGCCATCGCCAACCTCGAAGCGCAGCTTGGGCTGAAGCTGTTCGAGCGCGAGGGCACGCGTGAACCGCAACTGACCGATGTCGGCAAGGCGACGCTGGAAGATGCGCGGCGAATGGTCGGCGTGCTGCAACGCATCCGCTCGCGTGTCGACGGATACCGGCAGGGATTGGAGGCGGAAGTTACGCTGTCGGTCGACGTGACGCTACCGTCGCCGGTGCTGGTTCGGGTGCTAAAGGCATTCGAGGCGCAGTTCCCGGCCGTGACGCTGCGTCTGCATATCGGCTCGCTTGGCCTTATCCTCGATCATGTTGTCGGCGGACAGGCCGATCTCGGCATCGGGGGGCTTCTGGGTGAGACGGACGTGAATCTGCTTCGCATCGGCTTCTTCTCCCTGGTGCCAGCCGCAGCGCCTGATCACCCTCTGGCGCTGCTGCCGAGACCAGTGGCGCTAGAGGATGTCCGCGAACACATCCAACTGGTCGTCTCGGACCAGTCCGAGCGTACGCGCGGGCGTGACTATGGCGTCTTCGCCTACCGCACCTGGCGGCTGACGGATGTGCGCACCAAGCACGTGCTGATGCGCGAGGGGCTGGGCTGGGGCGGGCTGCCGCGATGGCTGATCGCCGATGATCTGGCGACCGGCCGGCTCGTCGAACTCGATCTCGATCCTTACAGCGAAGTCCGCTCGCCGCTCTATGCCATGCACCGCGCCGATCGCAGCCCGAAACCGGCGGCCGCCTGGCTGATCGACCAGTTCAAGCGCCAGCTAGGCTGTTTCAACGAGTTCGAACCGGGTGAGATACCTGAGGAGGAGCCGGAGACAGGCCGTCGATCAGCGCCATGAGAACGGCGCGATAGTCCTCGATCGATGCTCCAGTTTCGATTGCGAGCGCTGCGCGGTCGAAGGCGGCTGCGAGCAACGCGGTCAGTGCTTCCACAGGCAGTCTCGTCATGGAGTGCGAGCGCATCGCAGCAACAAGGCCTTCGCGCAGCGAACGGTTGCCATGGCGATTGTCGATCGCATCCATGGCGGCGCGGCCGAGCACGGCCGGGCCGTCAAGCAGCAAGAGCCGCGTGCGGCCGGGGGCACGCATGGCAGCCAGATAGGCATCCGAGCCGGCAATCAGCGCATCGCGGGCAAATAGCGAAGGCGGCGACGCGCGTTCGATCTCTTCCGAGACGGCTTGCGCCTCCTGTTCGACCACAGCGGCAAACAACGCCTGCTTGTCGGCAAAGTGATGATAGAGCGCGCCGCGCGTGACGCCGGCAGCGGCGACGATCTCGGGTGTACCGGTGTCGGCATAGGACTTTTCGGTGAACAGTTTGCGAGCCGCGGCGACGAGCTCGGCGCGTGTCGCCGCGGTGCGATCACGGTTGGAGCGACGAGCGGATCCTTGTTGCATACATGCAGCCTGTATGTTATTGCCATTTACATGCAGACTGTATGTTATTCGCCGGGAGAAGGAAAGATGAGGACGACGAGCTATTATCCGGTGCTGATGACGAGCGACGTTGCCGGCACGGCAGCCTTTTATGTTGCGCATTTCGGCTTCAAGCCGCTGTTTGAGGCCGACTGGTACGTGCATCTGCGCTCAGCCGAAGACCGTCGCGTCAACCTCGGCATCGTCCAGGGCGATCATGAGACGATCCCGGAGGAAGGGCGGGGCCGCACATCTGGTCTGCTGATCAATTTCGAGGTCAGGGATCCGGATGCCATCTATAAGCGGATCACCGCCGCTGGCCTGCCGATCCTGCGGACGCTGCGCGACGAACCCTTCGGCCAGCGCCATTTCATCACCAGGGATCCCAACGGCGTGCTGATCGACGTGATCAGGCAAATCCCGCCGAGCCCAGAATTTATGGCGCAATATGCGCAGGGTGCTGCGGCGCGCTAGCTTGCCCTCGCCAACGGCATCACGGTGACCTGAGTAATGCCGGAGCGGCGCACCACCGTGCATAGTGTCTCGCGGCCGATTCGCTCGGCGTCGAGCATGCGCACCAGATCGTCGACGCCGGTGACCGGACGGCCGTCGATGGCGGCAATAATGTCGCCTTCCCTGAGGCCGGCTTTGGCCGCCGGGCTGTTCTTTTCGACGGTGCGCAGGCGCACCGCCGTGCTGCTCGATACTTGCGACAAAAGGGCTGCGCGGCGCGGCAGGTTGGTGGTATCGGCGGAAACGCCGATGAAGGCACGGCGCACACGGCCGAAGCGGATGATTTCCGAGATGACGAAATTGGCGGTGTTGGAAGCAACCGCGAAGGCGATGCCTTGCGCACCGTGGATCATCGCGGTGTTAACGCCGATCACCTCGCCAGCCGAGGACACCAGCGGTCCGCCAGAATTGCCGGGGTTGAGCGCGGCGTCGGTCTGGATGACGTCGTCGATCAGCCGGCCGGTGGAGGCACGCATCGAGCGGCCGAGTGCCGAGACGACGCCAGTGGTGACGGTCCATTCGAAGCCGAGCGGATTGCCGATGGCAATTGCAATCTGGCCGCGCCTCAAACGCTTGGAATCGCCAAGCGGCGCGACGTCGGCAAAGTTGCCGTCGGCGCGCACCAGCGCAATGTCGGTGTCGGGATCGCGGCCGAGCACGCGGCCTTCCCTGGAGGCGCCGTCCGGCATTGACACGCGTACGCTGCGCGCATCGCCGACGACGTGGAAGTTGGTGACGACCAGCCCGTCCTGCGCGATGACGAAGCCGGAGCCATGGCCACCCGGGCCACCGATGCGCTCGATGCGGCAGACGGCGGGCCCGATGCGGTCGACGGCATCGGCGACCGTCGCCGAATAGGCATCGAGAAGGGCATCGTCATATTGCAATTGCTGGGCGGGCAGGGCCATCCGAGGGCTCCGTTTGGAACAAGATGAACAATGCCTATATGTGCGGAGCGGCCGGACCGGCCGCGACCTGACCAGATGGCCAGTCACATGCCCAACTAGCCGTCAGGCGAGTATCCGCCAACGCCCTGCCGGGCGATATCTGGGTCACGAAGAACCCAGGAGATAAATCATGAGCGATTTCAATCTGAGCACGTTTTCCGACGCCATTGCCGACATCGCGGCAGCCGCGGCACCAGCGACGGCCAGCTTCGCGACGCACCACCGGACGTCAACTGCTTTCCACTGGCGGGACGGCTATTTCGTCACTGCCGAGGAGGCGGTCGAGGCCGGCGAGGAGATCGAGCTGACGTTTTCTTCGGGCGAAGCCGTCAAGGCGGAACTGGTCGGCCGCGACCCGTCCACCGGCACGGCCGTTTTGAAACCGGCCGGCGCGCCGGCCGCCCCGTCACTGGTAAAGGCGGATGCGGTGCGGCCGGGCAACCTGGTGGTCGTGGCGGGCAATAGCGACGGCACCTCGCTCGCTACCTTGGGCACGGTCGGCGAGGTCGGCCCGGCCTGGCGTTCAATGCGCGGCGGCACGATCGACCGGCGCATCAACCTTGCCGTCAATGCCGGCGGCCGTTTCGAAGGTGGCCCTGTGCTCGATGCCAAGGGCGGACTGATCGGCATGCTGCTGTTCGGGCCACGCCGGCGGGCGCTGGTCATGCCTTACGAAACGATCGAGCGGGCAGTCACGACGCTGCGCGAGAAGGGTCATGTGGCGCGCGGCTATCTTGGCGCCGGCCTGCATCCGGTCCGCAATGGTGATACACAGGGTGCCATGGTGATGAGCCTCGACGATAACGGGCCGGCGAAATCAGCCGGTCTCAGTCTCGGCGACATCATCGTGTCGTGGAACGCAGAGACGGTGCATGGCCCGCGCGAGCTGATCCGCAAGCTCGGGCCGGACAGCGCCGGTGCCTTGGTGACACTCGGCGTGGTGCGCGGCGGCGAGAATCGTGAGGTTTCCCTGACCATCGGTGAAAAGCCACTGAGCTGAGGGATAGATGGTAAGCGGTGAGGTCGCTGGCAGACGGCTGACGGTGCTGATCGCGCTCGGTGACGCCGAGCGCACGCGAAGTCTGTCCGCCATTCTCGCCGCGACCGATGATCTGCGGCCGGTTCTGGCCGGCGAAGTCGACGGGCGTGAGGCGGCGGATGTCGCCATCGTCGATGATCATGGGCTACAAGGCGGGCTCGTCGACGCGACTATGCCTCGCGTGCTGCTATCGTCGCGAGCGGCCCGTGAACGGCCGGCCGATACAGTATTTGCCGTGCTGCCGGTGCAAGCGGACGAGTTGCTGATCGCCGCCGCCGCGCGGCTCGCGGCTGCGGGCTACCGGATTTCGCGTGACAGTCATGCTCTATCCGATCTGCATCACGATTTGCCCTTCCATGGCAGCGACCGGTTCGAAGAGGAACTGACCGACGAGCAGATCGTCCGGCCGACGCTTTCGCCGCGGGAAGGCGAGGTGCTGGCGCTACTGGCCGAGGGCGCCCCCAACAAGGTCATCGCGCGGCGGCTGAACATCTCCGTGCATACGGCGAAGTTCCATGTCGCAGCGATCCTGACGAAGCTCGGTGCCGCCAACCGCACCGATGCGATTGCCATCGCCATGCGGCAGGGCCTGGTGCTGGTCTAGTTCAGATTGTCTCAAGGCCGACGCAGCGTAACCCGCATGCGGTATGTTGGGCCTTGCGCGGCGGTTCTCAGCCGCGCAAGGATCGTGTCTTTCATGTTGCAGGAAGGCGCAAGGATGTCGCTCAAGGGAAAGACGCTTTTCATCTCCGGCGGGTCGCGCGGCATCGGGCTGGCGATTGCGCTGCGCGCCGCGCGCGATGGCGCCAATGTGACGATCGCGGCCAAGACCGCCGAGCCGCATCCGAAGCTGCCCGGGACGATCTACACGGCGGCGCACGAGATCGAGCAGGCCGGCGGCAAGGCGCTGCCGGTGCTGTGCGACATTCGGGATGAAGAACAGGTCGCCGAGGCGGTCGCCAAGACCGTGGAGAGGTTCGGCGGCGTCGATATCTGCGTCAACAACGCCAGTGCCATCCAGCTCACCGGCACGTTGGAGACCGATATGAAGCGCTACGATCTGATGCACCAGATCAACACGCGCGGCACTTTTCTCGTCTCCAAAATGTGCATTCCGCACTTGAGGTTGGCGGAAAATCCTCACATCTTGAATCTGGCGCCGCCGCTCGACATGAAGGCCAAGTGGTTCAAGAACCATGTCGCCTACACGATGGCAAAGTTCGGCATGTCGATGTGCACGCTGGGCATGAGCGCCGAGTTCGCCAGGGACGGCATCGCGGTCAATTCGCTATGGCCGATCTCGACCATCGACACGGCGGCGGTGCGTAACCTCCTGGGCGGGGCGACGGTGGCGGCGATGAGCCGTTCGCCCGACATCATGGCCGATGCGGCATACGCCATCCTGGTCAGGCCGTCGCGTGAGGCGACCGGCAATTTCTACATTGACGAAGAAGTGCTGCGCGCTGAGGGCGTCAGCGATTTCTCGGCCTATGCGCCGGGTGCGACAGGCCCGCTCGCCGGCGACTTTTTTGTGCCGGACGAGGTGTTCGGCCGGACGGATACCAAAATCAAAGGTATCTACTGACGGAAAGTATCTAGCTGACAGGCATATCTCTTAAAGACCGGCACAGACGTGTGCTCAGTCTTCGGCTTTCTTGGCTTTGCCAAGACCCATCAGCCGGTCGATATAGGCAAGCATCAGTGCCGACAGAACGAAGGCCAGATGAATGATGGTCAGCCACATCAGCTGGTCGGTCGTGTAGGAGACCGAGTTCAGGAACACCTGCAAGAGGTGGATCGAGGAGATCGCTACGATTGTCGAGGCGACCTTGACCTTCAGCGAGCCGACATCGATCGTGCCCAGCCAATGCACCTTGCCGTCATTTTCATCGAAGCGGCTGACGAAGTTTTCGTAACCCGAGATGATCACCATCACCACCAGTGAGGCGACCAGCGCGGCATCGATGAGGCCGAGTATTTTCAGGATGGTGTCGGTGTCATCGAGCGTGAAGGCAACGGAGACGAACTCGAACAGCTTGTTGCCGAAGGACACGGCATAGATGGCAAGTGCCGCACCCAGTCCGAGATAGAAGGCGACCAGCAGCCAGCGCGAGGCGAGAATGATCGATTCGATGGCGAGTTCGAGGCGCTTCATGCGGCGATTCGGGCTCCGTTGTCGGAGTGCCGTATTTCGGGCAGGCTGCGGCGGTTTGCAAGGTTTCAAAAAAACGAAACCCCGCCGGGGAGGGGAACCGGCGGGGCTCGTGTGTCCCGCTGGAGTCGGGACAGGGCAGGGAACGCCCTTTCCAGAATCTGGGATGGGTAACCGCGCGTTTCAAGATTGATGACCGCGCGATTCAATGGTTGATCAAATCGCGCGGTTCACATTGCGGTTTATTGGGCGCTGGCCACAGGCGCTACCAGGGGGGTAATCCGGCGGATGGCGACGCGGCGGTTCTCGCGGTTGGGTCCCGACGTGTTGACCTTGAGATACTCCTCGCCATAGCCCTGCGTCGTCAGGTTCTCCGGCGGGATGCCAAAGGCGTTGGTCAAGGCTTCGGCGACCGCCTCGGCGCGGCGGTCGGACAGAGCAAGGTTCGCTTCCGGTGTGCCGACAGCGTCGGTATGGCCCTCGATCAGGAAGCTCTCGGCCGGGTTTTTCTTCAGCAGCTTGTCCATGGCGTTGGCAACACCCTCCAGCTTCTGGACCTCGGTGTCGGAAATCGAGGCCGAACCGAATTCGAAGTTGAGCGTGTCGAGGTCGATGCGGCGGGCGATGTCGCGCACGCGGGCCGAGCGCTTGACCTCGTCGATCGAATAGAGGCGCTGGACCCTCTCGACCGGCGGCCGTTCGAGGAAGGTGTAGTAGTCGTCCGGATCCTCGACCTCTTCGGAATCCAGAATGTATTCCTCTTGCGGGATGGTAAGGCGCATCGGCGGCAGGTCGTCGCCCGGGTCGCGCCAGTCTGCATCATCGTCATAGTTCCGCTCGTCGACATAGCTCAGCACATATTCGCGGCCGTCGGGCGCGATGCGTGAACGCTGGATGACGTCGCCGTAGCGATTGCGGATGGTGACGATCCGGACACCATTGTCACGCTCGACTATTTCCCGGGTGCGATCGCCCGACAGGTCCTCATAATAGACATTCCTGGCGCCGCGGTGCATGCGCGGTGCATCGCTGCTTTCGACGAACGTCTGGTTGTTGAACTGGAGGATAACGCGGTCGCCGAATTCCCTGACGACGTTGGCACCCTGGGGGCGCGGACGACGACGAACATCCTCGATGTCCGGCGCACGCTCGACGCGCTTGCCTTTTTCCTCGGTCACCGGAACGATTTTTTCAGGCTTGATCTCCCGCTGGGCTGCCCGGTCGTCGGTGGGTGGCGGCCCCTGATCGACCGGAGCCGGCTTCGGGGCTTCCACCTGGTTCTCGCCCTGCTGGGCGGGCTGGTTGCCCTGCCGCTTACCGGCATTTTGGCCGCGCTCCTTGCCACCCTTGCGCTTGCGCAAGACATCCTTCTGGCTGTCCAGAACAGGTGCCTCGTTCGGATTGGCCTGGGCTTCACCCTGGACCGGATTTTCCCCCTGGACCGGCGCGGCCTGGCCAGTCGAAGGCTGTTCGCCGGTCGAGGGCTGTTGCTCTCCTGTCACCGGCTGTTCGCCGACAGGCCTCTTGCCACGTTTCTTGATCTTGTCCTGGGGCTGTTCGCCCGGGACGGGAGCGGCCTGCTGCTCGGTCGGAGCCGGTTGGGCCTGTGGGGTCGCTTCCTTATTGGTCGGCGCCGGCTGGCCTTCCGCCTCCGTGGCGGGTCCGGTCAATTCAGCAGGCTTCTTGCGCTTGCCCGGCTTTTGTCCGGGCTCGACAGTCGGAGCCTGTTCTGCCGGGGCAGCCTCGATCTGCTGGTTCTGTTTTTGCTTCTTCTTGCGCGGATTGACGTTGGGCTGGTTGTCGTTTGCCGGCGCTGCCTGCTCGGCCGGTTGTTCCGATGGGGCCGCTTCGATCTGCTGCTGATTGCGCCGCTTCTTGCGGGGCTGCTCGGTCTCGGCCGGAGCGATCTGCTCGGCCGGAGCGGATTCTGTTTGCTGCTGCTGATTGCGCCGCTTCTTGCGGGGTTGCTCGGTCTCGGCCGGAGCGATCTGCTCGGCCGGAGCGGATTCTGTTTGCTGCTGCTGATTGCGCCGCTTCTTGCGGGGTTGCTCGGACTCGGCTGGAGCGATCTGCTCGGCCGGAGCGGATTCTGTTTGCTGCTGCTGATTGCGCCGCTTCTTGCGGGGTTGCTCGGACTCGGCCGGAGCCGCCTGCTCGGCCGGAGCGGATTCCGTTTGCTGCTGCTGGTCGCGCTTCTTCTTTCTGGGCTGCTCTGCCTGCTGGCTCTGCGCGCAGGCCTCCGCCGACTCGCCCTCGGCGCAACTCGATTGCACTGGGATGAGCGGCGCTGCGGTGCGTTGCACGGGGCCGAGTGCGGCATTGCCTTGCAGCGGGAACGCGCCTAGCGGCGCGGACGCCATCAACAGGCCAAGCGCCGTGCCTGCCAGAATCCGTGGTTGGCGTTTCATCATAAACACTCCTTGTGGCGTCCCATCCCTGCCCAAACTTTCAGCAACCATGTTTGGTTCCTGTTTGTAGGTTCTAGCTGTGGCACAGGGCGATTGACCGGCGTTTTGAAGGCGACTTCATGTCATTCGTATGGTCCTGGCGTATGTTCCGGCGTATGGTCCCGGCGTATCGTTCGGACGAGGGTGCACGGTTGCCGTGCTTGACCTTGAAGCGTCCGGGGGCCACATGCCGACGATGGAAAAGCCGTTCTGGAAGACCAAGACGCTCGAGGCGATGACCCCGGCCGAGTGGGAATCACTCTGCGACGGTTGTGGCAAGTGCTGCCTGTCGAAACTCGAAGACGAGGACACCGGAGAGATCTACTGGACCAGCGTCGGCTGCCGGCTGTTCGACGCTGGAAGCTGCCGCTGCTCCGACTATGCCAACCGGCTGGCGCGTGTTCCGGATTGCGTCGGGCTGACGCCGCAGAACGTGCGCACCATCAGCTGGCTGCCCAAGACCTGCGCTTACCGGCTGGTGGCCGAGGGCCGCGATCTCTATTGGTGGCACAGGCTGGTGTCGGGAAGCGACGAGACCGTGCACGAGGCCGGCATCTCGATGCGCGGCCGGGTCAGCGCCAGCGAGACCGACCTTGCCGAGCCGGACGACTATTTCGACCATATGCTCGCGGACGAGCCTTAGGATTTCCTGCGGTAACGAAGACCGGGAACCATGGCAAAAGGGTACGTTCCCCATCTGCCCTGCATAGAACGGTTCCAGAAACGGACAGACTAACGGCTGGCCCATTCTTGCCGCATGAACGGGGGATGAATGGCCGGTTCGCAAAAAATTCAGACAGGCGGGTGCATTCTCCTCGCATAGGTTTGACGAAAACGGGTGGAAACCCTCAAACAAGGAGAGAAGACAATGTTCAATACCATCAAGACGGTTGCTCTTTCGGCACTTGTCGGCCTTGGCACGCTTGCTGCCATCCCCGCTCATGCTGACAGCATCTATCTCGGCTTCGGCAACAACCAGGATCCGCGCGTCGGCGTCTATACCGGCGACGAAGATGATGGTTACTATCGCGAACACCGCCGTCATGGCGGCTGGCGCCGGTCCTGTTCGCCGGAGCGTGCCATTGACAAGGCCGAACGCATGGGCCTGCACCGCGCCCGCATCATCGACATCAACCGCCGCACGGTCAAGGTCGCCGGCCGCCAGTATGGCGACCGCGTCGTAATCGTATTCGCCAACGAGCGCGGCTGTCCGATCATCTATCGCTAAGGTCTTCGGGCTTGCGGCCGGCTGACTTGCAGCCGGTAGAGTAGCGGAGCCCTTTCCGCCAGGACGGAAAGCGCGGCTCAAAAAACCCCGGAGGATCGATCCTCCGGGGTTTTTTCATGCTGCAAGCGATGATCATTTCAATTCGAAAGTCACCGTCACCTGTGCGGTATAGGAATTCTCGCCGGCTTGCACCGGGACCGACGCGCCGGCGGCATCGAATGCCTTGGCGTTGATCGGCATCGGCGGTGGTGCGAAATTCTGGTCGGTGATTTCCAGGACCCGGCCGATGCCGACGCCGGCCGCTTCGGCCAGCGTCTTGGCCTTGGCCATGGCATTGGCGACGGCCTTCTTGCGCGCCTCGGTGACGGCTGCCGCCGGATCGTCGTTGGAGAAGGAGATGCCGCCGCCCTGGTTGACGCCGAGCGACACCGCCTTGTCGAGAATGTCGCCGGTCTTGTCGATGTCGCGGACGCGCACCGAAAGCGTGTTGGTCACCTGATAGGCGACAAGCTCGGCCTCCTGGCTGCCGTCGGGCTTGTTGGTGTAGTTATAACGCGGATTGATCTGGATGCCCGCTGTCTGCAGGTCGCGCTCCTTGATGCCGGACGATTTCATGGCAGCGATCACCGCGGCCATGGCGTCGTTATTGGCATCGAGCGCTGCACGTGCCGTCTTGGCTTCGCGCATGACGCTGAGCGTCAGCAGAGCCAGATCGGGTGCTATCGCCGCCTCGCCTTCACCGGTGACGACGATACGCGGCGGCGGTGGCGAATCGGCGGCGGCCGCGATCGCCGGAAATGCGATTGCGGCGGCAATCGCCAGGGGCAAAATACGTCTGGTCATGAAATCTCCTCGATCTGGGATCCCAAGACAGCCGAGTGTTGGCCGGCGTCCAATGGGCGACGTGCAATAGGTTATCAATATGGGCTGATTTGGGCGATCCCTGCCAGCCCCCTTGGAACGCCTGCTCGGAAAGCCCTCGGAAAGCCTTGTGCGGTTCAGGGAAAAACACTAATCCAGCGCCGTGGGGCCTGTAGCTCAATGGTTAGAGCCGGCGGCTCATAACCGCTTGGTTGGGGGTTCGAGTCCCTCCGGGCCCACCATCGGCTATTGTGGCTCTTGATTTAATTGGATTTTTTGGCCATTTTTGTCCCACCTCTTTCAACCCCCTCAGAAAGTGGGACAATTTCGTTCTCGTTTCGAGCGAAAATCAGAAGTGTGCGGGCGGACTGCGCGACCTTCTGACGGCGCGCTTTCCGGATCTAATGGTCCGGGTGCTGGTAAGTAGTCCAGTCGTATATTACCTTCAGCTGCTCGTGCGTCGCCGTTTTCCGCTGCGACCGTAGCCCCTGCCTTTCGGATGCCGTATGCGCTACAATTCGGGAGTCCAGCCTCGTCGCACCACTTGCCCGCTGACGCTGAACCTAAGGCGAAGGCGGTTCCTGCTCCTGATTGTGGGTGACGGTATCCGAGTGGAGACGATCGCCGAATATCTACGAGTCATTCGGGCCTTCATTTCACATTAGGCCTCGTCGAGATGCCCATCTAGCAGCTGGCCGACGGCGCACGGTTTATCGTGCCGCGCGTGCTTGCGAAGACGCAGACGATCGTCAGGAGCGTCATCGAGCTTTCGGACGGCTTCGTTGTGTCGGAGGGAGAAGAGGAAGCGAACCTCCGCGCGGTCAAGACGCCGGAACGGCGAGCCGGTCGAGACCGTCGCAACGCCGTCAACCAACTCGTGCCGCGGGGCGCTCCGAACTTGAAGACACTGCTGAATCTGAGTACCCAGGAGGGCGGACCCGAGGACTTCCTCGACAAACGCCTCTGGGACTTCATTATCAGTCTACCGAGATAGTCTTAGGTCCAAAACGCGTCGCATCTCGGCCGTTGGAATCCTCATCTTCATCCCCGTACGCACAATCGGTCTCTCGGTGTGCCGGCGATCGCGGTGCTGGCCAGAGGAGGTGCTTTCCCCATTCCGGAAATCCCGGTAATCGGGAACACGGAAAGCCGAGTTCCCGCCATCCGACTTTGATGCACGACGACTTTAATAATCGTCGGCGTCATCGCTGAAATTATAGTATTTTCGATTGTCGAGTTCGTCGCCATTATATAAGGGGACCCCGTTGGGATCGTCGGACGCGAGCACCGAAAAATACGTCGCATGGACGCCGTGTTCGCCTTCCAAACGCTCGGCCAGTTTAAGGGTCATCTCCTCCCGCTGGGCAAGGCTGCGCAAGTCTGAATATTCATAGAGCTCAACGATGTAATTGCCTTCCTTCGTCACCCTCGCGAAATTGTACCTCAGCAGCGCTGGCGTCATCTCATGTTCGTTGTCGGTGATCCAGAGCCAGCAACCGCCAATTTCCCCAGATTCAGGCGGGCCCGCTTTCTCTTCGACGCTTTTGACCAACTGACGGAATTGTTCGGACAGCTCTTCGGCGCGGTCTTTGCTGATCGCGAAATAGGGTGCGAGATCAATGCGCCCGGCATCGATGGCGTCCTCCAGCGCCTCCCGATCCCGGATATCGGCCATGCTCGCAATCGAGTCGAGCGCGAGAACGAACTCATAACGATGCTCGTTGACATCGCCACGGTCCACCTGGGTGAGAATGTCGCAGATGAGTCGTTCGGCTTGCGTGGCAGTTTTGACGACGGCGCCGATCCCGTTGAGGATCGGACCATCGAGCTCCAGACCGGGCAGGTTATCGATATCGGGCGGCAGATCGTTAGGGTCGAGCGCAGGGGCATTTCGCAAGGGCCAGCGCCATTCCCGCTCATGGGTCCAGTCGATCGGCTTCGGACTTACAGGGTTGTAGGTGACATGGCGATACTGTGCCAAGGGGGGGTAGCTGGCTGCTCGCAATCATGCGCGCGCCATCTGGCATGTCCGTCACATTCACATTGCCGCTCAAATCATAAATGACGGGACGGGCGCCGAGTTGGAACATGGCGGATTTGGCAGAACAAGACCATAGGGGCTCATGGCCTGGCCAGCTGCGGCGCGGGCGAGGCCGGCCTCGACGAAGGCCGCTATCGGCATTTCCGTGAAGCAGACGGCGGGATCGGGACCATAGACCGTGCGGCGGCCGCTGCGCACGGACCAGGTGGCCCATACCCGACCCTGCCGCACCGCGTTGCGCAGCAGGAAGAAGGGCGAAAGCGGTTCGTCGAAATTCTCGACCGTGGAGAAGCCCCAATGTTCGGGGAGTGTCGGTGTGTCGGGATGCTGGGTGTCGAGCGGGCGGGAAAAGTGGATGAGCCGGTCGGAGAGATCATATCGGGCATTGTTGTTCATGAGGGGCGGCGACCTCGGGCGTCAGGATTTGAGTGGCATTGGTTTGTGGAGCGCCCAGAGACGATCGAAAAAGCCTTCGATTTCGGCTGACGCATTGGCACCTACGAGTTCGTTCGATCCGAAGCGATAGATCTCGTAGCCGCCCAGACGAAGATCGCGATCGGCGGAGACCATGTCCGCGTAAAGAGCGAGCGAGGGCTTCCCCTCGACGCTGAAATGCTGCGATCCGTCCACTTCGATGACGACGCGCTGATGGCCAGGCAGCAGCAACAGGAAATCCATACGCTGCCGGCGAAGCCCGGAGCGATGGCGCAGAAGCTTCACCACGGCGGGATCGTAATGGAGGTAGACCTGCGGGATGAGCGCCGGCAGGGTGTCGCCGAGGCGTGACCGGTAGAGCTTGAAGTAGGTACTGAAGAGGGTGCGCTCGGCATCTGAGGCGAGCGAGGCGTGCAATCGCTCACCGAGCGCGCGGGCCGGGTCCTCGGACGTCGGGCTCTGGGCTCGCCACCACTCGACCAGCTCGCTCCAGAGCAGACCGTCACGCCGGATCGGACGATCATAGATCAGGCAGCTTGCGGCGTTGGAGAGGATGACGATGTCATTGTTGATGGCGTCGGAGAAGCCGATCTCGGGCTTTGGGCCATTGGAGGCGAAGATCAGATTTTTGGGCGCACCCGCCACGCCACGGGCGATGGGCGCGAGACGATGGAGCGGATAGCCGGATTCCTCGCCGTCGACCTTCAGCTCATATCCGTCGCGCCGCAGTACGGCGTTGATCGAAGTGACAAGATCGACCTGCACGGGTCCACGTCGCCCCAGGGGATGAAGCGCTGCCTCGATCAGGCGGGCAAAGCGGTCGCGTGAACAGGTGAGGGCGCCGATCTGTTCGAACAGAAATTCGACGCTCCAGTCGCCGAAGTTGCGCACCATATGCTGGTCGATCTCGTCCGCGAGAGTTCGGGCCGAGAAAAACCCCGTGCCGACAAGCCCCATCGGGAACAGCCGCCGAACAAGCTCGACGACGCTCTGTTCGCCGGACAGATCGTCGCCGAAGCATTTGCCGACATCGCGCCTGGTGATCTCGGTGATCCGGGGCGAATCCCTCTCCAGAACAGCCCAGCCTGCCTCTTCCAGGCCGAAGTCGCCGAAATGGGCTCCGACCCTGCGCGCGATCTCGCCGAGTTCGTGCTCGGTCTTCCCTTGCAGCCCGATCCGCGCTCGATCGCGCTTGCTGATGTTGTCCTCCTGCGGCGGGACGGTGATGCCGGCAACGGCCGCCACGCTCGGCATCTGCTCATGAGTGGAGCGTGTCTTGAGGTATTCCGCCAGCCGCTCGCTGAGATCGGGTTCCGCGCTCATATGGCGATCTCCGGCACGCCGGCATCGGTGAGGAGCTGGTAGAGTTCGGCGACGTTATTTCGCGCACCGCGTTCCTGGCAGAACGCGAAGATAGCCCGCTGCTTGGCGCGCGAGAGGGCGACGAAGAAGGCAGCTACTCCCTCGGGATCTCCGGGAACGTGCGCCCACCAGGCTTGGTCATCGAGGCCGACGAAGACGATCGTGTCATATTCCAGCCCCTTGCTCTTGTGCACGGTCATCATCGGGATCTGGTTGACGCCCTCGAAGCCGTCCAGACACGCGGTCCAGTCGGCGGCGCCATCGGCCGACGCGAAGAAATGCAGGCAGAAGGCCTCAAGGATGATCTGGAGGAGGTCACCGACGCCATATTCGGCATAGGTCCGGGCGATGGCTGCCAGATCGAGATATTCAAAGACCCGCGTCGCGAAGTCAGCGGCACTATTCCGGGATGGAGCTGTCGCCGCCATGTCGGCGCGAAGCGTGGCAAGGAAGGCGGTCAGGTCCGCCTCGACCTTCGCCGCGCCGATGTCGTCGTCGGCTGTGACCGCCCGGAGCGCCAGAACTTCGGACGAAGCCAACTGCCACGCCGCAGCCGCTCGGCGTGTCGCTCCGAGGCGGAACATCGCTATCGCCAGGCGGCAGAGGTCATCTGAGAGAAGATCCTGAAGCGAGGTTTTCCCAAGAGCGTGGCTCTCATTGCGGATGCGCAGGCCATGGGCGGCGAAAGGTGCTGCGAGTTCATGCTCGTAATCATCGGATTTCTGCTTGACGAGAAGCGCATAGTCCCGTGGCGATCGTCCCCGGACCGCCATGTCATAGGCAAGCCATTGCGCGAGATGAGCGGCTTCGGCGGCTTTGGTCTGGCTGCGCCAGACTTGCGCCACATCACCATCGACCTGGCGGACCGCATGGGCAACGGTCGGAACGGCATTTGGATCGAGCGCGCGCGCAACGACATGCTGGATGGCAACAAGGTCGGGCGACGATCGGAAATTGAAGAGCAGAGGGAAGCGGGCTGCGCCGAAATCGACTTCAAGGCGCTGAAACGCATCGCTTCGAGCGCCGGCGAATATCATGATCCGCTGCTTGTCGTCGCCTACACCTGTGACGATGGTCTGTCCGCCGGCGAAGGCCGAGAGCAGGAAGTCGTATTGCGCGAAAGTCGTGTCTTGGAATTCGTCGACGAAGACAAAGGGGTAGGTGGCGATCAGCGCGCGACGGATGTGCGGATTGGCGCGGAGCAGGAGCTCGGCGAGACGGTTGATGCTGACAAAAGTCAGCGAGGAGGGATGGCTCGGCCGCAATTGCGTCGCCCACCATCGGGCGATGGTGAACTCTGCGGCGTTTTGCGGTGCCTGAGGCGCGAGGGGAAGTCGATAGCCGCCGACCACCCGCGCTTCGAAGTCCGTTGCGCTGAAGGCGGCGATGTCGGCCTGCCATTCCTGCGGCGCGTTGAGGCGTGACAGCGTCAGGAACTGATCGACCTGCCACCGCTTGGGAAACGCGATGTCATAGGGCCGGGTTGGGCGCCAATCGGCCGGGATGGCGTTGAGAAATCGATCGACAAGGCTCTTGCAGAATGAATCGAACGTGAGCGATACGAAGCGGTTGGCGAGCTCCGGAGGGCAGCGCTGCCGAACGCGCGCGGCAAGATTGCTGGCAGCGTCAGTCTTGAATGAGATCGCCAGTAAGCGGTGCGGCGCACGACAGATTCCGGTTTCGAGGAGATAGACCGCGCGTTGCGCCAGAAATTCGGTCTTGCCGGCGCCGGGGCCGGCTACCACGCATGCCGAACCGCCGTGCCGGAGCGCATTCCACGCTGCGGGTTCGAGATCGTTGATGCCACGCGGGCACCAGTCCTCGGGACGAACAAGACCCATGATCAGGCACCTGCCGGAGCCGCGGGCGTGAGGCGGGCGACGATCGAGGTCAGAAGAGCACGCAATTCTTCAGGGGCGCCGGCCGCGAGAGCGGCCGCGTCCTGGGCATTCAGAACGCGGACATGGGTGCTTGGCTTGCCACGGCCGAGAAACAGATAGCGATACCAACGCAGCAGGCCATCCTGATCGGCAGGGTACAGCTGGGGCAGACCGTCTTCGCCAAGCACCGCCGTTCGTGGTTCGCCTTGCGGAGACGGACCTTGTCGTCCCGGCTCGACAACTTGATAGGCGGCCGGGAAGGCCTTGAGCATCGAATAATCGAGATCAAGCGGGCCGCAGAAGTAGACATGAAACTGGCGCAGCCATTGGGTCCATTGCGTGATCTGCGCGAAACCCTGGATCGGCAGGGCGTCAAAGGCCGCCAGATTGGCCGCTGGACCTTGAGGATTGAGATACTGGCCGAAAATGGCCTGCGGTGGAACGCCATTGGCGAGCAACTGCGTGCATGCCGTTTTGATCCGCCCCCATCCGCCGCCGGCACGACCCCAATCGAGATCGAGAAGGGTCGTGTAGGGGATGTCGAGGTCGGTCAGCAGCCGCCAGAGGTGGTTCACATGCCGGCCGCCCAACGGCACCACCGCGACGAAGGAGCGGTCGATCTCCAAGCCCATAGCCTCGGCGAGACGCGGCAGAACGACCTCTTCGGACGCGCCTTCGCCGAGCACGACAAAGCGCGCGAAGTAGAGCTCGGGATAGGTCCGCACGGCCTCCCGGACGAACTTGGACGCATCCTCATCGCCGGGCGGCAGGCTTGTCGGACGGACTCGTGCAGTGCGATCAGCCGGGTTGAGCCGGAAATGCCTGACCTCGGTCGGATCGACTCTGGCGAGAATGCTCGGCGAGTGACTGGATACGACGGCTTGGGCGCGCGGTCCTCGCGTCAGATCCTTGATCTGGCGAACAATGCGGGAGAGATAAAAGGGCGCGAGATTGTTTTCGGGCTCCTCCACGGCGATGAGGGTCAAGGCCGGCAGCGGCACGCCGCCTTCCTGAAAGCCCGCCGCGGCGGGATCGGCGATGATCCCGGCCTCGACATCGAGGATCGCCGCCGTCATCGCCAGATGGAAGAGGGATCGCTGCCCGTCGCTGAGATCATCGAGAGCCCGTTCCCGGCCAGCCGCGTCGGGGCGGAACACCACTTCGACTTTGCGGATGAATTCTTGGAAACGCAGGTCGATCGGGCGGAAGAGCGGCGTCGTGTCGGTCCCGGCTGTGTGAACCTCCTGCCATCGTCGCCTAACGGCTGCGGCGATTACATCGACCGCCGGCTCTCCCGCGAACGCGCCGTTAAGCGTCGTGCCTACCTCGGTAAACGTGTCCCGGACCCCCTGCGACCAATTGATCGCGCGCCAGAGCCTGCCGCGCAGGAAGGCCGTCACCTGAGAGGCGCCATCGCGCGTCGCGGGGACGTAGATCATCTGGATTCGGGCGCGATCGGTCGCCTTGAGTTCGGTGCAGTCTGCTTCGGTGTAGGCGCCGAAAGTCCGGATCGCCCAGTATTTCTGCTCGATCGTTCCGTCGAGCGATCCGTCGTCGGTCCATGTCGCCTCGAGGCGCAGGCGGCATTTCAGGTTGCCGGCTTCGTCAGCGGCCATTTGGTGGAAGAATTCCGGGATGGCGGCTCCGCCAGCGCCGGCGGCATCGAGTTCGGGGAAAGCCACGATGGCTTCCAGTACCAGGCCTCGTTGCAGAGGCGGGGCGACTTCGGCTGACGGAACGTGAAAATCCTGACGCCGAAGCCGTCGCTGCTCGCCGGTAATGCCGAACAGGCGCTGCAGCGCCTGCATGACGGCGGTTTTGCCCGCGCCATTCACTCCGATAAAAGCTGTGAGACCGTGCGTAAGGTCAATCGTCAACGTGTCTGGGCCAAAGCACCGAAAATTACTTAAAGTGAGCCGTTCGATGAACATGCAGATTTAGTCTCCCCCAGTCCGGTGCGGCTCGATTGCTATGGCTGAGACGCAAATTTGCCCTAATACTTATTGTTTATTGTAGCTTGCAGTTCGCTGCATCCATAGACCATGACGCAGCTTCTTTTCGCCCCAAGCCGCAACGCTGCGGACCGGTTGAGCGAGCGCCCACGATCTTCACCAGGCGATATGTGATGACGCTGACCTCATTCGGCGAATCGAGCCAACCGGCGTCGCACTTCGTTCGCCGGCAGCCGGCATCTTGGATGGGCGAAGATGGTGCTCAGGCCATTATGGAGGCGATGGAAGGGAACATGATCGCCATCCGCGAACTGGTCGAACAGCCAGAGCACGCCATGCATGTCGATCGCTTCGGCGACGGCCAGCTCGCGCAGGCTGCCGTCGCCGGTGAGCAACGTCCATTGCCGTGATTGTGCTATGGCGAAAGCAAACGTGTCCGGGACCGAGAGACGCGCGTCCTGCCGCCGCACCGTGGTCGCCCGGCTAAGCTCGGCGGGCGTCAGGACCTCGACGCGCAGCCCCAACGCCACCAATTGGTCACCGAGTGCGCCCGCTAATTCCCTTTCATAGAGAAGGTCGGGCACAGCGAACTCAAAGGGCAGCCGAAAGGTGTCCTCGAGGAGTTGCGCTCTCTCCAGATCAATCAGAACAGACGTATCCGAAACGAGAATCGACACTGATCAAGCCGCCACCTGATCGAGTCTGGCGTCGAGTTCGCGGACGGATATGCCGAGCAGTTCCGCAGCACGGGATTCTCCGATCACGCCTTCGGCGAGGGCCCGGTAGCAGAGGCGCTCGAAGCGCTTGGGTTCCTCCAGCTCCGGCTCCATCGTCTCCGGTTCCTCAAAAGGCGCCGTCCTCCACCCTCGCTCCGCAAATATCTTGAAGAGGCGAGCAAAGGCGGCCTGGTTGATGATGCCCAAATCCTTGCATCGATAAGCGAGGGCCTGGATGCTCACACCAAAGCGCTTCTTCAGCGCGACGAGTTCCCCGATACTGATCGTAGACCGATGGACGCCGACCTCGGTGCGCAGTACGTCGGCCGGCATCAAAAAGGCGCCAGCGAAGCGATGTGCTGCCTTTTCCTCATCCACGCCTTCGCCGGCCGCGAGGACCATGTGGCCGAGTTCGTGGGCGAGGTTGAAGCGCTTGCGCTCCGACCACGTGCTGCGCTTGATAACGATCACGCGCGCGGCCGCTCGATCTTTGCGCCGGACTTTGGCGGCAAGCCCGTCGACATCATCGAGATCGAGCGTCAGGACCTTGATGCCACGCTCCTCGAGCAATTCGGCGAGTTGCGGGATAGGGTCATTGCCGAGCCCCCAGTCATCGCGCACCGAGCGCGCCGCGTCCTCGGCGTCCCGGATGTCCGCAACGGGATGCGGAGCGCTTCGTGGCTGCTCCCATTCGACGCTTCGCATCTGGAGAAGATCCTCGACGGCGAGATAACGCTCCAGCATGTGGATGGCGCGTGCCTCGAGAACGGCCTTTTCCCGGGAGGACGTTCCGACCTTCTTCCTGAAGTCCACCCCTTCTAGGGCGATCTCGTCATCGCTGAGGAGATACTCCTCCGAAACGTCGAGCACTTTTGCGAGCGCGATAAGCACGCGCGAGCTCGGCATGTCTTCGTTTCTCTCGTACTTCCCAATGGCTTGGGCCGAGACAATGCCGTCCATGGCATCGGCGAGCGCGCGTAGCGACAGCCCCGACGCCGATCGCGCAACCTTGAGTTTGCTTCCGATCATGGTGGCCTCCTTCGATTCCAGTTTCCAAAACTACGATATAAGCGCAATTTTGTAAACCAAAATCCCTTGAAAAGAGGTAAACGGGTTCCTAACTGAGATGAGCGCTGTTGCTGAAGGCCAGTTTGTAAACCGGGGCGGCGCGCCGCGAGACAATGGTCGCCTGTCGGCGGTCAACGGATTGGCGCCCAACCGGAAAGGAAAGGCAATGGCGTTAAGCAATACGGAACTGCGCTACTATGACAACAACGTCCTACGCCTGCCCGCGGACAAGCGGAAGGAATATCACGAACAGGTCGATCGCCTGATCGCTGAGTTGTGCAAGAGCGTCCGCGACAAGACCGAGATCAAGATCACCAAGGTCGTGAAAGCAGGGTCCTTCGCAAAATACACAATCCTGCGGAAGACCAGCGTCGATCCGGTCGACGTCGACGTGGTGTTCTACATCTCAGGCCGCGATGCGAGCAAAGAGACGCTCGATACTCTGAGCAACACGATCTACGACCTGCTGGTCAAGATTTACCCCAACAAGTCGGTCGAGGATTTCGAGATCCAGCGCAAGGCCGCGACCGTGACCTTCGTCGGTTCCGGTCTGAGCGTCGACATCGTGCCGGTGATCGAGGACGAGAACCGGCCCGGCTATGGGTGGCAGTTCGACATCCATGACGGATCAAAGATCCAGACCTGCGCGCCTTGCCAGATCAAGTTCGTGCGGGATCGGAAGAACACCGATAGCGATTTCCGGACACTGGTGCGCCTGGCGAAGAAGTGGCGAAACCATGCCGAGATCAAGCCGCTCAAGTCTTTCGCGATCGAGCTGATCATGGCCCATGTGCTGGCGACCCAGGGCAATTCCGCCACCATCGAGCAGCGTTTCCGTAATTTCCTTCTCTACCTCGCCCAGTCGGGTATCAAGGAGCAGATCAGCTTCCCCGAGAATACCGCCCCGTTCGGGAACTTCTCCGATCCCGTGATCATCCTCGACCCGGTCTATAGCCTCAACAATGTGACCAGCCGGATTTCGGAAGCCGAGCGCAAGGAGATCGTCGCAGCCGCGGAAGCCTCTTGGGAAGCCGCCAATTTCGCATCCGCTGAAAACGACAATGAGGTCTGGAAAGAGATCTTCGGGTCTCGCTTCAAGACGGAGGACTGAGATGAGCCAGACCATGACTGCCACTGCCAGCGCCACCTACACGGTCGTCGACATCGAAAATGTCGTGCGCCGCGTAAAGGCGGATCTGATCATGATCGGTGATAGCACCGGCGCTTGGACGGCGGCCAAGGCTGCCGATTATGCCCATGACGTCGAGGTGCTGGCCAAGGCCGGCTACCTCGCCTGGGTTGATGTGACGTTGCTCAGCTACGGCGTTGAGCAGAAAGCCGTTCGGTTCGACGTCGATACCGATGCCGGGTCTCTGACGACGAGCCGGCCGGGCGGTGTGCTTTGGCCGAAGGTGGCAGGGGCGCATCTGCGGCTGATCCTAGGTTATACCGAGGCGTACACGAGCGCGGCGCGCGAGGCCATGAAGGGCAAGCTGAAGATCGGCTGGGTCACATCCTACGACGACACCAGCCATACCAGCCTTACGTCTTCAGGCGGCCGTAACTATGCCAGCAATGCGTACGGAATGCAGAGAAAGGATTGGGCAGCGTGAGTCAGCCAAGCATCTTCGATAACGAAACACCACTCCCCAGCGAGGCGCTAGCCAAGCGGGAGAAAATCTTGCTGGGCTTCGACACACGCTATGCCCGTGTCCATGATCAGCTTCGCCTGCTGCTCAATGTGGGCGGGCTGGCTGAATGGAACCGCAAGCACCACGGCGGCAAGCTTGCCATATGCGATCTCGTCGCCGAGCAGTACCCGCTAGTCATCTTCCATGGCGATGTCGGGACCGGCAAGACGGCGATGGCTGAGTGCATCGCCAACAAGCTGGTGGCTGAGGCGAAGAGCGAGGATTCGATCCTTTTCAAGCTCTCGAACCGAGTTCGCGGCAGCGGCATGGTGGGCGAGATGGGGACACTTATCGCCGAGGCTTTTCGCAAGGTGATCCAGTCCGCCGGCAAGAGCCGCCGGGCTATCCTCATCATCGACGAGGGGGACAGCCTCGGCGCTTCCCGCTCGCAGGACCACAGCCACCACGAGGACAAGGTGGCAGTGAACACATTGATCCAAGGTGTCGACGATCTGCGCCAGTATGGCGGACGTGTCGTCGTGATTCTCTGCACAAACCGGTTGTCGGTTCTCGACGCTGCGCTGCGCCGGCGGGCCGCCATCATCGAGGAGTTCAAGCGTCCGTCCGAGGAAGAGCGCCGCCAACTCTTTCAAATGGACCTGGGAGGGCTGGGCCTGCCTGCCGCGCAAATCTCTGAACTGGTAGCCGCGACGGGGACCCGTGGAAGCCATCCGTCCTGGACGTATTCGGACATCCGCACGCGTCTCTACCCCGCGGCCCTGGCCAACGCCTACCCGCAGGAGCCGCTGCGCTTCGAACACCTGAGGTCGGTGGCGGCGATGCTTCATGCGTCGCCCGTGATGGAGGACAAATGATGGCGCGCTCTCCTTTGTACGGCCGCCGAATTCATATCAGCGGCAGCGTCATCGACGACGGGGCGATCGCTCCGACGCACGACGTCAATGCTGCAAGGGAGCTCGTCACGTGCTTGGTGAGGGAACTTGTCAAACGCGGTGCAAATTTCGTCGTGCCAGTGGATGCCGAACCAATTCGCAACGTTGACAGCCTGCCGATCTGCTTCGATTGGCTGATCTGGAAAGCGATCAAGGACAATTGGACGCTGCGTCCGTCCGGCGTTCCGGGACCGCTCGCCGTTGCCGTGCAGCACCACAAGACCGAGGATCAAATCCCTGTTGCCAATGTTGAACTGTGGGACGAACTGCGCGCTTCACCTCTGGTGAAGATCGAGAATGCCGCGCACTGGAATATGGCGAGCAAACGCATGGAGGCACAGGCCCGCTTCGGCGACGTCCTCGTCGCCTTGGGCGGCGCAGAAGGCGTGCTCTACCTCGCCAACTTGTACCACGATGCGGGGAAACCGGTCATACCGCTCAATCTGGCGCTTTGCCCGGAGACCACAGGCGCGCGGCGCCTCTATAGCTTCGGGTTGAGCAGCCACCAGAGTCGGCGCCTGTTTCAGATTGAACAGGACGGGGATTCCCATGATTGGATCAACAGGATCCGCTTCCCGCAGCGGCAGTCGATTGCGGATCGCGTCTCGGTGTTGGTCGAGCTGTTGGAATCGCTCGAGAGGCCGAGGGCTTTTGCCGTCCGCCTCCTGAACCCGGACCTGCCTGACTATGCTGACGTCCAGACCTTTTTCGATATGGTTGTTCAGCCTGTGGTCGAGGATGAGTTGGGATACCGGTTGGTCGTGATCGATGGCCGTCAGGCGTATGAGTATTCGAGGATCGACCAGGAGATATTTGCCAAGCTCCATCGCAGTAGCGTCGTTCTGGCAGATATTACCGGCGCTCGTCCGAATTGCTTCCTTGAGCTAGGCTATGCCCTGGGGCGCGGCCTGCCGACCATGGTGATGGTGCGCGAAGGGGCAAGCCTGCCTTTTGATATCACGACGTTTTCGGGTCTCCACTGGAAGACGACCGGCGCGGCGGAAGACAGGCGGCGGGCGTTCCGGGAGCACTGGCAGGCGATCCGCAACCGACCCTCCCTCGTTCCGGCGGAGCCACTGATCTCATGAGCGGCAAGCGCGAAGTTTTCGTTTCGGTTGACGTCGAGACGGCAGGCCCAATTCCCGGCGAGTTCAGCTTGTTATCGATTGGGGCCTGCTCGATCTTCGAGCCTGAACAGACTTTCGCGTGCGAGCTGAAGCCGATCAACGGAAATTTCGATCCCAAGGCCCTGGAGGTGAGCGGTTTTTCTCTCGACGAACTAGGGCGAACAGGGCTTGCGCCAACGGAAGCCATGGGTGCTTTTGCAAAGTGGCTCTCTGGCATTGCAGGTCGGAATGGCACGCCGGTCTTCGTGGGATTCAATGCTCCGTTCGACTGGTCGTTCGTGAATTACTATTTCCACCGGTTTGAAGCCGGCAATCCGTTCGGATTCACTGCGCTAGACGTCAAAGCGCTTTACATGGGGGCAACAGGCTGCTCATGGGCCGATACGCGTTCAAGCAAGATCGCTGAAAGGATGAAACCCGCGTTGACTGGCACGCACGATGCTCTCAGCGACGCTTTATATCAGGCCGAAATCTTCCGGCTGATTTGGTCCAAGCTCATCAAGACGAGATGACAGCGAGATGTCGGCGTAAAGCTAGCGGCCGCCAACAGGCGCCCCGCGCTGCCGCAGCAGGTTGCGCTGACCGGCGTGATCAGCGGGCTCGCCATGGGCGGCGGGCCACATGTGGCGCTGCTGGTGGCGCCGATGGGCGCCTCCGCCGTGCTGCTCTTTGCCGTGCCGTCGAGCCCGCTCGCGCAGCCCTGGTCTATTATTGGCGGCAATTCGATCTCTGCACTGGTCGGCGTGACGGTCGCGCTTTTCGTGCACGATCCGGTGATCGCGTCGGGCCTCGCTGTGGCGCTGGCGATCGCTGCCATGTCATTCTGGCGTAGCCTGCATCCGCCGGCGGTGCCGCGGCGCTGACGGCCGTGCTTGGCGGACCGGCCGTGCTCAGCTTCGGCTTTCTGTTCCCGTTGGTGCCGGTGGCGCTGAACTCGACAATTTTGGTGGCGCTGGGCTTGGTCTTCCACCGCCTGTCACGGCGCAACTATCCGCATGTCCATGCAGCCGCGGCCAACAGCCACAGCACCGCCGATCCGCCGCCCACGAAGCGCGTCGGCTTCCGGCCCGAGGATGTCGATGCGGCACTCGCCGCTTTGGACGAAACGTTCGACATCGGCCGCGACGACCTCGAAAGGCTGCTGCGCCAGCTCGAGCTGCAGGCGATGGTGCGCTCGCACCGCACGCTGCTTTGCCGGGACATCATGTCCCGCGACGTGATCTCGGTCCCGGAAAACGCACCCATCGACGTGGCGCGAAAGCAGCTTCTCGACCACAACATCCGCACCTTGCCAGTGGTCGATCCGCACGGTCGGCTGGTCGGCGCCGTGGGCCTGCGCGAACTGACCAAGGGGGCCGATACGGTGAAATGCGTTATTTCGAAGACTGCCACCGCCTCTCCCAACACGCCAGCGATGCGCCTGCTTCCTGTGCTCACCGACGGCCGCAGCCATGCCGTAGTCATTGTCGATACCGAGCGAAACATCCTTGGCCTGATCACCCAGACCGACCTGCTGGCGGCGGCAGCGCGCGTGCAGACCGCAGGCGCAGGGGTATCAGCGGCATAAAAGGCATTCCGCATTCTCAATCGGGATGCCATTTTTCAGACAGACACATCCACTGTCTGTTCGGAGTCGCGATGAGAAGCCGGCCAAGTCGTCGCGGTTTGCGCGGCCGTCGCTGCCGAAATGGGGCTCGTACACCGGGATCGGGCCGGAGGCTGGTGCCGGGCCTGTGCCAAACGCTTTGGAAGCGACGCCTCAGCCGGGCGCAGGAAGCACGGCGCTCTGCACTGCCACGTCGCCCCTACTAACCAGTCTGCCGGGACGTGTCGACCGGCGATGGTACTCGTCGTGTTCCGCGCGGCTGACGCCCATATCTCGAAACCATGCTCCAGGAACAGGTCGCGCGCGGCAGACAATATTGCGCTGGCCTTGCGATTTGGGCGGTCGGGAGAGCCTTCGTTCTGGCTTGATCGCCTGCCTCGGGCCGGGTGCCTCGTCGAATGCCCGTCGCCATCTCAGTCCTCGCCACACATTAAACCAAGCCGTTCAGTTACTCCCAGTCCTGACACCGTTGGGTGTGGAGGCGAACGCGCTCCTGTATCGATCTGACTGTCAGTTTTTCGCGGTCATTCTTGATCGCTTCATCATCGACGATCAGTTGGTAGACAAACGCTTCCGACAGCTGCGGGACGGTCTCAATCAGGGTGGCGACTGCGGGCGACGAGGTCCTGTCCTCAGGAACCCGCATGCAGCAGCTTCTAACCGGAAGCTATCGGCGCTACGGAAACTACATCCAGAGCGCTCTCTTCAAGCTCGGAATGTCACCGAGATATGCTGCGGGCTGTGACCAGGCGATCATGCTCCGATGGCAATCCAGTTCCGAAAAAGCGGTCAACGGCAAGGCTCGCGACGTCTTTAAGAAGCTTGCCGAGCGCACGAACAGGATCTTGCCCACTGACGTGGTGTAGCTGACGGCATTGGTCGCCGTGCTCTCCGGCATGGGCCGGAATTGATCAGCGCGCCACTGCCGGCAGGCTGATGAGCGGATCATCGCTCATCTGGCTGATGATCTCAAGAGTCATGTAGCGGGCCCGCTGCACGGCCCATTCGTCATTTTGCTCCAGCAGCAGCGCGCCGACGAGACGGACTATGGCATCGTCATTGGGGAAGATGCCGACGACCTCGGTCCTGCGCTTGATCTCGCCGTTGAGACGTTCGATCGGGTTAATGCTGTGCAGCTTGACGCGGTGTTCTTTCGGGAAAGTCATGTACGCGAGCACGTCGTGCTCGGCCTCGTCCATGATGGTAGCGAGCTTCGGCACCTTGGGCCGGATCTGGTCGGCCACGGCGCGCCATTGCACGCTTGCGGCCTCGGCCGTCTCCTGGGCGAAGGCGGTGGCGATGAAGGCCGAGACGACGCGGCGGCCGCTCTTGCCGGCATGCGCCAGCACGTTCCTCATGAAATGAACCCGGCAGCGCTGCCAGGTGGCTGAGAGCACCTTGGTCACGGCGGCCTTGATGCCCTCATGGGCGTCGGAGACGACAAGCTTGACGCCGCGCAGGCCGCGCCGGGTGAGCTTGCGCAGGAACTCCGTCCAGATCGGCTCAGCCTCCGAGGTGCCGACCTCCATGCCGAGCACCTCGCGGCGGCCGTCACTGTTGACGCCGACGGCGATGATGACGGCGACCGACACGATGCGGCCACCGCGGCGCACCTTCAGGTAGGTGGCATCGATCCAAAGATACGGCCAGTCGCCCTCGATCGGCCGCTCGAGGAAGGCCTTCACCTTGCCGTCGATCTCCTCGCAGAGCCGGCTCACCTGGCTTTTGGAGACGCCGCTCGCGCCCATTGCCTTGACAAGGTCGTCGACCGAGCGCGTCGAGATGCCCTGCACGTAGGCCTCTTGGATGACCGCGGTGAGCGCCTTCTCGGCCATGCGCCGCGGCTCCAGGAAGCTGGGGAAGTAGGAGCCCTTCCTCAGCTTCGGGATGCGCAGCTCGACCGTGCCGGCCCGCGTCTCCCAGTCCCTGTCGCGATAGCCGTTGCGCTGGACAAGCCGCAGCGGGTTCTTCTCGCCATGGGCCGCGCCGGTCGCCGCGCCCACTTCCAGCTCCATCAGCCGCTCGGCGGCAAAGCCGATCATCTCGCGCAGGAGATCGGCGTCGGGGGTCTTCTCCACGAGCCCGCGCAGGTTCATCATGTCGTCGGTCATCGGTGCTTCCTTCGAATCAGGTTGGTGTCAGCAACCCAACCCTACCGAAGAACATCGATGACCACCGCTGCGCCGCTCGCTCGCTACCGCGCTGTTGAGTGCGCGCTCGCGAGCGGCTTCGCTACCGCCAAGCTACACCACCCCGCGGGACACGACCCCGAACAGCTGCCGCAGGAGACGGATTCCGTTATTCGTATAGGCCTCGAACCGTTGGAATCCGGTGAGGTCGAGCGGCGCAGGTACGATAGGATCCTCGAGAGCACCGCCCGCTTTGACGCGAAGGCGAAGAACCTTCGTTACGTTTACTGCCACTACCTCATGCCGGAAAGCCCGCCCGACGAGTCCTGGGCGTTCGACGAAACCGTGCAGTGGCGCCGGATCACGGGTACTGAGCAGCGACCTCTGGAATACCCACTTCTGGTGCTGCCGGGTGATACGGAAGTGAGGTTTGGACCATATTGGGCGACTTGATGGTGGAGTGAAGCGTTCCGCAGTGGACGGGCGCGCGAGTTGTGGGACTGATCGCAGGAAACGAATAGTTCGACCGAGGTTGGCGTGGCCAGTCGGGAGCTTCAGACCAGACATGCCATATGGCCGACTTTGCGGCAGGCTCGACGCGTGGCGAACGACGTGCTGGGACTTCTGCTTTACGCCATCGCGATGTTCCTGGTGATCACCTCAGGCTGGCGGCATATGTAAGCTTCGTCAGGACCGGATGGAGCAAAGCCGGAATTCAGTTGATTGCATACCGCTCGACCTGACAGTGAAGATACATCCGACCATTCGGGGACTCTTGATTTCAGGACAGCGGAATGGGCGCGCGCGACTGCGATCTGGATGAGCGGGATCCTCGCGGAAGCTATCAGCCCTGCGCGTATCGACTTAACAGAGGAGTCTGACGTGTTGACGCTGTCCGAAGGGATTCAAATCTAAGGTTAGCGGCTTCCCTATTGCCGGGAAGCCGCGCCAACAACTGCCGCCTCTTTCTCACGTGCTGCTATCGGACCGTCCGCTCCCGGCCACAATCGAGACGCTCCTTGCTCTTAATGGTACTACCGCGACTTTCCAAGGAGAGACTGAAACACCGTCACGATCCATCTTACGCGATAAGGCGAGAGGGGCGTTCATCGGGCGAAATGCAGCGTTGTAGCTGGGACAAGAACATCGAAAAACATTGGAACAGATTTGAATGCTTTGCTGTCCCGCTGGTCCCTAACTGCTTGATTTGGCTTCCCAACATTCCTCCGGCCCACCAGTCCCCCGGACAGCTATTGTTAAATCACGATTTTTTCGCCGTAATTGTCCCACCTGATTCCACCCCGGCGGAAAATGGGACAATTTTGTTCTCTTTTCGATCGATAAGCAGCAGGTATTTCGCCGCTCTCGCTACCTTCCGGCGACGCGCTTTCTTGATGTAGTGGTCGGGCTGCTGGTACGTAGTCCACCCATATATCGCCTTCAGCTGCTCGTGCGTCGCGCCGTTCTCAGCGGCGATCGTCGCGCCGGCCTTCCGAATTCCATGAGCACTGCAGTGCGGCAGCTCAGCTTGGTCACACCACTGGCGCATCTTGTTGCCCAGACCGTTCTCCGAGAACGGGCGACCATATTCATTGACCAGGAATGTCATCTGGTCTGACGGCGTGTGCTCAAGTTCCGCCTCTAGTTCGGGCAGAAGCGGGAGCTCCACCAACACCGCATCCTTGTTACGACTGGTCTTCCCAGGCTTAATTCTGATCCACTTCTCCCACTGCTCGGTCTCCTCGTTGTAGACGAGCGTGATGTGCTGTCGACCGAAGATCGCGACGTCCGACAACCGCAGGCCAGTAAACATGAAGATCGAGAGCGCACGTCTGGCTGCGGTACCCAGCGGATGCCGCTTCTCATATTGAACGATCTCCGACAAGTCCCATGTGTGCCAGCCGTCGCCGCTCTTCAGCCGTCTGATGCCGCGGGCGGGATTGAAGTCGACGCCCGGAATCTCTGTGTCCTTTGCCCACTCAAACATCGCGCTGATGGCTTTTACGATATTGTTTGCGGCGCCAAGGGCGTCGAGCCTGGTGTCCCTGATCTCCTTAACATGAGACCTTTTCATACCGGCGAATGGCAGAGATCCCTTGGTGGGATACTGAGGATCCGGCTCACCTTCGAGGGGATGAGGTAATTCGCATACGCGCTCCAGAATTGCTCGTCGGCGCGCCATAGTGTCTTGGGTGATTTCCGTGCCGCCCCGACGGTAATACTCCTGGCAAAGCCACAGTAACGTGCCTTTCTTCGCTGGCTCGGAAGGCTTGGGGAGGCGCCGGCAAATCTCGGGAAGAGTGCCGGGCCGAACATAATAGACCTCGGCGCGTGCGCAGCGCAGTTCCTCGAGGAACTCGTCGCTGCCGGTCGGTTCACGGAGCCGGACCTTCTTCCGACCCGGTGCGCGAAAATAGTACCGCTCATTGCCGTGGCGATCAGTGTCCTTCACTACGCCCTTAAGATCGATTTTCACGGGCTCATCCGTCATGTTCGTGGTTTTCGATCCCAAGGATTGTCTAGTGGCGGCGAATCTTCGTCAAGCTTTGGTGCTCCTCCGATTTGGCGGTGAGGGAGCTTTCGAAAGGCCAATACAAGTTCCTCGACGTCCCAAACAATGCGCCCCTTGCTCGGCATTCGTGGCTGCGGCATCCGGCCGTCCTGGACCATTTCATCAAAGGTCGTTGAGCTTACGCCGATGAACGTCGCAGCCTGCTCGCGATTGATTCCTACCGGCGGGAGCGAGGGCGGCAAGACGCTCGGGGTGCGCAGCATCGGTTTAGTCTAGTGCGTTGAAAGCGCGTCTTTGACGCCTGCCTGTCTTCCTATGTACCTGTCCGAATATTGCAGACGCTCAATCATGTCCTAGCTCTGTGCTTGCAGGCTCACCCTAGGTCTCCAGACCTAGGATCGCTCAAGACACCGGACTCTTTTCCAGCCTTTGTGTACGATGATGGGTATCTTAATGCGCTCGAGGCCAAGAACTGAATGGTCGGCGACTTGGAAGGGCAAAATGACCGCGGAACCACGAATCTGAGTCAGAGGCGGAATCCAACTGAGGAAAGTATGGCTGTGTTTTCAGACGGTTGTGACTCTCATGCATGCGTAACAACGACCAACAAAATATTTCTGTGGATCACTTTCATTCCTCATGGAATGCGCGACTGATTTGGTCCGACAGCGGCTTCACAAAATAAGAAAGCGCCGTACGCTCGCCCGTCTGGATCATCGCTTCGGCCGGCATGCCGGGCACGAGCGTCAGGTCCTTGAGCTTCGTCAGTTCCGCATGCGGAACCGACAGACGCACCAGGTAATACGAAACGCCGTTTTTTTCGTCCGTCGCCAGATCGGCTGCGATCCGGCTGACATATCCGTTCAATACCGGCGTGGTCCTCAGATTGAAGGCTGACATCCGCAGCACGGCCTTGTGACCAAGCTGGATTTGGTCGATGTCCTTCGGGGTGATTCGTGCTTCAAGCGCAAGATCGTCGCCTTCCGGCACGATTAGCATAATCGGATCGGCGGGCGTGATCACTCCTCCGACCGTATGAACTGCGAGTTGTTGAATGGCGCCTGACTGCGGCGCGACAATATCGATCCGTCGCAGTTCCTGTTCAGCCGCCACCTTGCGCTCAACATACTCCCCAACCTGCGCCTGAACCTCTCTGAGCTCCTGGCCGACTTCCGTCTTGAAATCCGGATCGATCTGCAGGATCTGCAGGCGCGTTTCGGCTATGCGGGCTGCCGTCTGTGCCTGATGTGCAATCTTCTCACCGCGTTCGCCGCCGAAAGTGGCAACCTGCGTCTTCAGGCTGTTCAAGCGTTGGTCCGAGACAATGCCTTGGTCGCGCAGCCCACTCAGGGCAGCAATTTCCTTTTGGAGAATCTCGGTGCTTTTCTCAGAAGCGATTTCCTGCGCCTTGAGCCCCTCGATCTCGTGCTCATATTGAGTGATGCGTTCCGCTAGCTGCGCCTGCCTTCCGTCGCGGGATTGTCTGCGGAATTCGAACAGCCGCGTCTCGCCATGTACTGCCGAAGCTACGTCCGGAACATCTCTGCGGGCGAGCAGCCAGTCCGGGAAGGCGATCTCCACCAGATCGTCACGCTCAGCTTCGAGTCGTGCCAGGTTGGCGGCCAGCTCATCGAGCCGCTTGGTGACTACAGCGAGAGTGGCGCGCGTCTGGGTGGCGTCGAGCCGCATGAGGATGTCGCCGGCTTTTACTTTATCACCTTCGCTCACCAGGATTTCTCCCACCACCCCGCCGGTCGGGTGCTGCACCTTCTTCACATAGGAATCGACGACAAAGTGTCCGGACGCGACAACCGCACCGGAGAGATTCGTGAAGGCCGCCCAGGCTCCGGCTCCTCCAACAAAGATCACGCTCGCCAGAAGGCCCGCCACCAGGTGCCGGCGAATGGAGCTGGAAACGTCATTATTCTGATGAATGCCGGCCACCGGGATCCTCCATGTCAGCGCGCTCTCCCACGTTATCCTGTGTAGACTCGATGGCCTTGACGCCAGCGCCTGGTGCCATCGCTGCCCTCTTCAAGACTTTGGAAAGCGCTTCATCACGCGCACCGAATGCTCGCTGCCGTCCACCTTCCATGACCAACACAAAATCCACGGCGCGGATGGCGCTCGGCCGATGGGCGACGACAACCGCAATGCCCTTGCGCCCGCGCACGGAGGCGATCGCCTTGACGACCGCAGCCTCGCCTTCCGCATCGAGATTGGCATTGGGTTCATCCAGCACAACAAGGAAAGGGTCTCGATAAAGAGCACGGGCAAGACCGATACGCTGGCGCTGCCCGGCGGAAAGTGCCGATCCGGCCTCACCAATCGGAGTTTCGTAGCCGTGCTCAAATCGGAGGATCAGTTCGTGCGTGCCCGCTGCTTTCGCCGCGGTGACAATAGCCTCAGGGTCAGGATTATCTTCAAAACGAGCGATGTTTTCGGCAATGGTGCCGTCGAACAGTTCAACACCTTGCGGCAAATAGCCGATATGACGGCCTAGCGCTTCCCGGTCCCATTGATCGAGGCTTGCGCTGTCGATGCGAATCTTTCCGGCGACCGGCGCCCATGCGCCGACGATGGCGCGCGAGAGTGTCGACTTGCCCGAACCCGATGCACCGATGATCCCGAGTGCGCTTCCCGCCTGAACGGCAAACGCAAGGCCGGTCACGGTCGGCTTCCTTTCGCCGGGCGGAACGATTGTCACGCCTTCGAGGCGGAGTTCGCGTTCAGGTGCAGGCATTGGCATAACAGGAGCGGTTTCAGGAACCTTTCCCAGGAGGTCCTCCAGCCGCGCCCAACCCTGGCGCGCCATGAGGAAGGGTTTCCAGCTTGAAATGGCCAGATCGACCGGAGCCAGCGCACGCCCCATCATGATCGAACTGGCAATCATGACCCCGGCCGTAGCCTCCTGCCTGATGACAAGGTACGCGCCGACGGCAAGAATTGCCGATTGCAGCAGCACGCGCAACGACTTTGCAATGCCACCCAGCCCACCTGCCACGTCCCCAGCTTTCCGGTTGGCGGCCAGATACTCGGCATTGGCCTTGTGCCATCGGGCAGCGATCCGCTTTCCGAGACCGAGAGCTTGCACGACCTCGGCATTGCAACGCGCTGCTTGCAGTAGGCCATTGCGCACCATGTCGTGGGCAATGGTCTCGCGTATCGGCCGTTGCGAGAGAGTGTTGGTAAGAAGTGTCAGAGATGTGAGACCGATCGCCCCGATAAGTGCCGTCATGCCGATCCAGAAATGAAGGAGGAAGCAAATGGCAAGATAAAGCAGCATCCATGGCAGATCGAAGAACGCTGTCGGACCGTTTCCACCTAAGAATCCGCGAATATTGTCGAGGTCGCGAAGCGGCTGCAAGCCGTCGCCCGGCATGCGCGTTAAAAGCGGAAGGCGAACGATCGCATCGTGAACGCGTCCGGAAAACTGTTCATCGAAACGCTCGCCAATCCGCAGCAGCACGCGGGCGCGCAAAACGTCGAGCAGGCATTGGAACGCATAAAGCCCTGCAGCAAGCACGACGAGCCCCACTAGCGTCGATACGCTGCCACTTGCCAGAACGCGGTCGTAGACCTGAAGCATGAACAGCGGCGAGATCAGCGCAAGCACGTTGACCACGCCGCTGATCAACAGAATTCCCCAAATAGCGGAAGTCAGAGGGAAAGGTCTCAAAGCTGAATCCTTCAAGGAATGGTTACTCACGTAGGTCTCCGTGAGGATCTGGCGACCCAGCTCCCTATATTGCTCCCCGAGCGGCAACCGACTGCATCCGCTGGCTGATTCAGGATCAGTGCTCCCGCCGAATGTGTTTGGTTTGGCATTTAATGGAGCGGGTCAACAACAACACCGTCCGGCTGAAGGTTTGGAAGGGCAACGTCATCGTGGCCGGCCGCAAGGGCCCGAACAGGCTTCCGCCTCCACGCCTTCAGGGAGATTCGGTGTACGACCAGCGCGACGTGCAGGGCTTCGTCAAGCTGTACACGCTGCGACTGCTCCCGGGCGCCCCGGCCCATCGCAAGTAGCGGAAACGGAAAGCGCCCGCCCAGGGGGGCGGGGCGCTGTTCCGTATGGGTTTTCTGGATCAAACGAAGGTGAAGTCCGACGCGGTCAGGCCTAGGTCGGCCACGGTGACCACACCGCCCAGGTGGGCGAACTCATGCGCGCTGTTGTCGGCGGTGACATAGGCCAGAGTTGCGACTCTGTCGGTGTAGCTGCTTTGGTAGACAATGATGTCGCCGGCGTGCTCGCCGGAGATCGCACTCGCGGCTTCAGAAGCAGAGTTGAAAGATTCGCCAGTGATTACCACGACGTGTTCGCCGTTCGCACCCGAGGCCGCACCACTGTAGAAGCTGCTCACCGGGTAGCCGGACTGTATGCTGGCGTTGTTGACGAAGTTCGCGCCAAAACCGTCGTTGTAGAGGCCCACCGCATCGAAGGCGAACTTGTCCTCCGCCGGGTTGAAATCGGTGATAGTGGTAATGTCCGGCTTCGACCCGACACTCGGGACGACGCCAGGCACCGGATTGTGGAACTGGAACACGAACGTGTCATTGTCGGTGCCCCCGGTCAACGTATCCTGGCCGTCACCCACGTAGAGGACATCCTGGCCGGGACCGCCGCTGAGCCTGTCATTGTCCTCACCGGAGATGCGCGCGTTGAAGCGGCCGTTGTCGCCGGAGAGATCGTCCCAGCCATCTCCGCCGAAGATGCGGTCGTTACCCTCGCCGCCAATGGCTCGGTCACTGCCCTGGCCAGCCGAGATCTCGTCGTTGCCGCCACGACCGTCAATCCAGTCATTGCCTCCGAAACCCTCCATCCAATCTTCAAGCTCGGTGCCGAGGAGTGTTTCGGCACCCGGGCTACCCTCGATAATCTTTGCCATCGAAAATACTCCTAATGATGCACCCTGCCTGACGCGGTTCATATTCCTCATCGGATAATTAGAGAAATCGATTGCTTGGATAGACACACATTTACGAAATGGATGCACTCACGTTCACTTCGCCCTTCTGCTGAGCAGTTGCGGGCTCGCTGGCGGCCGGGAAGCTGGTCGCCCAAGCAATCGATCTGAAGATTCGACACTCAAACCGGACCAGGACAACACTTCGTCGGGGCCGTCCTAGTTCGGCCCCAAACTTCTCTCTGTTACTCGACGCCGGCATACCCGCACCGTAAGCGCTGGACGAGGACAAGTTCCGCTGGCCGCGGGTGGAGAACGGCGTGATCCGGCTTGCCGCGCCGAACTGATGGCGCTCGTCGAAGGCATGGACTGGCGCGTTTGAGCCGAACGGAGACGGCGTCCGACGTCGGCCGGATAGGCCGTGGCGAAGTGACTCAGGCGCAAAAGGCGGGCCTCAGGCCGTGCAAAATAAGCTCCTGTCGGCGTCATGACGAGAAGCGCTTCGGCCCGTCCCCACGAAATCGATCCGCTCAAGGCGATGTTCGTCGCCATGGCGGCGGAGAAGGCCGAACTGCAACAACTCCGGAGCGAAACACTCAAGGCCGAGATCGTCCGGATGGCGACACTCAACGAGCGTGCCCAGGAGAGGATCGCCGACCTTCACGGGATCGTCAAGCAGCTGGAGCGCGCCACTTCGGTCGCAGCTCCGAGAAGCTCGAACGTGCCCAGCAGGCCTTCGCCTTCGAAATCCAGACCGGGCTCGGCGCGATTGAGTCCGAGCTCGAGGCCGCAAGACCGACAGGCGAGCCGCGACGTGCTGCGCGACCGCGCAAGGCGTTCCCGGCGCACCTGGAGCGGGTCGAGATCGTCATCCAGCCCGAGCCATGGCGGAAGAAGCGCTCCCGCAGCCAATCGTCCAGTCCGTCAAACGCGGTCGGCCGCACAGGCTTGCGAAACGGAACAGTCCCGCCCTCGCTTAGATACCGAGGCACCGTGTTGCGAGCGCACCCGAATTCGTTCGCCCGTCGGTTCCCCAGCCAAGCTCATGCAGCGGCAGCATCGCTGCCACCTCTTCAGGCTGAAGGATCTGCTCTCCCTGCATCGTTCTCGACAATGCAGGAATCGCCCAATCCCAATCGCCATCCATGCCTCCTCTCATAACCGAGGGGTCGTCGGCCGACAACTGAGACGTCCGGTGCTCTTAGGCGGGGTAATCATACGAGATGCCTCCTGCAACATCATTTCCCGCATCCATAGGCTTGCCGGATCATTATTGTGAAGCGCAGGCCATTGGACGGCCTCCGTGAATGCGGCAGGAAGTGGCGGCGGAAGTTCGACAATCCGCAGGGGTGTTAATTTTGCGAAATGCTGCGCCAGCCGTAAGGGCATTGTCCCGATGCGGTTGGTGCCTGATAGAAGGGGCGGGATCATGCTAAAGCCCTGTACGACGACCTCGATACGTCTCTCGAAACCGTTCTCGAGCAAATACCATTCCTCGATGGAGGGCTGCCGGGTGTCCCCGAATTTGAGCACAACCTGCCCCATCGATAAGTATCGGTCGAATGTAAGTGGCTCTGACAGCTGCTTGTTCGTGCCGCAGCCTACGCATACGAGTATATCTTCGAACAGGGCTGCGCGAGGATGTTTCGACATGAACACTTCCGGCATAATCAGAAAATCAACGTCGCCGCGCCGGAGAAGCTCCTCGGGGTCGTCGGAAATAAGCAGACATTCGAAGCGGACTGCGGGAGCTTCCCGCGCAGCACGCTTTACGATCTTCTTAAAAAATACGAGTGTGAGGTAATCGGAAAGGATGATGCGGAAGCGACGATCCGATCGGGCCGGGTTAAAGGCGTCCCAGGAAATAATCGACAGCTGGATGTGCAGCAATGCCTCCCGGACTGCTGTGGCGAGCCCCTCCGCGCGCGGTGTCAAAATGAGTTCGCGGCCGTTCATCGTAAATAGCTCATCGCTGAAATAGGCGCGTAACCGACCGACGGCGGCGCTCATGGCCGGCTGACTCAGGTTAATACTGCGGGCTGCGGCGGTGACTTTACGCTCCCTGATCAAAGCGTCCAGCACAACGAGGAGATTTAGATCGAGTCCCTTAAAACGCATGTATTGACCTATCCGACGCGTGGATGGGTATCGCCCAAAGAATCAATTTTACGAATGGTGAGTAGCGTCAACGCATCAGCCGACGACGAAATAGAGCAACCGATAGGAAGAACGGCAAAACCGTGTATATGCAAAGCGCGCCGATATGCAGGCCCATGCTGCCGGCCGGACGGCCAAGCATCGCCGGACGAATGAGGTCAATTGCATGTGCGAGCGGCAACAAGGAGGCGACGTCCTGAAAAGCGCCGGGCAACTGGTTGACCGGAAACATCGCGCCGCAAAGGAACAGCATGGGTGTTACAACAAGCGTATTATAAAATATGAAATATTCATAACTGGGCGCAAGCGCCGTGACGACCATCGCTAGACTCGCGAAGGCGAGGCCACTGAGAGCGATGACTGGCAGCAAGCAGAGGATGGATGGCCACGATGTGTAGCCGAGCGTGGTGGCAACAATAGTGATTGCTGTGCCCGCCATCAGGGCCTTGGTGGCTGCCCACGCCAATTCGCCGAGTAAGATATCGCCGAGCGTCAGCTGAGTGCATAGCATTCCTTCCCAGGTGCGCTGGTTGTCCATGCGGCCGAAACTCCCGTAAACCGTTTCAGCAGTCGCCGATGCCATCGCGCTTGTGGCAACCATGCCAGCCGCGAGAAACGCAATGTACGAAGTGCCCTCAACAGGACCTATCATTGTTCCGATGCCAAAGCCGAGACCGAACAGATAGATCATCGGATCGGCGAGGTTGCCGAGAACCGATGCAAGCCCGATTTTCTTCCATCCAAGATAGTTGCGGCGCCAAACCGCGACCCAATTCCACGCATTGGCGGGCATGGCCGCCGCATAACGTTCGCCCATTGTTCAGTCCTCCATCTCGCGCCCGGTTAGCCGCAAGAACACATCCTCGAGATTGGGGGGACGCTGCAGAAGGCGCAGACCCGCGCGCCCGCGTAGCTGCACCAGCACCTGCTCCGGATCGGGTGCATAGCAAAAAAGCGTCTCACCGCTCACCTCGATGCGCTGTGCGTACGGCCGGATCAGCGCACCCAGTTCATGCGGATTGCCGCCGTAGACCTCGACCACGTCACAGCCGATCTGCTCGTCAATGAGTGCGGACGGGCGGCCTTCGGCGATCTTGCGCCCCTCCTCCATAACGCACAGCCGATCGCACAGCCGCTCGGCCTCTTCCATGAAATGGGTAGTCAAAAGAATAGTCTTGCCCCGCGCCAGCAGCGATCGCAGCCGTTCCCAGATCAGGTGGCGGGCCTGCGGATCGAGGCCGGTGGTCGGCTCGTCCATCACCAGCAAGTGCGGGTCATTGATCAGCGCACGCGCGAGCGTCAGGCGCCGCTTCATGCCGCCGGACAGTTCGGCGACGCGCGCATCCGCTTTGTTCTCGAGGCGGGCGAACTCAAGCAGCGATGGTATGACCGCTTCGATCTGGCGTCTGCTCATCCGGAAGTAGCGCCCGAACACCAACAGATTCTCGCGTACAGTGAACGCGGTATCAAGATTGTCGAACTGCGGGACCACGCCGATGCGCATACGTGCCAAACGCGCGCGCGCCGGCACTGGAGCGCCAAGCACAGTAATCTTCCCCGCATCAGGCGATGTCATGCCGAGGACCATACGCGCAATCGTGCTTTTGCCCGCACCGTTCGGTCCCAAGAGCCCGAAGCATTCCCCCGCCGCAACGCGGAACGACAGTCTGTCGACAACGAGCTTGTCATAAGTTTTGCTTACGTCCGTAAGATCGATCGCTACCATGGACATGGGTTCATTTTACCGAGAGGGACGCCAAGACTGGCGGTTGCTTGGTTGCCTGCCGGACCTGAAACTGTGACTCGTCTTCGCCATCCCAGCCGTCGATAACGAACTGATCGACATCACAAGGATTTAGCCCCTGTTCCGCCAAAGCGGCGACAATTGCGTCGAGATTATCGATGGTTTGATAACGCGGATTGTTGTGCCGCTTTTCCTGCTCAACGCAGAAGACGAGCCGTCCATCCTCGACAAGCGCGATCGCCCCATCATGGGTCAGCTTGGTACCACAGATGCGCATAGTGTCTCCACGTTAACGGCGATAGATTCGATTGATCAGGAAGCGGAAAGCGGGTTCCGGAAACGGACGAGCAAGCAGTCTTCGTTGACCGACTCGCCCCGACACTCAAGACGCTCTACCTCGATCAACGTTTCGTTCAGCATGGCGATGACCGGCTCAGCACCAGCGGCGTGACCCCAGCGACGGCAATTAGCATCCCTTGCCGATCCGAAGATCAGATGCCCGCCTGGCGCAAGCACCCGCACCAGGTTTTTGACGGCCGCGCGCATCTCGGCTATGTCTTCGAGGTAGTATAGGACCTCCGCCACAACGATCAGGTCAAACAACTCGTCGGTCGAAAACTGTTGAACATCGGAGACTATCCAGTTGATGCGCGACGGCTCCTTTATCCGTTGACGTGCTCGAGCAATCGCTTGCGCCACGACATCGATGACGGTGAGCCCTTGGCAGTTGGGAGCTAGTTTTTCCGTGAATGCGCCGGCAGCGCACCCGACTTCGAGGGCATTTGTAATGGAGCCTTGGGCAAGCGCCAACTGGAGCATTTGCGTGTGGCGCTCCCGCTCGAACGGATTGCCGTCGAGGCGCCACGGATCGTCTGCGGCCAATTCCCGATCGAGCAACTGATGATTCATGTTCTGGGTCAAACTCGTCCACCTCTCGTCCACCTAGGTAATTAGCGATCACTCGTCGCCGCAGATGTTGCTCGACAGCGCTAATCCCGAAGAATCCGCGCAAGATTGAGCCTGCGAAGCGGAGCCGCATGCGGTGAGAATTCTGCCCTGCTTGATCCAGTGATCGGAGTTTGGGTGGGGGCCTGTTTTCCCCCAGTGTTCGATGTAGCGACAGCAGAGCTTCGCGACAGCCAATCGCTATTGCTCAATGTACACAGCGCGTAGGCCTTCAAGGGAAGTAAGAGAAAGATGTTGATGAACGTGTGCAGAGAAAAGCCCAGAAATCGAAACTGTCGAGCACGAAATGCTACCACGCTGCATCGGAGCATGGTCATGGACACAATCATCAGTCCTGTCCACCAAGGCACAGTGCCTGTCAGTGCGAAATGTGCGAGGCCCGTTAGTACCGATAGGGCGAGGAGTAGCGGCCCGAGATTCTGTCCGACCACGTCCAACGTGAGATAGCTATTGAGGCCGGGCAGCAAGCGCAGCCCAAGCAGCGTGTCCCGGAATGTGCTTCGTGCCCAACGGAGTTGTTGGCGCAGATACGGTCCGAGTCTGTTCGGAACGACTGTGGCCGCGATGGCGCCCGGAACGTACTCGGTTCGAAAGCCTGCTTTCAGCATGAGGATAGTGAGATGGCGATCCTCCCCGAAGTCGCTTGGCTTGCCCCGAAAAAATTGCGACTCGTACTGGTCCAGTAACAAAAGGAGCGCAGACCGGCGGTACATGGCACATGGGCCGCAACAGCACATAACGGCACCGAAGCGAGCCTGTGCCGCGCGCTCCTCGTTGCAAGCCAGCCAGTACTCCATGTCTATCAGCCTTGTCAGCCAGCTCTCGCTCCGGTTACTGGCAATCAACTGACCCATGACTGCGCCGACCGCTGGATCTCGCATCTTCGGTACAAGCTTGGTGATGACGTCGGACGCGAGTATCGTGTCTGAATCAACGTTAAGCACCAAATCCCCGGATGAGCGGCGTATCGCGGCGATCTGCGCCTTGCGCTTTCCAACATTCTCGGGAAGCAAAATGATGTCAAACCTAGGGTCGCGCGCGTAGGTTTCGTGGACAGTTCCTACGGCTTCGCGATTTCCAGAACCGTCATCAACCACATAGACCCGAAGTCTTCCGGCGTATTCTTGGTCTGCAATGGACGCCAGGCACTCTGAAAGCGTGCGCGGATCCTCGTTGAAGCAGGGGACGATGACATCCACGCTGGGCAGTTGATCGGAGCCGACGAGATCCTCCAACGCCGATGAGTCGTTTGTCGGCAGAGCATAAATCCCCTGCATGCTCTTATAAGCAGTCGAGAGCAGTGCATAAAGCGAAATGGCCACAGTGCTGGTTGTACCAAGAAGAGTCATGGGATCTCGTTTGTTCAGTGATGTTGAGGAAGTGAGCGGATTACAAATCCGCGCTCATGAAGTGCTGGAATCAGACGGGACAGCGCCGTGACCGTCTGGTCGCGCAGACCGGCGTGAGCGCCCTGGCTCAACTCGCCGGGAGGGCATCCGTCGTGCAAGAGTACGATTGCGCCCGGCCGGACAGAGGCGAGCACGGTATCGATAATCGCGTCGACCCCAGGGCGAGACCAATCTCGAGGGTCGACGGACCAATGGAGGGCCGTCAGCCCGGCGATCTGTGACGCTGTGAAGATTTCTTCGCTCCAGGCGCCGTAGGGCGCGCGAATATAGCGCACCGAGGCCTGAGGGCACGCCCTCATGATGGCGCCGTTAGCTTCAAAGATCTCACGTTGCACTTCGCCGAAGCCGCATTTGTACAGATCCGGATGAGTCATCGTGTGGTTGCCTAGCTCGTGCCCTTCTGCAAACATTCGTTGGATTAGATCCGGGTGCTCTAAGGCGTAGGCGCCGATGACGAAGAAAGTCGCCGGCACCCGCTGCTCTGCCAACACATCGAGAATCTCCGGTGTGAAAAGTGGATTGGGACCGTCGTCAAACGTCAGATAAACGCTGCGACGGCCGGTGCCGTCAGAGCACTCACGGCGCACTTCGTACAAGCAATCGGGACGGCTCATAGCTCTGGTCCGTTCCGATCGATCATCGTGCCCGTGGGCCATTCGCTGATCGGCCGTCCAACTGGCAGAACAATGGTGAGTGCGTCATCGATGCGTGTGGGCGGCAGGTCGAGGCGCGCCTCTGGTCGGGTGGAGCGCACGCGAATTCCCGACAAAACGGCCAAAGGGCTGTATCGCCGCGCGAACCTCTCAACATGATTCCGCAGCGCGTCCCGGACGGTTCCGAAAGCGAATGGAACGCCAAGCTCCTGCAGTATTGGAAGCATGACATGGATTGAATGGGCGATTCCGAGACCCTCAAGATCCGGACGTACCCCGTACAGGCCCAGCTCAGCCACCAACAGATCGACCGCGTCAACCTTGATGAAACGGCGCAGTATGCCCATGTGAGCCGCTACACCGCTCGAATCATAGGCGATTGCGCGGAGTTCAGGCCTGGCTCCGGCCCAGCTTCGACTACCTTCGAACGGTTCTGCGTTGGACGCCCCAGTCGGCCCGTAGGTATTACGAAAGAACTGGGCGAGCTCGACGTGGTCCGAGAGCTGCAACTCGTTTTCCCAGCACAATTTCCACTGCACCTGAGGGCGCATTCAGGACCTCTCTTCAAAATGGTTTCTTGCGGGCCGCATTACCCGGCCAAAGCGGCGGCGTTGTTGGCTGCACTCAACCGTTGTCGTTAGCGACGGTGAGCCAGCCGGTGGGGCTCGCCAATGAGCTCTCTCGATGTTCCCGCCCGTGTGGCGGCGCCGTCGATTTGAGCTTGACGTCGGTCATTTACGTTCCTCTAATGCATGGTTCGTAAATTCGTAAAATTGATTGTTTAGATGATGCCCATCCACACGCTGGATAGATCAGGATATGCGGTTTAAGGGGCTGGATCTGAATCTCCTCGTTGTGCTGGACGCTCTGATCAGGGAGCGTAAAGTCACTGCCGCGGCCAACAGTATTAATCTGAGCCAGCCGGCCATGAGCGCCGCCGTCGCTCGGTTACGCGCCTACTTCAGCAATGAGCTATTTACGATGAACGGCCGCGAGCTCATTTTGACACCGCGCGCGGAGGGGCTTGCCCCAGCAGTCCGGGACGCATTGCTGCACATCCAGCTATCGATTATTTCCTCCGACGCCTTTAACCCAGCCCAATCGGATCGTCTCTTCCGAATCATGCTTTCCGATTACCTCACGCTCGTGCTTTTTAAGAGGATCGTAGAGCGTACTGCGCGGGAAGCTCCCGCCGTCCGCTTCGAATGTCTGCCTATTTGCGACGACCCCGAGGAGCTTCTCCGGCGCGGCGACGTTGATTTTCTGATTATGCCGGAAGTGTTCATGTCGAAACATCCTCGCGCAGCCCTGTTCGAAGATATGCTCGTATGCGTAGGCTGCGGCACGAACAAGCAGCTGTCAGAGCCACTTACATTCGAGCGATACTTGTCGATGGGGCATGTCGTGCTCAAATTCAGGCACACCCGGCAGCCCACCATGGAGGAATGGTATTTGCTCGAGCACGGGTTCGAGAGACGTATCGAGGTCGTCGTACAGGGCTTTAGCCTGATCGCGCCGGTCCTATCAGGCACCAACCGCATCGGGACCATGCCCTTACGGCTGGCGCAGCATTTCGCAAAAACAACACCCCTGCGGATTGTCGGACTTCCGCCGCCACTTCCTCATCCCGCATTCACGGAGGCCGTCCAATGGCCTGCGCTTCACAACACTGATCCGGCAAGCCTGTGGATGCGGGAAATGATGTTGCAGGAGGCATCTCGCCTGGCGCCTTTGCTTGAAAGCTATTGAGCGTCTCGGGCACGACCATCCGACCTTGCAGTTTAAACACCGCCCGCAAGAATATGTCATTAATCAGCATGTTAGGCGCGCTCCGGCGCGTGTTACCACTACGTTTTGGGGGTGATCTCAGGCGAGTTGTTCATCGAGGTTGTGTGGCAGAGCGATGCCAGCTGCCTTCAAAACGTTGCCCACTTTGGCCGTGACGTGGTGGTGACGACGCGAGCATCCTTTTCGATGGTGGCTTCCTGGAGGCGGTCGCGATCGCGTAGGAGCGGTTGCCATTCGGGCGTCAGGCCTTTGGCCCGGCAGAGCGGCGCAGTTCCTTGCTGAGTACGAGGGCCAGGAACGAGCAGAACACATGTCCGGGTTGGTACTGAATTGACTGCCGCCTCCGATTTCGCGTGCGAAGTCCCAGAAGGTGTTTAGCCCCACTCAAATGCCAACTTTGCCGGCCATGCCGCGGCTTTTCACGCGGCCAGGCGAGGAGATGGCGGTCGACGAGGTCGATACCAATGGACTGTGCCGGCCTCGCTCGGCTACTGGCGTGAGGCATCCTTGACGACACCGCCCTGCACCGACAACGTCGAGATGTTGGCAATGAAGCCGGTCGAGGTCGACGCTGCGGATGTAGGCAATTTACCTCGCGCTTCGGGCTGAACGCGCGGCCGATCCGTTCACCCAATCGGCGCTTCATCCTGGGCCGCGGCTGAGGCCTATGGGGTGCGGCTACCCCGCGTGGATGGGATAATCAATCAACTTTCTCTCATTCATGAAAGGAAACTCCCCGCTTACGATAGAAGCCATCAGTTTCATATATTTTCCGGCAGATGGATGTCGAACGGCAGAAATGTCTGTCCTGGTGTTTCAGCAGTGCCGGTCTCGATAGCCCGCGTCATCAGCGTTATCAGCTCCTGGGAAAGCCGGCGCATTGGCGTGGCGACTGCCATCGTGATGATGTTATCAGCGAGTGCCGCCCGAGATTCCGGCGTGATTTCATTCACGATCGCGACGAGATCGCGACTTTTACCCTCTTCCCGGACCGCGGAGATGGCGCCCTCCATGCCGCCGCCGGCGACATAGAAGCCGACGAGCTCGGGTTCCCGCTGCATGAGATCAAGCGTTGCCTCGTAGGTGACCTGCCGTTTCTCCAGGTTCACAAGCGGATCGAGCACCTCGAACGTCGGCGCGTTCTCACGGCAATAGGAGCGAAAGCCGACGTCACGGAGCTCGTGCCCCTGGAAACGATGGCTACCGACAAACACCGCCACCTTGCCGGGCCGTTTTGCGACCTTGGACACCATCCAAGCGGCCGTGCGCCCCACCTTGCGGTTGTTGAGGCCGATATAGCCCTGTCGCACGCCGGCGGCGAAGTCGGAAAGCAGCGAGAAAACCGGAATGCCTTTGGCCTTGAGGTCCTCAACCGCTGCTGTAATTTTTGGGTGGTCCGGTGCCACCATCGCGATCGCATGGCAGCGTGCGCCCAAATCCTTGAGCGGTGCGATTAGGTCGCTCGGCATATGTGACGGGGCGAATTGGATGAGCGGAATGCCGTGGAAGGACTGGGCCAAATTGACCGACGCTTCGACCTCGCGCGCAAAGTCTTGGTAGAAATGCTGGGCCGGTTTTCTCAAGATGAAGCCCAGACGGTAGCACGGTAGGTCTCGCCGCAAGCGCTGCTTGATGAGCCCGGCAGCATGATAGCCGATCGCGTGGGCGGCGTCGTGGACCCGCCGCGCGGTCTCCTCGCGCACCGGATGGCGGGCGTTCAGAACCCGATCGACCGTTGCTACGCTGACTCGGGCTTCGCGGGCGAGATCGGTAATTGTGGGGCGCTTGGTCATGGGTCCTATTCTGATTGGTTTTTGACGCAGGCTGGCTCTCTGTCACCTAGCGCGATTCGACAATGCTTTCGGGTGGGCAAAGTGAAGACGCCCGCATACTGAATGATCGACAGCGTATTGGACTACTCCAGACGTAGACCGGCCGGGTATAACGGAAGGTTCATTCGCTTAGGGCGGCGATGATTTGCACTCACACATTTAGCGCTTCTGATACATGGTCCGTGAGGCGCCGTTTAGAGCCTGCGAGTCGATCGTTCAGGTCATGTGACCAGCTTGGCGAAACCGGTCGCGGTGCGTCGCCCTTACTCGGCGGAGGATAGCCGGTTTGATGCCTCGGCAAGCTGATGACCGCAGAAGGCGGCTTTCATCTGCGCTTGGTCCAATTCTCCTTCCCAGCGGGCGACGACGAGGGATGCCACTGCGTTACCAACGCAATTCGTCAACGCCCGGCATTCGGACATGAAGCGGTCGATGCCGAGTATCAGGGCCATCCCAGCAACGGGAACACTCGGAACTACGGCGAGCGTAGCAGCCAGGGTGATGAAGCCCGCACCTGTCACACCTGCAGCGCCCTTGGAGGAAAGCATCGCAACGAGCAGCAGCAGCACCTGATCGCCGATTGACAGATCGGTGTTCGTCGCCTGCGCGATGAAGAGGGCCGCCAGGGTCATGTAGATATTCGTGCCGTCCAGATTGAACGAATATCCGGCCGGGATGACGAGACCCACAACCGAACGCCTGGCGCCCGCCTTCTCCATCTTCTGCATGAGCGAGGGGAGCGCGGCCTCCGAGGAGGACGTTGCGAGGACAAGCAGCAGCTCTTCCTTGATGTAGCGAATGAGAGAACAGATCGAAAAGCCGTTGTAGCGGCAGACCGCGCCGAGAACCCCGAACACGAAGAGGAAGGCGGTGAAATAGAACGTCGCGACCAGCATCGCGAGGTTGACGACCGAACCGATGCCATATCTGCCGATGGTGAAGGCCATTGCGCCGAAAGCGCCGATCGGCGCGGCTTTCATCAGAATGCCGACGAGCTTGAAGACAGGCGCGATGAGCGCCTGAAGGAAGGAAACGACAGGCTTGCCCGTCTCTCCGGCCATCGCGAGCGCCATGCCGAACAGAACCGAGAAGAACAGCACCTGCAGGATGTCGCCTTCCGCGAAGGCGCCGACTATCGTTGGCGGGATGATGTTCATCAGGAAGCCGGTGACCGACTGCTCGTGGGCCTTTGCGGCATAGGTATTCACGGCCTGGACATCGAGCGAGGCCGGATCGATGTTGAGGCCGGCGCCAGGCTGGACGACATTGGCGACGATGAGGCCGACGATCAGCGCCAGCGTCGAGAAGGTGAGGAAATAGACCATTGCCTTGCCGGCGACCCGGCCGACCTTGTGAAGATCGTTCATGCCGGCAATGCCGGTCGCAATTGTCAGGAAGATGACAGGCGCGATGATCATCTTGACCAGCTTGATGAAGGCATCACCCAGCGGCTTCAGGCTCTCGCCGGTCCCCGGATAGAAATAGCCAATTGCGACGCCGAGGGCGATGGCGGCAAGCACCTGCGCGTAAAGCTTGGCATAGAAGGGTTTGCGGGGCGCGGGACTCGCGCCGCGGACTTGTGCAGCTGACACTGTTTCTCTCTCCCTGACCGGATCGAGGTGGCGTGACTTCTCCCGGGCTTCTCCCTATCGCGGCGCTCCGGTCGAACGCTGCACCAAGGCCGCCGCAATACCCATGCCAAATGGATCCGCATGACCTGAACTGACGTTGGGCTCGCCAATGATGGGATGAGCGGTGGCACAAGACGGGAATGACAAGGCCGCCGTCCAGCACGCGCTTGATGTTCTCCGGCAGATTGCCGGTCGATCTCTCTGGCTTGCGGTTTTGCTGCACATCGTGGCGGGCTCCTCGGTTTGCCGACTTTGGGAAGGGCCGCATCGCTGGCACGAGGGCGCAGAATTGCCGTGTTCTTTGCCGCGCTCCCGCTGCAGCGACAGCTTGAAAGCGACGTCGAGACGTAGGGATTGACGCCGCTGGTGCTGACCGCGACGATGCGGTTCAGAAGTTCCGAGCACCGCCGAGAAAGCCGCGCTCGACCGCCAGCTTCGCGCCTTCACACGCGATGCCGCCGCCTTATGTCCGTCATCAATATCGAGGAAATGGCGGTTGCCGCGACCGACCAGTGTCGTCGGCAGTGATTATCGCTCCCGCCCCTGGTTCGCAGGCGCTGGTGACTGGCACGGCCCGGCAACTCGGCGCGGTCAGCCGCTCGGGCACCGCATCGCCGGCGCCGTATTTCTGTCGTTCAACATCGCCGACAAAAATTAGAACTGATGAATTCTATCATAGGCCGCGAGGTTTCCTTTCACGAATGAAAGAAAGCTCGATTGACTATCCCGCCTCGCTCCAGTCTTTTGAAAATCAACGTGTGGTTGCCCCCGTGCAAGCCGAGAACGTGGCCAAGCTTCGTGGAGGGAGAGCCAAGCGATGCGTCAGGGGTCGACCCGCTTTGCACTCGACCACACGGCGGTGGCACGAGTTCACGTCAGAGCATTTTCGCGCTTGCCCGCGACGTCGCGGGCGCACATGCCGCCGGCATGCATTTCATGGCGCGAGATCGAGGATCATATGCACCACAACATTCCCAAATCAGAACAAAATGCCAGCGAGTGCCGCATTTCGCTTCCGGATTCGAAAAGGGCTTACCCAAAGTCCGAGATGAACACCGCGGTCCCTTTTGTGCCATCGCACGAGCACGCGCTTACCGGCATCTTCGAAATATCGAAAGTATTCACCGACCCCGCCCGGCTCGAAGTCACGTTGGCCAAGGTCGTCGATCTCCTGCCCTCGTTTGTGCAGATGCGGCACGGCATCATCGCTCTCTTCGACGCTGAGGGCGTACTGGACATCACCGTAGTCACCGGCTGCGACGAGAACAGCGATGAGCGCTCCCGGATGCGCCTGCCGCGCAAGGCAATCGATCTGATTGTGACGACGGACACGCCGCTCGTCGCCGAGAACATAGCGGTGCATTCGGCCTTCACTGCCGCTGACATAGAGGTGCTTGGGGCCTCCGACACCGTGTCCTTCATCGGCGTTCCCATTCGTGTTGATGGGAACGCCGTAGGCACGCTGACTATCGACCGCGCCTTGGACAGCAGGTCAACGTATCGGCTCGATTATGATGTCCGGCTGCTCACCATGATAGCCAACATGGTGGGACAGACAGTCAAGTTGCACCGCTTCTCCGCGGGCGACCGCGAACGACCGACGGAGGTGGAAGATCGGCTGCAAACGCAATTCTCTGATGTCAAGCACCCTGCACCGCAGCGCAAGAAGGTTCACGTCAAGGGAATGATTGGCGACAGTCCGGCGCTAAGCGCGCTGCTCGAGAAGATCGCAGTGGTAGCTAAGGCAAAGACCACGGTTCTGTTGCGAGGCGAATCCGGTACCGGGAAGGAGCTGGTCGCGAAGGCAATTCACGAGTTGTCGCCGCGCGCCAAGCGGCCCTTCATCAAACTCAATTGTGCAGCGCTGCCAGAGACAGTCCTGGAATCCGAATTGTTCGGTCATGAGAAGGGTGCCTTCACAAGCGCGTTCAATTCCCGCAAGGGTCGCTTTGAGCTCGCCGACAAGGGGACGTTGTTTCTGGATGAGATCGGCGAGATCTCGGCCTCCTTCCAGGCAAAGCTACTGCGCGTGCTGCAGGAGCAGGAGTTTGAGCGCGTCGGCAGCAACCAGACCATCAAGGTCGACGTTCGCGTGATTGCCGCCACGAACAGGAACCTTGAAGAGGCGGTTGCAAGGAATGAGTTCCGCGCCGACCTATATTATCGCATCAACGTGGTTCCCTTGCTGGTGCCGGCGTTACGCCAAAGGCGCAGCGATATTCCGCTCCTCGCAGCTGAGTTTCTCAAGAATTTCAACGATGAGAACGGCCGTACGCTGACCTTCGATCCGCGTGCGATTGAAGTACTGATGAAATGTGAATTTCCCGGCAACATTCGCGAGCTTGAAAATTGCGTGCACCGGACAGCGATCCTGGCGGAGGGACGATCAATCGGGAGAAACGACTTTGCGTGCTCCCACGACCAATGCTTTGCCGAGGCGCTGCGGAAGAGCAGATCGGGCAAGGCCGCGCTGCAACCAGCGCCAATCCTCCCAGAGGCAGTGAATCCGGCCACGCCGCCGGATGCGGCCGCTCGTTCGGCCGCCACCACAGTCCCGCCTGCCGGAGCAACCCACTCATTGGGCGCGAGGACCACCGACGCCGAGCGCGTCATTGCTGCCATGGAAAGATGTGGCTGGGTGCAGGCAAAGGCGGCGCGCCTGCTTGGACTGACCCCGCGCCAGATTGGCTACGTGCTGAGGAAATACGGCATCGAGGTCAAGCGTCTGTGAAAGCATGACTCAGGCGGATTAGCTGAGACCGCTTAGCGGCTTGGCCCGCGCAGGGATGCAGATCCGCGTCCGCGTCAAGTCGATCCGACCGAGGACAGCCTGGCCGAATTCCCGTGGCAGCCGGCGTTGTGACCATCTTGTGAAAGGCGACGCTGCCATCGTCAATCCGTCCGCCATGTTGCTCTCGTTGCGAGCTCATACGGATGCCCCTGTGCGACTGAAACGGAGATAAAATATGTCCGATGCAAAACTGCAAGCTGTGCTTTCGTCTCTTCCGCAAGGGACGCGACAGTTAGATGCTCTGCCGTCCAACGGACCAGCGCCGGACAGAAGTTTTGTCAAGCTGAATACGAATGAGAACCCGTTTCCGTTGCCGCCAATCATAATGCAAAGTGCAGTGGCGGCCCTCAATCGCCAGTATCTGTATCCGGACGACGATAACATCAGCTTGAGGGAAGCAGCGTCCAATACCTATGGCGTATCCACGGATCAGGTCATCGCAGGCAACGGGTCGTCTGAACTGCTCGGACTCATCTACAGAGCTTTCCTCGCCCCTGGCGACAAGGTGGCGATGATATCGCCAGGGTTTTCGTTCAACCGCAAACTTGCCATGTTGCATGGTGCTGAGTTTCTCGAGATCGGATGTCAAACTCATTCGCTGCCAATGGAGCAATTGCTTTCCGGTCCGGCAAAAGACGCCAAGTTCATTCTGGTGGCCAATCCAAACAATCCGACCGGAACATTCCTCTCGATAAGCAATATCGAACGCCTCGTGGCACAATCGGATCGCCTGGTCGTCCTTGATGAGGCCTACGTCGACTTTGCACCCGATCACGGGCTGCGCCTCATCAACCGTTATTCGAACCTTCTGATCTTGAGAACATTTTCGAAGAGCTATGCCGCCGCCGGCATTCGCGTCGGTTTCGGTTTCGGTCACCCTGAGATTATTGGCAGGCTGCGCAACATCCAGAACGTCTTCAACATGAACGTGATCGGGCATGCGGTTGGTATCAGCGTGCTTGCGCATCGCGGCGCCTACGCAGAGAACCACAAGCACATCAGACATGAACGACAGCGAGTGACAGCCGCACTGTCGCAACTTGGATTTTCCGTAACGCCCTCCCACGCAAATTTCTTGCTAGCCCGTGTGCCAGCGGGACAGGACGGCTCATGGTGGCAAGCAGCCTTGGAAAGGCAAAAGATACTCGTTGCCTACTTTCCGGACAATGGTTTGGAACATTGCATCCGCGTCAGCATCGGCACAAAAGAGCAATTGGATGCATTTCTTGCTGCCGCTCGCGATATAGTTGGAAGCTTAAACATACCAAGCACCACGGGGAGGGGAGCGTCAGGCTCTGCTCGTTCGGTACGCTGACGCTAATCCGATATCACACATTGCTATCTTTAGACTTGCTTGGTCACCCAAGCACGACAACATTTTTCTTTAAAATCGGGGACAATATCGAGTGACAAACGTCTTTCCTTCAAATCTAGCCTTCGGCATCTTCGATCATCTGGACGAGGACGGCCTCGATATCGCCCGGCAGTACGAAGATCGCCTGATATTAGCAGAGGCGTGCGATCAGCTAGGGTTCTATGCCTATCATCTCGCAGAGCACCACTGTACCCCCCATGGGAGAGGTCCATCGCCGAATCTGTTCTTATCGAGCGTCGCCCAGCGCACCCGGCGCCTGCGTCTCGGACCCTTGGTGATGCTGCTTGCGCTTTATCATCCGCTGCGTGCGTTCGAAGAGATCTGTATGCTGGACCAGTTGAGCGGTGGCAGGCTCGAACTGGGCATAGGGCGCGGTGCTCTCCCGATCGAATTGGGTTACTTCGGGATTGGTGCGGACGCGGTGCCGGGCCGCTATGCGGAAGCCAGCGAAATTCTTGTTGAAATACTTGTTAATGCCATGAAGGTTGGCACGCTGTGCTATCAAGGCCGCCATTTTGAGCTCAATGACGTTCCTTTGACGCTAAGACCTCATCAGCGTCCACATCCGCCGACATGGGTCGCCGCCAATCGACCCGAGTCCGCAGCCTGGGCCGCTGCGAATGGAGCAAATATCGCGTGTGTAGGACCTTCCTCTTCTGTTCGCAAAACTACTGATGCGTTCCGCGCCTATCAAGAGGACAACACTGGCGCGGGCGATCGAGCGCCATTTATTGGATTGCTCCGCATGGTGGTGGTTGGGCGTTGTGACACACATGCCTATTCGCTCGCGGCACCTGCTTACGAAAGATGGCTCAAGAGCTTCCAATTCCTTTACGAGCTTAACGCTATCCCCACTCCACCCAACCTGCCGCTGACCTTCGATGCGGCAGTCGAGAGTGAATTGTGCGTGGTAGGATCAGCAGCGTCTGTGCGAGAAGCTCTGCTCAGTCAGTTGGAAGAGGCAGGTGCTAACTACCTTCTTTGTCAGCTGGCATTTGGGAATCTGCCGCTAGATGCTTCCCTATACACCGCGACGACCATTCAATCCGAAATCATGGCTCGACTTGGCTGACCATGAAATTCGCGGTCTGATCCGAAGGTAAATCGTTGTAACTGCGCTCCCTCACATTGCTCGAGCGTGCACGTGGTGGGGATTGGGAAATCGTGAGGGAGGCCAAACTGACGACGAGCCGGCGGCACAGATTACCAGGTTTGTGCGTTGGCCGGCATCTGGGCACGGTGTGAGACTGCACGATCCTAAGGAGATGATGGCCGAGCGCGTCACGATGCCGGCACGCATCTGCTCGTCGCGCTCGCGCTAGTCGTTGCCCATAGCCCGCCGCAAGAGGTTCTTCTTGACCGGGGCGGCGCCGGTGGCGGCTCCCGCATCCAGCTTCATCAGCGGCTCGGCGGTAGCAAAGCCGTCACTCGCTACGGCGCTGTTGAGGGCGCGCTCGCGAGCGGCTTTGCTACGCCGAGCGACACCACCTGGAGCGAGTTCGCCCGATGTCGCGGCGTGCACCGCGGTCGGATAACGACGCTGGAGGAAATCGTTCGCAGCCGGTCTTCACGATCCGCGCGAGTGCTTTGCATGAATGCTGCCTGCTTCCTCGTCTGCGGCTGCCTGAGTATCCGCCGGCACGCCCGAAGTCAATGTCAGTACCACAAGGCCGCCAAGACGTCAGGTCTGGGAGCCGGCTTGTACGGTCGTATCGTGTTCTGGAATATCGTCAAAGGAGGCGTAGTTGAGATTGTAGAGTTTGGAATACAGGCCGCCCATGGCTATTAGCTGATCGTGGTTGCCAGTCGCAATAACTTGGCCATTCTGAAGCACGATGATGCGGTCGGCACCCCGGATCGTGGCAAGACGGTGGGCGATGACGAGGCCAGTGCGCCCTTCAAGCAGCTTTATCAGAGCCTTCTGAATCTGCATTTCCGTGTAGCTGTCGATGTTGGCGGTAGCTTCGTCGAGCACGAGGATCTTGGCGTCGGCGACGAGGGCGCGGGCGAAACTGATAAGCTGGCGCTGGCCGAGAGATAAGTTGTCGCCGCGTTCGCCAAGTTGGGTCTCATACCCGTCGGCGAGGCTCATTATGAAGTCGTGGGCGCCGACCGCCTTGGCGGCCTCGATCACCTTGTCGCGCGTGGCTTCCGTCTTGTGGTATCGAATGTTCTCGAACACCGTCCCGGTGAACAGGAACGGCTCCTGCAGCACCATGGCGACCTGGCGGCCGAGCGATTCCTGGGTGAGATCGCGCACATCATGTCCGCCGACCAGCACTTGGCCCTGCTGAACATCATAGAAGCGGTGGACCAGGGCCATCGCGCTCGATTTGCCAGAACCGCTCGGCCCGACCAGTGCGACCGTCTCGCCGGGATTGACCCGGAAGGAGACATTTTTCAGCACCGAACGGTTCGGATTGTAGCCGAAGGTGACGTCCCTGAACTCGACCGAGCCGTCCATTTCGGGCGAAAGCACCTCGGCATTGGGTTTGTCCTGAACATCGATCTTGACGTCGAGCACATCGGTCAGGCGCTTGCCTGAGGCCATGGCGCGCTGCATGACCGAATATTGCAGGGTGAGTGAGCGGATCGGGTCAAAGAAGCGCTGGATGTAAAATAGGTAGGCAACCAATACGCCCACATCTATGCGGCCATTCATGACCATCGAGCCGCCGACCACAATAACGGCGGCCATGGCGAGGCCGGTGAGGCCATCGACGATAGGCACCATGACCAGTGCATATTTGGCAGCGATCAGGTGGGTCCTGAGGTTGGCATGGGCCTTGTCGTCAAAAAGGATGAAATTCACCTGCTGGCGGTCCATTGACTGGACGGTGCGCACGCCGTGAATGGCTTCGGCCAGCGCGCCGTTGACGACGGAATTAGTCTCGTGTGCGGCCATGAAGGCGTCGCGGGCACGCGGCAGCCAGACAATGCGGACGATCACCAGGACCGGCAGAACCGAGAGCGTCAGGAGGCCGAGGCGGAAGTCGAGCCACAGCATTACGAAAACGATGCCGAAGAGAAGCGCAACATCGCCTACGGAATATACCGTGGTTTCGAGGAATTCCTGTATGGAGTTGACGTCGCCTTGCAGGCGCGACATGAGGCGTCCGACCTCGGTCTTGTCCATGAAGGAGAGCGAAACCTTCTGCAGATGGCCAAACATGGCGCGGCGGATGTCGAACAGGACAGTTTCGGCCACTTTCCCAACCACGGTTTCCTGCATGTAGCCGGCAGCGAAATTGACCAAAATCGCCAAAACGAACGCGCCGACGGCCGCAAGCTGGGCTGAGCGATCGGTCCTTTCCGGGTTCATGCCCTGGTCGATCGCGTAGCGGATGATCAACGGGATGAGAAGCTGCGTCCCGGTGAAGATCAGCATTGCTGCAATCGTGATGACTACCCTGGCCCGATAGGGACGGACGAAGGCCCAGATGCGCCGGAGGATGCTCTTGTCGAAAGCCCGGCCGAACATCTCCTCCTCGATGCGGTGCGAGCCGACAGCCGCGCGCGGAGGGCGTCTGCCGTCCTCACGTTCGGCTTCGAGTTCGCCGGCGCGGCGCTGCGCCATCAGCGGGCGCCCCCATACTGGGTCATAATGTCATCACCCGGGCGCGTCTGGAGATCGTAAAGGGCCCTGTAGCGTCCCCGCTTCGCCAAAAGCTCTTGATGCGTGCCGCGTTCTACGATTTCGCCGTTATCGACAAAAAGGATCTGATCGGCATGCATAAGCGCACTCAGCCGGTGCGCGATGATGATCGTCACCCGATCCTTAGCGAAGCGCCGCATCGCCGCGCGGATGCGCTGCTCGGTGCCGGCATCGATCGCCGCCGTTGAGTCGTCGAAAACGACGACGGAGGGGCGCAGCATCATGGTGCGAGCAATCGTGAGACGCTGGCGCTGGCCGCCAGAGAGAGAGACGCCGCGTTCGCCCACGACCGTCTCGTAGCCTGCTGGGAGCCCGAGGATGTAGTTGTGGAGCTGGGCAAATTCGCCAGCGCGTTCGATTCGCTGTCTCTTCGCCCAGGGATCGCCATAAGCGATGTTGTTCTCGATCGTGGTGGTGAATAGGAATGCATCCTGCTGTACGACGGCGACCGCCTTGCGAAGCGTCGCGAGGGTGACATTACGAATGTCCTGGCCGTCCAGCATGATGGCGCCACCGGTCACGTCGTAAAAGCGGGGGACCAGATGAGCCATCGTCGATTTGCCCGAACCCGGCGGACCGACGATCGCGATCGTCTCGCCTCTACGGGCCTCAAAGCTGAGGTTCTTCAGAATGGCGCGGTTTTCGGCGCTGGGGTAAGCAAACGAGACATTGTGGAAGCGCAGAGTGCCGTCGCCTATCTCGAGCGGTCTGGCCTCGAGAGCATCCCTGATTGTGATCTCCTGGTCGAGGAGACCGAAAAGCCGCGAACCGCAGCTAGAAGCGCGGGCAAAGGCATTGACCATGAGGCCGATCTGGCGGACTGGCATTTGCAGGATTGTCATGAAGGTCAGGAAGGTCGCCACCGTTCCGACGCTGATCTCGCCAGCGACGAGCTTGCTGCCACCGATCCAGAGCACCAATCCCATTGCGAAAAAGAAGGACAAGGTCATCGCCGACGTGCTGGGCACGTAGATGTCAACGCGGTCGTTGGCGAGGTCGAGCGCGTTCTTGGAAGCGCCGTCGAACTTCTGCATCTCATAGGCTTGAGCCGCAAAAGCGCGGACCACGCGGATGCCTGCGAGGTTTTCCTCCATCACGCGGCTTAGTACCGAAAGCCGCTCATGCAGGTCGAGCCAGGTGGCGCGCAGCCTAAGCTGTGTGGCCGATGAGCGCCAAGCGACAAAAGGCACGAAGCTCAGCGCGACCAGGCCGAGCATGGGATCGGTCGAGATCATCATATAGGCGCCGATCCCGATCAGCATGGTGAGCAGGACCACGCGAACGAGCGCGGTGGAAAAATACATCCGCACGCCTTGGAGATCGAGCATTCCGATGGTGATCAGATCGCCTGAATGGACCCGGTCGTGAAAGGAAAAGCTGAGACGCTGGATCTTGTCGTAGTAGGCGAGCCGCAGTTCGTACGCGACATGATGCCCGACGGCTTCGGCAAAATAGTTCTGCGCCATCGTGAAAAGGCCGCGTAGCGCGCTGACGGCGAGCAGCAGGAGAGCCGGAATCCAGAGCGCTTGTCCTGCCGCGGTCCCCGCGACACCGCCCCCGATGGCTGTCTGGGTCTGGTCGACAGCCCGGCCGAGCAGCTGGGGAATGAGCAACTGGAGGATTGCCGCCATGATCGTCGAGCCCATAGCGAAGGCGACCTGCCAGGGATGCCGCAAATTCATCCGCGTGATGCGCAACAGCGTACTCAAATCCCGGCCCCAGCGCGCCGCTTCCACATGGGTCAACGAATTCAGAGCGTTCGTTGCGCTGCCGATAGCATCACTGCTCACGGGTGTATTCCCGACTGCATTTTGCGCCTTCGAGGCAAGCCGAAGGACCAATCATCAAAGGGGCCCGCCATTGTTAATCCTGTCCACCACCTGCAGCAGGGCGCGTTCCTATAAGCCGAGCCGCGGCTTCACTTACTGGCATGTCGATCACCGTGATTCCGCTTGCCGCAAGGAAACGCGCTTCGTTTCTGGTCAGCGTTTCCGCGTCCATTACCGCGCAATATGGACCTCGGGAGCGCTTCATGATCTGCCTGGCGTAGGTGCGCAGCATCTGATCGTTGAAGCGGCAGCCAACGAAGAAAAGTCCACGGGTGATGCGCCGTTCCTTCACCACGTCTGGGATCGGTGTCTGGATATCGATTTCGGTCAGGACTTCGACATAGTCGGAATCTGCGACGAGAAAGTTTTGCGCCGGCCTAATACTCCCGTGAGGTGTATAGAGAACCGTCTTCGCCCCCGATCGGGGGTCGAGTTCCCTCCCGGACAAATCGTAGGTTTTCGTCCAAATGTTACCGATTTCGTTCGCCCGCGTGACGCCTTGTATCTCAACGACGTCCGTTCGGCCGGTCTCTACGAGAGCCGTGCGCATCGCGCCGTCGTACCAGCTGTCGACGATGAGGGAGAGCGGCAGCCTTGCGAGCCAGGCGTGGAGGAGGGTCGGCGCCACCGGCGCTGCGAATATGTCGGTCATCCAAGCTTGAAGCGTCCGGCGATGCCGGCGCTGTTCGATGAACTGCGCAACCGACCACATATTGGTGCGGATCCTGGAAGGGGCTGGCGCCCGTGCATTGAGTGCCGCGGCAACGACCTCCGGCGTATGTGGCACAGGCGGTTCCGCACAGTTGAACCCAAGAAGACCCGGACCGAGATAGGGGATCACCTCATCGGCGGCGAGCGCTTCCTTCGCCAGGTCAAGCAGCTTTTCGGCAAAACTGTCCCGCACGATGACGAGGTGGCCCGATGTCAGGATCGTGTTCATGCTCGTTTCCTCGCGACGCACCTATCAAGGGGCAGCATCAGTCCTGTTCGGAAACCTTCCTTGCCTCGACGGTGATCGGCAGACGCGTATCCCGTGGAAGATCGGGTAGGAGGAGCCGCCACCCGTTCCTGAGCGTCACAGTTCCGCCCCACAACTCTTCCTTCTCGAGCTTGATGATCGGCTCTTCGAGGTCCTTCTTCGGGACATACGCCGACAAGCCAGCCTCGGTCCTGCGGATCATGACTTTCATCTGGCCGTCCCTTCATTGGTATTGCTTTCAGCACTGCAGGGCGCCTCGGCTTTGTCGAGGCTCATCAGTTCACGCGCTCGCATGCCGACGACGGTGCCACGGTCGACCCATTCGACCGCATAGATGAAGAACTGCTGGAGAAAGGTGCCAATGTCGCGCACATATCCCTCGTCGCCCTTCCGCACGAGATTTTCGCCGATCTCCCTGCCAGGATAGGTGCCGTCATTTTTTATGTGGCGAGTGGCACGTACCCGCTCTCCCGGCATGAATCGTGGAGGCCTGCGGATTTCGACCTCCTCTTCGCGTCCGAGCGACATATCCGTTCCCTGATTCTCTTGAGGCTGCAGATTGTGAACAAAGGCGTTCCAGGCGTCCTGCGAAGGCATCCCCGACCATGTCGGCAGCCCAATGCTCGTCACGCAGGAACGCAGGTCTTCGGCACCGGGCATACCGAGGCACATTGCTGCGCATCGAAGACCCCGTCGCACTCGGTGCACTTTTGCGGCTCGATCACATAGCTCTCGCCTTTGAACTTGATCGCGCCGGAGGGACACTCGAATTCGCAGGCGCCGCATTGGGTGCATTGGGATGCGATGATCTTGAAAGCCATTTTAACTCCTGGTCCGAATGGATGAGACGCGCTCAGGCCGTCGCCGCGAGTGCGGGGGTCCCAGACGCGGCCGCGTAAATCGCGCTGATTGCGGTCTCGATATAGTCGTGGGCATATGCGTCGGTGGCTTGGATTCCAGCGTCGGCGAGCTGATCCTGCGGGCAGTTTCCGATCTTGGCGCACAGCACGACATCTATGCCCTCAAGCGCAGCGATGACGCCATCGAGGGCGGCTTCTCCGCCCCAGCCGCCGAGACAATACTGCTCGACCTTGCGATGCCCGACAAAGCTGATCCCTCTCGGCGAGGCTTCGTAAACCTGGAATTCCTTCGCATGGCCGAAATGTTCATTGACGCGGCCGCCGCCCTTGGTCGCCACCGCGAAGAGAAGGGACTTGCCGGGGCTCGCTGCCTTGACCAATCCGATCGCTTCTCTCCTAGCCGCCACGTGATCACGGCGCTCCTCCGCGACCAGCTCCCGATAGGCCTTGCGATTGCTGGCATCGTAGGTGACCTCGCCGGGAATTCGGTCGACTGTGAATTCCTGGCCACGATCCTCACCGAGCAGGCCGACGGCATCTGCCCGGCACTGCCGGCAGTGGCGCATCAACTGGGCGCCGCCTTCGACACGATCCTGAAGAGCCTTCATCTCCATTGCGTTTGGGCCGCGTTGCCCGCTCAGTCCGTAGTGCGTGCCGTGCGCCGGGTCCGAAATCAGCGGCATGAGGTTGTGCAGGAACGCGCCTCGCTCCTTGACCCATCTATTCACCTCGATCAGATGCTCATCGTTCACGCCGGGGATCATCACCGAATTGATTTTGGTGAGGATGCCGCGCGCGGTCAGCATCTCCAGACCCAACATTTGCCGCTCGTGCAGGATCCGGGCGGCTTCGATGCCGACGTAGCGGCGATGGTCGTAAAAGATCCAAGGATAGATCTTTGCACCGACCTCAGGGTCGACCATGTTGATGGTGATCGTCACGTGATCGACATTCATGTCGGCAAGCTCATCGACATGGTCCGGCAGCGCGAGCCCATTCGTGGAGATGCAAAACTTGATGTCTGGGATTTCCCTGGCAACTCGTTCGAACGTTGCCTTCGTCTTCTTCCAGTCGTAACAGGCATCGCCCGGTCCGGCGATGCCGAGCACGGAGAGCTGCGGCACCTCGTTGGCGACCGCGACCACCTTGCGTAGCGCCTGGTCGGGCGTCAGGTTTTCGGAGACCACCCCAGGCCGGCTTTCGTTGGCGCAGTTATATTTGCGATTGCAGTAGTTGCACTGGATATTGCAGCCGGGCGCGACCGCGACGTGCATGCGCGCGAAATAGTGATGCGCCTCTTCTGAAAAGCAGGGGTGATCCTTGATCTTTTCCCAGATAGCCGGATCCATGTCGTCCGGCTTTATCGACGAGCCGCAGGACGAAGACGCGCAGCCACCGGCTTTCACGGTGGCAAGCAACTGGTCATCGAATGTCGTGCTGAGGCTCTCAAGCGAAATTGCCGGTGCGGACATCGAACGGCTCCGTTGCTGGGTGAATGTCGCAGTTCAAACCGCAAGAGCTATGCCAGCTCAAAGAGCGGGTTTGGTTCACGAATTGGCTTTCGTGTCGGATTCCGTCGGATTGCTCCGACACACCTTTGTCGGGCTTCCGACAGTGGACAAGCAAATCGGGTCGCGAAGGCTACCAGCCTTGGGCGCGAAGAGTGTGAGGGAGACTACTCCGGGCTTACGTTTGACGTCATCACGACTTCTAGAATTTCTTCACCTCGATGCCATGCCGGCGCAGCGCGTAGCCGATTTGCCGCGGCGTGAGGCCGAGGATACGAGCCGCTCTGGCCTGAACCCAACCGGCCTTGTCCATCGCGTCGATCAGCCGGTCGCGTTCCGTCAGACGCGGGGGACAAGCGGGATCGTTCGGATCGCCGGCCGCTAGGGGAGATGCGTTGCCTGCGGAGGCACCGATGCGACTGGCCGGCAGCCGCAATCCGACCGGCACTGCGTTGACCCGTGCGAGATCGTCGATGGCATTGCCGCCATTCGAGCGGTCGGCTCGCTTCCAGAGGAGCCAGGAAAGGCACTGGCTCTTCTTACAGGCGAAATCGGATTGAGTGATCGTCCTTGAACGCGCAAGTGTGGCCGTCCTTTGGACGCAGTTCTCCAGCTCGCGGACGTTACCAGGGAAGTAGCATTGCGAGATCAGGTCAAGCGCCGACGGTGCGAAGGCGAGTGCGCGATCGTTCTCCTTGTTGAATCGGTTGAGGAAGGCGTTCGCAAGGCGTGGAATATCGCCGGGTCGCTCTCTGAGCGGAGGCAGGATAATTGGCACCACATTGATCCGGTAATAAAGGTCGGCCCTGAACTCCCCTTTTATGACGGCCGTCTCGAGGTCCTTGTTGGTGGCGCATATGAGGCGCACGTCGACCTGTAGCGTTTTGGTGCCGCCGACTCGCTCCAACTCGCCTTCCTGCAAGACACGCAACAGTTTGGCTTGAAAGGCCGGCGAAATCTCGCCGATTTCATCAAGTAGCAGCGTCCCCTCATTTGCCAATTCAAAACGACCGGCGCGCTGGGAGATAGCACCCGTGAAAGCGCCCTTTTCATGCCCAAACAGTTCTGACTCCAGAACGCTTTCAGACAGTGCGGCGCAGTTCAATTTAACGAAAGACTTCTTCCTCCGACGTGAGAGCTTATGGATGGCTTGCGCAAAGAATTCCTTGCCGGTGCCGCTTTCACCCCGCAGTAGCACGGTGGAATTGGTTCCTGCTACGACCGAGACGGTTTCGAGCACCTGCTTGAGTGCGGGGCTTTCCCCGATGATCCCGTCGATTTTGACATCCGCATGCCGGGCAGGGTCGTAGGTCCTCCCCTCGTTGGGCGATTTCTCCGGTCTCCATTGCTCATGGACACACCGCTGACGATCTGTACTCAGGGTACGATGGAGACGGATGGTCCGGCCGACAAGGTTGGCGACCATCGTCAGGAAGTATGTGTCCTCGTCGTCGCGAAAGTCGGTGGCGCCGTCTCCGGCGCGGTCGATCGACAATGTCCCAAGGATATTATGATCAGCCTTTAGCGGGATACCGATAAAGGCAATTGGGATGGTGCCGCTGCTCGAAGATGTTTGAAGGTCAGCCTGAAATAGTTGGGACTTGCGGACGTCCGGTATGAAGAGCGGCGTCCCCGTAGCGACGATTTGATCTGTTATGGCCTGTGGTATGACGCGGCGAGTGCCTGATTGAGGTGCGTGGGTATTGCCGGCAGCTGCGGCAATCTCCGGCTCTCCTTCAGCGTCCAGGACGACGATTGCTCCGTGACGCATCTGCAGAAACGAAGGCAGGATGTTCACGACATTGGCGAGCGTAATCTCCAGCTCGCTGGGGGCGGTCAGCACCTTCGATATCTCGTAGAGTCCCCTGAGCGCGATATCTGCTTGGGGCATGCTTTTGATGGGCGGTTCAGGGCGGGTATCCCGAGGTGCTACCTCGTCGACCCGATCTTGCGGTACGTGAGCCATGGAAACACCTCAGCGGTTGTCGTCCAGAGTGCTCCTCCTTTTGTGTCTGAGTCTGAATTCTGAAAGCACAGTATTCACGAGCTTCTCTTCGTGGCGCGGCAATTCAAGCAAAGATAGACTTGGCGTTGGTCGCGACCTCAGGTGTACCAAGATTGACCTCTTGATACGGTGCGTGCGTCCTCATCCGAATTTGAAGAGGACTCCGAAGCCGCCGCGTGGATAGTTCCACTCGATCTCGCCACTGGTCTCGCACAAAATCCGGCAGGTGCCGCACTCCATGCAGCCGTCGGCGGTGATCTCCACTTGACCTTTGTCGTTCAACTCATAACATTTCGCGGGGCAGACGTGGGTCAGCGCGAGCAAGTTCGCGCTTGGCCTCTCGTGCGGTCGCACTTTGATATGCGGACGGCCGGAATCCACCAAGTAGCGGTTCTGGTAAAGCTTGTCCTCGACACGTGACTTCGTCACTGCGATCGTCATTTCGTCTCCCCTCAGCGCCACGCCAATGCAAGGCGGACCGCGTCGCTGACCAGCCCCCAGCGCGAGCGCGCCTTGATGAAGGCCGCCGTGGTCGCCTTTTCCTTCTCGATCTTCGGCGTGCCGTCGACACGCATGAAGTTCTGCGCGGCTTGCGACATCAACCGCGGATAAGCCGTGAAGTAATTGCAGGAATTGGTGTGGAGCAAGGCCGGCATGTCTTTGTATTTCCTTAGGTCCTTGACCACGAAGGACTTGTCCAGCATGGCTTTGTAAAGGGCGAGGTTCCGTTTGGTCATAGGACCGTTGCGGCTCTTGACCTCGATGATTGCCTCAGCCGCGATGCGGCCGGAGGTCATGGCGAGGTTCGAACCCTCGCGGTGAATGGCGTTGTTCAGTTGCGCGGCATCGCCGACCACGACCCAACCGTCGCCAAAGAGCTGCGGAATAGCCTTGTAACCGCCTTCGGGAATGAGATGCGCGGAATATTCTTTCACTTCCGAGCCGGCAATCAGCGGCCGGATCGAAGGATGGGTTTTTAAGGCGTCGAGGAGGACGTAAGGGCTCTCGACCATCGCGGCGAAATCGGAGACGAGGCAGCCAATGCCCAGTGAGATCGACTCCTTGTTGGTGTAGAGGAAGCCGAGCCCGGCCATGCTGCGGGAGGTCGTGCCCACCGCCTCGATCACGCAGCCTTCATCGCCTTTGAGGCCGAACCGCTGCTCAATGACCTCTTCGGGCAGGAAATGCATTTCCTTGACGGCGAGCGCCACGGTTTGCGGCTTCGGCATCTCGCGCAGGCCGGCCCGCGTGCCAAGCAGTCCGCAGACACCTTCTGCGAGGACGACCACGTCCGCGTAGATGGCTCCGCCGGCCCGGTCTGTGCGGACGCCGATCACCCTGTCCTTGGCGTCACGGATGAGTTCCGTCACGGTCGTCTCGCACAGAACCGTCGCGCCGGCCTCGCGCACCTTACGCGAAAACCATTTATCGAACTGGGCACGGATGATCGTGTAGCGGTTGGGCTTCGCCTCATTGAAGTCGTCCGACCGATAGTGAATCCCGGTGTGGGACGTGTCGTCCATCACCCAAAGCCGCTGTTCAACCAAATGCCGCTCAAGAGGCGCATCGTCGCGGAAATCCGGGATGATCTTCTCCAGCATGTTCGCGTACATGATGGCACCCTGGACATTCTTGGACCCCGGATATTCACCCCGCTCCAACTGCAGCACCTTCAGGCCGTGGCTGGCCATGGTGTAAGCAGCTGCGTTTCCGGACATGCCGGCCCCAATAACAATGGCGTCGAATTGTTCCTCAATCATGTCCATCCCTTAGCTCGCAAGCTTGTCGCGACTGTGGGGCGACAGCCGCCGGGTGAAGGCTTCCGTCAGTGCGGGCAGGAAGCGGATCGCGTCGGTGACGATCCCGAGGTGAGCGAAATCGAAAATCGGCGCGTTCGGGTCGGTGTTGATGGCGACGATGAGATCCGCCCCCTCGACGCCAACCCGGTGCTGGACGGCGCCGGAAATCCCAGCCGCTATGTAAAGCTTCGGCCGGATGGTCTTGCCAGTTTGGCCGATCTGCCGATCAGCCGACATCCAGCTCTTCTGGACCAACGGGCGCGAACAGCCATGCTCGGCACCAATTGCCCGCGCGAGATTCTTCACAAGCTGCAGGTTCTCCGCCGCGCCAAGACCGAGGCCTCCCGCAACCACGACGTCGGCATAGGCAAGATTTGCCTTTGCCGACTGACTATCCGGCAGGAAGCCCAGGACTTTGGTAACGATCTCGTCCTCGGCTACCGAGAGCTTGTGCCGGATGACACGCCCGACCGGTTTATCCGCCCGCTGCGGCATGGGCATGACCCTCGGTCGCACTGTCGCCATCTGGGGGCGGAAATTGAGCGTATAGATCGTGCACAACAAGGAACCGCCGAAAGTCGGACGGGTGGCGGCGAGCGAACCGTCGGTATCCACATCGAGTTCGGTGCAGTCGGCCGTGAGCCCTGTCTGCAAGGTCGTCGCCACGGAGCCGGCAAGATCCCTGCCGAGTGTGGTGGCACCGAGAAGAAGGATCTCGGGTTTGTGGGTATCGACCAGATCCGTCATCGCCTTGGTGAAAGGCTCGTTCCTGTAGTCGGCGAGCAGCGGCTCCTCGACGATGTAGACCAGGTCGGCACCATAAGCGAAGGCTTCGGCAACGGCGTTCCCGATGGCCTCTCCCGGCGGTCCAAGCACGACGCCCGCAAGCTGGACCTGAAGCTTGTCTGCTAACTTGCGGCCTTCGCCGAGCAGTTCGAATGATACGGGATGGACCTGACCGCGTTCGAGCTCGATGAAAACCCAAACGTGCCGGTAGTCCTTGAAATGCGCGGGCAGCTCCTTCTTTATGCCGGCACGGCCGGCGGCAGGGCGACGGGTTTCTCGGTTCGCGTTCGACATCGTCTGATCCTTGCCCTCTCACGCGCCGCCGTTGAAGGCGAGCTCATGTTCCAATGCCGGCTGGCGGGTGAAGATTGCCGTGATGAGTTCGTCAGCGACATCGCGCAAAGCCATCTCGGCGGTGTCGATTTTTGCCGCCTTTTCCGCCCGCGCAGGAGGGGCGAAAACACGCTTGACGACCGTCGGTGAACCGCGCAGGCCGCATTTGGTGAGATCCTCAATGCCGGCGTCGGCGGCACTCCATTTCAAGACCTGGCTGCGCGCGGCGCCCAGGGCGTCCTGGATCGAGCCCCGGCGGATCTCGTTTGTGCCTTCCAGCATGGTGATGAGGCAAGGGAGCCTGCTCTGCAGCATCTGTGTGCCGCCTTCCGAGCGGCGCTCGACCTTGATCTCGCGTGCAGCAAGGTCAATAGAGGCGATCTTCGCGACATAGGTCAGTTGCAGGAGTCCGAGGCGCTTGGCGATGCCGGGCCCGACCTGGGCGGTGTCGCCATCGATCGTCTGCTTGCCGGTGAAGACGAGGTCTGGCGTGCCGAACGTCTCGCCAACCTTCGCGATTGCCTGGGAAAGGGCGAACGAGGTCGCCAGCGTGTCGGAGCCGGCAAAATAGCGGTCGGTCAAGAGCACCGCTCGGTCGGCGCCGTAACCGAGCGCCTTGCGCAGCGCGTCCTCTGCCATGGGCGGACCCATAGTGAGCACGGTGACTTCGCCACCATAGTCGTCTCGCAGTCTGAGGGCTTCTTCGAGGGCGAACAGGTCGTAAGGGTTGATGATAGTCGGAACACCCTGGCGCATGATCGTGTTCGTCACCGGATGGACCCTTATCTGTGCCGAGTCCGGCACCTGCTTGATGCAGATTACGATGTGCATTGGCGGTTTCTCTAGGCTCCTGTCCGGATGCGGGCTTGGCTGTTATCTCTTTGGTGCGCATCATTCGTGCCAACTGTTTTGCGCTGCCCCCTATTCCCAGAACTTCGCTTGGTTGCTTCTGAGGGCGCCGTGGTGATGACCGGATTTGTCGGCTTCTCGACATTGTCGCGTCGCAACCCGTGTCGCGGTCATTCCTGTCCGAACCGCTTCAGTACGGAGTCGAACGGGACAAAGGTGCGGCCCGGCGTGGCAGGTTTGTTCGGATCGTGGTCTTTGAGCACCTTGAAGACCCGATGGGTGAGCGGCGAGGAAACCGCGAAGTCCTCGTAAGCGCGTTCGAGCGTCGCGCGCACCCGCGCGGCAATCACCTGGTCGGGCAGACCGGAGAAATCCTCTTCGGCAAGGTATTGGCCCACGCGCTTCATGATATGGAGCCGTGAGACATTCAGCACCTTCGGATCATAGGAGACGCCAAGGACTGCGAAGAACTCCTCCGCAGCCGACAGGCGCTTCAGTCGTGCGAGGATGTCGGTGACATCGATGGGGCGGCTGTCAGCGGAACAATTCATTGCATTCTCCCTGGTCGGAAAACTGTGGTGTCGGTGCGCTCGCGCACGGCTGACCTGGACCCGCACAGCTCCGCGAGGGATGCCTCGCTGCACATTCCATCGTAGAGCTCGACCAGTTGAGTTGCAGTGACGGTCGATTTGGTCTCGGCCGCCTCGCGCCGGACGCGGGCCACCATCGCGGCTGCCAGATCCGGGTCGAGATCGCGACCGCTTTCGCTCAGCACATGGGCAATCGCAGTGGCGCCGGAATGCTTGCCGATGACGATACGCCGGCAGCGGCCCACGAGAGCCGGATCGAGCCCTTGATAACTACGCGAGTCCTTTAGCAGCCCTGCGACGTGAATGCCGGATTCGTGGGTGAAAACATCGGCGCCGACGACCGGCTTAATGGCCGCGGTCTGCCGGCGGGCGGCCCAAGCCACCTGGGCGGCGAGGTCGGGCAATGCGGTCAGCTCGATGCCGGTATCCGCGCCGTCGAAGACCGCCATCGCGGCGGCCACCTCTTCCAGCGCGGCATTGCCCGCACGCTCGCCGAGCCCCAGGACGGTGACGGACGCATGGCGCGCGGCTGCGCGGATTGCGGCCAGCGTGTTGGCGGCAGCAAGTCCGAGATCGTTGTGCGCATGAAATTCAAGGTCGATTGGAGACTGCGCCACAAGCTAGGCGACAAGTTCGAAGGTCGAAAACGGGTCGAGAACGCCGACTGTGTCGGCTAGCCTGACGCGGCTTGCGCCGGCGCGTGCAGCCGTCTCGATGACGCGGGCGAGATGATCCCGATTGGCCCGCGAGGCATCCTCGGCGCCCACCGCGACGAAGAAGCCGGCGGCGGCTGCGCGCCTCACCATATGTTCGATGACCTGGAGCGCTCCCGCCTTATCGAGGCCGAGCTTGGCGGCAAGTTGGATGTCCGACGCAGGCAGCGATAGATTGACGGCGTGGACGCCGCTCTCGATCGCTGCATCGAGATCCAGCGACGTCATCCGGCACCAGGCCATGAGCCGAACCGGGAGACACCGCGCGACCACGGCGCGAATTGTTTCGATCTCGTCGGCGCCCATGACCGGCGTGCCGATCTCGATCTCTGTGACGCCGGCCGCCGCAAGAGACTCGGCGATCTCCAGCTTTTCCGTCGTGGTAAAGGAGACGCCGGGCGCCTGCTCGCCATCGCGCAAGGTCGTATCGTTGAGAAAGACATGACGGGTCATGAACGGTAGCCTGTTCTGCTGCCGCTCAGGCATAGACCGGATTGAACGTCTTCGGAGCTTCGCTTACCCGGCCCAGAACTGGGAAAGCCACGCAGCTTCTCCACGATTGCCGGCATGACCTCGAGCACCCGGTCGACGTCCGCTTCGCCGTTGTCCCGCGCCAAGGAGAAGCGGACTGCCGCGTGTGGCGTTTTCATTGCGCTCAGGACATGGCTCGGTTCCAGAGAGCCGGAGGTGCAGGCAGAGCCGGAGGAACACGCGATGCCCACGCGGCTGAGGAGGAGTGGAATTCCATCACTTTCGACATGTTCGAAGGAGATGTTTGCGGTGTTGGGCAACCGTTCCAGGGGATCTCCAGTGACACAGGTGCTTGGGATGCGCTGGAGAATCCCGTCCTCTAAACGGTCGCGGAGCGACTTTACCCGTGTGGTCTCGTCGTCCATGAATTTCAAGGCGAGTTCGGCCGCCATGCCGAGCCCGACTATGCCGGGCGTATTCTCGGTGCCAGCACGCCGGTTGTGTTCTTGGTGGCCCCCCTTGATCAGCGAGTGGAAATTGACGCCACGTTTTACGAAAAGCGCGCCGATCCCTTTCGGCCCGTGCAGCTTGTGGCCGGAGAGCGACAGCATGTCGATTGCGGTCGACTTCAGGTCCATCGGAAGCTTGCCGACCGCCTGCACAGCATCGGTATGGAAAAGGGCGCCCACTTCCTTGGCCAACTCGGCAAGCCTGGCGACGGGGAAGATCACACCAGTCTCATTGTTCGCCCACATTATCGAGACGATTGCCACCTGTGGGGTGAGGGCGGCCATATAGGCGTCGAGGTCGAGCCGGCCACGGCAATCCACCGGGATCCTGTGCACCTTGACGCGGCGGGTCTTCTCAATATGCGCGCAGAGCGTCAGCACGGCGGGATGCTCGACCGCGGACGTAACGATCTCGGTTCGGTTGGGCGCCGCCTCGAGCGCCGAAAGAAGCGCTGCATTGTCGCTTTCTGTCCCACCCGAGGTGAAGGTGATCTCATCGTCGAACTCCGCGCCGATCAGAGCTTGCAACTGCCTCCGCGCCTTTCTCACCGCCGCACTGACTGAGGCGCCAAGAGCGTGCGCCGACGAAGGGTTGCCGAATTGATCCCTAAAGAACGGCAACATCGCTTGCACGACCTCAGGATCGGCCCGTGTGGTTGCGTTGTTGTCGAGGTAGACAGGTTTCATGTGCGATCCTCAGTTGACCGGAATGACGCGAGCGTGCGACCGCCTCATTGAGCCTCTGGCGCATGCCGTTGATGATGATGGGCCCGAACTGGCAGCCGGCGCAGACGCCCGAGAGTTTGACTTAGACCGGATCGGCGTCGACACGGACAAGTCCGCAGTCGCCGCCGTCAGCCCGCAGGTAAGGACGCCCGAACACGACAACGTTGTCGATAAGCCGAATTTGGCGCAGCGGCGCGATTTGGCCGCCAGCAGCTTGGGTGCCACCAGGAACCGAACTGTTTCGGGAGGCGACGTTCTTTGCATCCTACCTGAAGCGATTGCCGGTCCCAAGATCGGCTTCGACCTTGCCTTGTTCTTGAGGACAGGGACATCTGTTGTGCCGGCCATATAAGCCTCCTCTGCCGCAAATGAGTCCGTCAACGGCAATCGCTTCATGGACCCGCACAGGCGCTTCGGGCGATCAACTGAAGGACTTGCCGCAGCCGCACTTCGCGCGCGCGTTGGGGTTATCGAAGACAAAGCCGGAAGATTCGAGCCCGCTGAGGAAGTCGACGGTCATGCCGGCGACATGCGGTTGGGAGCCCGCGTCCACGAACAGCTTGATCCCATCTGTCTCGGTGATCGCGTCGCCCTCGCGCGACACGCTCTCCAGGCCCATTAAGTATTTGAAGCCGGCGCAGCCGCCGGCCTGGACCATGATGCGAAAGCCTTCCGCCGGCTCGCTGGCGCGGGAAAGAGCAGTCTTGATGGCGGCAACAGCGTTGTCGGTGAGCGTAATCATGGCTCCATTCTCCTCAGTCCGGGACCTGCTTGCGCATCACGTTGCATGCACCGTGCCAAAGCGAAAAAATGTTTCAACACAGCGCGGCATCTCTGACACTGCGGTGGTTCTTGTGAGTCCATTGCTGCGAAGGTGTCGGGCAATCGACACGTACTGTCGGGTTTGTCGGGTCCGCCACGCCGGATGTTGGGCCTGAGTTCTTGGCTGAACTCACATTAAACCAATGACCATTACAGAAGACTTCTTCTGAGCTTGCTTCGGCGCAGTTGGCACGGTTTTTGAAGCTCCATTTGGTGAGGCGGCAAGAGACTGCCGATCCACAATCATGTCGTGGGTGCCCTCGCGATCGATGGGGCGAAGCAAGGGAGCAACATGTCAGGACTGGGTCAGACACGCTTTGTTTGGCGAAGCAGCGCCGCCCGTGGCATCCGAATGACCGATTGGCCGATTGCGACAACACCCACAATCGCTCACCACCGCCCGGTGGCCACCGACCGGCTCGATGAGATTCCATCGGCATGTGCCTGCACGTGTCACTCGGGTCTCGCCGCTCCGATAGCACCCCCGGTTTTCGGGCGGGTGCGACGACGTGCGCACGCTCTCCAGCGACACTCTTTTCCTGGGCGAGCAGCAGATCAGGATCGAGCATTACGGCGCGCCCTATCGGCTGAAGGTTCCCCGGCAGTGCAGCTGATCCTCACACGTAGGTGGAAGCAGGGGTAAGACATGGACCAGCGCGAGAAACCGTCGCCGGACGAAATCCGGCGGGCGTGCGAAGACAATCCGAAAATCCGGGAGCATGATCTCGCCGCTCGATTGTGCATTTCGGAAGCCGAATTGGTCGCGGCGCATTGTGGTCACGGCGCGGTGCGCATCGAGCCGCGCGTCGATGATCTGCTGACCGGCCTCGAAGCGGTCGGCGAGGTGATGGCGGTCACCCGCAACCAAAGTGCCGTGCACCAAAAGATCGGCGTGTACGACAAAGTGGTCACCGGCAACCCGCATGCCATGGTGCTCGGCGACGAGATCGACCTGCGCATCTTCCCGAAAGCGTGGGCGTATGGCTTCGCCGTCGAGAAGCGCGAGGGAGCCGAGATCCGCCGCAGCCTGCAATTCTTTGATGCCACCGGCGAGGCGATGCACAAAGTACATCTCAGGCCCGCCTCGAACCTGCACGCCTATCAGAATCTGGCGGCAGAGCTCGTATCCTCCGACCAGGACCCGATCATATCGGTCGAGGCGAGCGGGGCGCGCGATAACGCAGTGAGTCCAGACCAAGCCGCCACGGTCGACGACCTACGCGAGCACTGGAGCCGGCTGAGCGACGTGCATCAGTTCTACCATATGTTGAAGACACTGAAGCTCAGCCGCTGCCAGGCGATGCGTATGGCCGACGAGGATTACGCCTGGCTGCTCGACAATGATGCCGTTGGCGCCCTGTTCCAACAGGCGGCCGAAGACGAGATGCCGATCATGTGCTTTGTCGGCAATCGTGGTTGCATCCAGATCCATTCCGGCCCGATCAAGTCGGTCAAGCAGATCGGGCCGCGGATCAATGTGCTCGACGAGACCTTCCATCTGCATCTTAGGACTCATCACATCCGCGAGGTCTGGGCCGTGCGCAAGCCGACGAGGGACGGTCACGTCACGTCCGTTGAAGCCTATGGCGCCGACGGCAAGATGATCATCCAGTTCTTCGGCAGGCGCAAGGAAGGCGAACGCGAGGGCAGCGACTGGCGGTTTCTGGCCGAGAGTCTGCCACGTGTTCCCGGTCCGACCTACAGGGATGTGTAGAGTGCCGACAGGCCCCTCAGATTGAACCGGCCGCCATAGGACTCGGCACCACGTTGCGACAGCGGCTGCGAGGTCGTAGCGCATACGGACGGTTAGGTGTGCACGCCGGAATTGACCGCATCGATACAGTCAAGCTCGTCGCCGGCCGGACTGCTGCGCACGAGTGCATCGCCGTCTGACCGAAAATCCTTGCAGCGCCTGCGAGCGATAAAACCCATACGCCACCAGGACCGAACCGAAGCGCGGCTCGACCTTGTTGATATTTCCGATCATCGCGCGCAAGCGCCGACGGGTCTTGTCGGACCGCACCCGATCCTTGCGCTGGATCGCGTCGTTGCTCAATCCGGGCCGTGCGAGCGATCTCCTCGCTCGTCGACCGGAAGGCTGTGCAGCAGCAGCCAAGCCGAACAGCCCGATGTCGCGGACACGACAAAACCGACCACGGATGTCGGTTGTCGGACGTTGTCCTAAGAATGATGGACAGGTGATCATCAGCGGCGGGCCCAGTGCAGGCTGGCATTGCTTGGTGCAGCGCCATGGGTACGCCTATCCGGCACGCGACTTGCTTCGACAATTTGATCAGCAGGGCATCAGCAGTGCGTCACGGTGCTCAGATGTGATTGATCAGCCTCTCAACCCTAACGGGGATAAGCGGCGGCTTTGCTTCATGACCGCAGCGCGGCGGAGATGCCCCTTCTGATCGACTTCGCAACCGATCTCATCCGCGCTGGTGCAGGTGGGCTGTATCAGGCGACAGAATCTAGAAGGCGCCCGACAAGAGACGTGCCCATGCTGGAAATCGACTTTATGAACAGCGGTGCAATCTCAATCGAGCCATGAACGCCAATGTAGAGAAAACAAAATGGCGACCAACCCCGTTCCAGATCATGTCCCGCCCGAAATGGTGAGTGACTTCAGCCTGTTTACATCGCCAGGGATGCCACCAACACCCAACGGGGATCCACACGCAGCTGTCGCTTGCGTACATGACGGGCCTCCGATCTTTTACTCCCGCTACAACACGCAAGATGGCCGGGGTACCTGGGTCATCACCCGTGCCGCGGACCAGCGGAAGGTGCTGCAGGACGCAGAGACTTTTTCCAGCCATCGCAGCATCTTCTCCTCCATACTGGGTGAAAACTGGCCGACGATCCCGCTTGAGCTCGATCCACCGGCCCATGGCGTCTTTCGCTCACTGCTCAGTCCGCTGCTTTCGCCAAAGCGGGTGAGGGTGTTGGAGCCGGCTGTCCGCGAACAAGCGATCATGCTGATCGATAGAATTGTCGCATCGGGCACAAGCTGCGACGCGATGAAGGATTTTGCCTTTCCTTTCGCGGTGAGCACCTTTCTTCGCTTTCTGGGGTTGCCCGATGACCGACTCGATACATTCGTCGGCTGGGGGAAAGATCTGCTCCACGGCGACGATAAGGAACGACCTGTGGCTGCCCGGACGATCGTGGCATTCATCGACGAACTTGCAGCCATGCGCCGCCAGGAGGCGGTTGACGATTTCATGACCTTTATCGTGCAGGCACAGGTCGAGGGCCGCCGGCTGACGGACACCCAAGTCCGCGGCATCGGCGTGCTTGTCTTCGTCGCTGGGCTCGACACGGTCGCAGCAGCTATAGGCTTTGACTTGGCGTACCTCGCGCGCAACCTCAAAGATCAGCAATTGCTGCGGAGCGAACCGGACCGCATCCCGCTCGCAACCGAAGAATTGCTGCGGGCCTATCCGCCCATTCAGTTGATCCGCGTGGCTACGAAAGATATCGACTTCGAAGGCGCGCCGATCCGGAAGGGGGACTATGTTTCCTGCGCCACGATGATTGCCAATCGTGACCCGGCGGAATTCGAATGCCCCAACACGATCGATTTGGAGCGGGAGGACAACCGCCACGCAGCGTTTGGCTATGGTCCCCACCGTTGCCTTGGCTCACACCTTGCCCGGCGGGAGATTGTCATTGGCCTGGAGGAGTGGTTGGCGCGCATCCCGGCTTTCAGGATCAAGCAGGGTACGGCACCGATAACTTCTGGCGGCCATGTGTTCGGGATCGAAAATTTGATCCTGGACTGGTCTTAGGCCCGCCCCGACCCGGGGCACAGACAATGGAGGCAGCGCCATGCGCATCATCGTCCAAAAGGCCAAATGCCAGGGTCACGCGCGATGCGCGGCGCAAGCGCCGGACATCTTCAAGCTTGATGACGAGGGCTACATCCTGCCTGGTGACATTGAAGTTGCGGAAGGGGAGGAACTGCCTGCATCGCGGGGCGCGCGATCCTGTCCTGAACGTGCGCTGGAACTCACCCGCTGCGCGCTTTGAGGACTCATTCAACCGAGAGTCTGGCGGGCTTGAACCATGTGGCCGCACTCAGCACGCGACCTCTGTCCCGCACGGTTCACGTCCAACTCTGCAGGGGCATTTCCGGCGCCAGTGTTCCCCGTGAGGCGCAAACGGCAGGGCAGGGGTTCGCGAACACCTCTTCCAATCACAGAATTTGCGTCAGAGCCGATGGACCAGACGAGAATTGCCGAACTACTCGACGCGAGGCGACCCGGAGTGCCATACCGAAGAACTGCCCGACCCATGTTGCGGCAGGCCGGGTCTCTGCATGATTTGATAGGACGAAACCAGGAGAACGCACCATATTTGCCCAACATCATGCCCGGCTCAGCACCGGCCAATGGCCGCACATCGAGCTGGAGAGGAGGTTCGACCAGCATGTGCTTGCCTGTGTGCTTTCACGCGCGCTCGAGGAGATCGAGGCCGGCGAGGCGACGGCGACGGAGGCAACCGGACTTTCGCGCGCCGAGTTGCGCGATGTCCTGGTCCGCTGTTTCCCTGCTTTTCCTATCAACGCGTTTGCCTTGAAAGAGGTGAGCGAGCCCGAGCCGGATCTGGAAGAAGAACTTCTGCATGGACTGCTGCTGGCGCATGCCCGACATGGCGACCCGGCGAGCGCCCGCTTCGCCAAGATCATCGCCCGGCGTGCCATGCGCAATGACCACCTCTGGCAGGACCTTGGCCTTTTTAATCGAACCGACCTCGGCCGCCTGCTCGCCTCGCATTTTCCGACGCTGGCGGCCGGCAACACCCAAAACATGAAATGGAAAAAATACTTTTACCGAAAGCTCTGCGAGGCCGAAGGTTTTTCGCTGTGCAGCGCCCCCAGTTGCCGGGACTGCAATGATTTCGAAAGCTGCTTCGGCCCGGAGGAAGGCGAAAGCCGCCTCACACGGACCAAGGACAACGCCTAGGATTGAGAGCCGCTTGCGTCAGTCGTACAGCGTCAGCGCTCGCGCCGCGCCATATGTCTGTTGTCAAATCTCGACGGACGCCATCGTTGAGACGGCCATTTCGGCAGCGATAGCCCTCTTTTCGGCCTCCTGGGCAAGATGACTGGCCGCGACCTGCGAATGGCCCCTGCGGCAAGCAAGGCGCCATAAATAACTGCACCCAGCAGAACCAGTCGGCAAGAACGAACGGAACTGGCCACGTGGACGGGTATATCGAAGCGTCCATTGTTGACGTCAGCATTATACCTGGTAACGCCAGACTTCGACCGATTTTCAGCGGGCCGATAAGAAAGGCGCTCGAAGAGAAGGCGACTTTCGACCTGAACCGGAAATTGCAAAGCTGCAAGCCCAGTTGGAGCAGCAGTTGGCCCGGTTGAAGGATGCAGAAAAGTTGGCGATCAAGCTCAAGACTAATTCTGTTGGCCTCAAACGAATCAACGTCGCCGACGAAGCAATCGAGGTCGTAGACGGTTTCACAGGACGGCGGACATTGCGGTCGGCAGTCTAGTCCCAGCCAAATAGGGCGCGCGCTTCTGCTACTGCGCAAACGCCTCTGGAGTCGATTTTATCAGCTCATTGGCGTGATCTTCAGTTCCTTCGCCACAAAGCCCGGCGGAGAAGAGTATGCTGCCTGGCCTATTCATTCGCCCAAGCCCGCTTGCCACGGCAGCTATCGTTGTCATTTTTACATCAGACGATCGTCTCGTGAGCAGTGGACCGCAGAGTTGCGAAGACGCAGTTGCCCTTTGCTTCTACTGTGCATAGAAGCCATTTGTGCGGGCAGAGGTACAAAATCTGGGTGCGGTGCTGTGGGAATAAAATTCGAAAAGCTAAATAAACTGCGAGAGTCTCTGCTAGAGGCAAATCACGATTTCCGCGCCAGCACCCAATTGTTCAATAGCTTGGATGTCGCGAAAATTGATCGCGAAATGGATCTTGGAGATCGCGGAAAGCAGCGGGGCGAGGCGAACCAACCTCCGAAGGCGGCCAAGAATTTCGACGACGTTGAGCATGCAGTCATCGAGAGGGTCGAGGACGAAAAAAAGGCGGCACACCACACCCTCGAGGATAGCCTGCAGCTTCTCTCCGGACGTTTGGCGGGCCTCGACTTTGAAGAGCAATTTGGTCTGATCCGTCAGGCGAACGCCGCCAGTGTTTCTGATTTCAAGGCCTCGATCGCGGTAGGCCTGGACGAACTTCACGGATTGCGAAAATCGCTCAACGACGCGGAGAAGGAGCACGCCTGGTTCAAACAGAAGCACGGGCTTGTGCGCGCCGTTAGGATTCAGCACGGAGCAGCCTACGTTTTCCGAATTTCCTTGCTGATTTTCCTGTTTCTGATTGAAACGGTGATGAACGGAAATTTCCTTGCCAAGGGAAATGAACAGGGATTCTTTGGCGGGCTCCTCGAAGCCGCCGCGTTCTCGTTTTTGAACATCGGCGCCGCACTGCTGTTCGCAATATTCTGTGCACGCCTGGTGACTCACAGATCGGTTTTTGTGAAGTTGATCGGCGCGCTGTCGATAGTGGCCTATGTTGGCTTGGCGTTGACCATAAACCTAGCGCTTGCGCATTACCGCGAAGTCAGCGGATCCTTTGTAGACGGAGCCGGCGTCGAGGTCGTGCGCAGCATGCTCGCCAATCCCGCCGGCCTTATGGACGTGAAATCCTGGCTTCTGTTCGCGATCGGCCTCATGTTTTCGATCTTTGCGTTTATCGATGGCTGGTTCGTTCTAGATCCATACCCGGGCTATGCGGGTGTCGAAAACAGATTGGTCGCTCGCAGGGAAGACTACATCGAGCGCAAGAGCGAGCTCATCGAGGCTCTGCAAGAGGTGCGCGATGAGCACAACGAGAAGGTGGAGGACATCGTCAAGCGGCTGGGGAGCAGACGCAGGGAGCATCGGGCGATCATCGATCATCGGTCGAGGCTGCTGACGCTCTTTGCGCAGCATCAAGACCAGCTAGAGCGAGCCTGCAACCAGCTTCTCGCAAAGTACAGGGAGGCCAATATCCAGGCCCGCACAGAGCCAGCGCCAAGACATTTTGCCACGCCCTCCAGACTCGAGCGCATAAAACCCCTGATATCGTCCGACGATGAATGGAGCGAGAAGGACCTGAGCGCCTCAATTCGTGACGCGCAGGAAGAACTCAACGCTCAGGTGCGGCTCATCGGGCTGGAATGCGAGCGCGGGATCGAACAGTACCGAGATCTCGACAAGCTTCATCCGGACAGCGTGAATGGCTAGGCGGGGCCGCAGAAGAAAGAAAGGCAGTGGCGGCACCATTGTCGCAGCCGTCGGATTGGCCGTGCTGTCGGCTGCGATGCTGGCCGGTTTTGTTTGGATGTGGTCGAGATCCGGGAAGGACCAAATCGACGCCAGCACGAATTGCCCGTTGGGCGGTCCTGTAAGCCTGACGGCGGTCTTGATCGACGCCACCGACCCGATTTCGCCAATAACCATGGCGGATCTGAAGAATGAATTCCGCAAGACCATTGGGCGCGTCGAGCCTGGCGGCTATCTGAAGATATTGACGCTGGGCGCGACGCCCGGCGACCTGACTGTGATGTTTGATGGATGCAATCCGGGCGATGGCTCGACGGTCGATAGCTGGACGAACAATCCGTCTCGGCGGCAGAAGAAATGGGAAGATGCGTTCGAGGACCCGTTGACGAAGCTTCCCGACCAGATTCCCAATGGAGAATCCGCGAGCCAATCTCCGATCATGGCCGGAATTCAGAAAATCAAACTGTCGCTATTCGATAGCGGTTTGGCGAAAGAGAAGACCGCAAAGCGAATAATAGTCGCGTCAGATATGATTGAACATACGGCGCTATACTCACAATATCGTTCGGGCCTCGATTATCAGAAGTACCTTGATAGCGCGGCTGACAGGACTTACGGGACATCGCTTGATGGCGTTGGGGTCACGTTACTCTACGTCGACAGGGCGAAGAAGCCATTTGGCTCTTACGAACATGCAGAGTTCTGGACCCGGTGGGTTCAAAGCCATCATGGTGATTTTGAGAAGCTGGTAGGATTGGAGGGGTTAAACTGATGGCCAAGAAGCGAGGGGAGTCGTTCTTAGGACATCCGAGCCTGCCCCTTGTCGTCTTTGCGACGCTAACCCTGGGTGGCTGCGTGTTCATCGCAATAGCCAAGCTGTCGGGCGTAGACCCGATAATGGCGGCGAGCGCACCGGTGTGCCTGATGCTCATCTATCTTGCCGCGTCCGTCTTCACCGGCAAGCTACGGCTCCACGATGAGCAAACTGGCGACAATCTCTACTACATGGGTTTCCTGTTTACGTTGACGAGTCTCGGCGTATCGCTGTTTCAGTTTGGGTCCGAAGGATCCACTGACACAATCGTGCGGAACTTTGGCATCGCCGTGACGTCGACGATCACCGGCATTGCTCTACGGATCTTTTACAATCAGATGCGCCGCGATCCTGCCGACATCGAACGGACGGCCAGGCACGAACTCGCGGATATGACGCGGCGTGTAAGAGCTGAGATGGAAAGTGTAACCAGGGAATTCGCTGACTTTCGCCGCGTCAGCAATCAGATGTTGGAGGAGGGTTTTGCCGAAATTGCCGTCCAAGCGGAGCGGAACGGAGAGCACATAAGATCGGCACTGGATAAAATCGCGATGGAATCGATCAAACCGGTTCAAGAGGCCTCGGGAAAGCTCAGCAACGCTTTGAGCGATAATTTTGGGCAGATCGAAAGTCAGTTCTCCTCGATCGCACAGCGCCTCGAGGCGGCAGCCGATCTGCTCGACAAAGCCAACAGCTCAATGTCCTCTTCAGTTCGCAGACTGGGTGAACAGGCCGACAGCGTAGCCACCAAGTTGGAAAAGGTTGTCGTCCCCGATGAGGTCCTTAAGAACGATCTGGCGCCGATAGTAAAACTCCTTGGCAGCGCGGTCGCTCAGTATGCTGTCAAAACAGAGACGGCTTCGCAGGAACAGCAAGGCCGCATGGCTGGCATCGTGGATGCTGTGGCTAAAGTGGCCGCAGGTGTGGAAAGGGCTGTGGCAGCCGCAGAGCAAACAGCGGAGAGCGTTCAGGCACAACAGCGCTTGACCCAGGCGCTTGCTGCAGTGGTGCAAAAGCAAAGCAAGGACACCGGAGACCTTGTCGCAACCTTGGCAGGAAGAACCCTTCACGCGCCGAGGCCTGTTCCCCCTCTCAACGCTCCTATCGCGATCGAACAGCACCTGGCAGATCTGGTCGCAAATGACACCGTCGAGAGCGCACCGATTAGGGTCGAGCCTGCGCCCGAACCAGACGCTTTCCAATCTCTGGGAAGCGAGCCTCCCGCCGAACGAACGGAGCCGCCTAAGCGAACCAGTTGGTGGGGCAGGTGAGCGACGCTGGTGGGACTTCGGTCGCCTTCGAGCGCAAGGGTTACGGCCGCGGTTTGATACTGGGCCTGACCATGGCCGAGACGATGCTGCTTTTGGTGTTCTGCCTGCTGCTAGCAGCCGGTGCTATCATCACGAAAAAGCAGAGAGAGACCGATGAGGCACTCCGAGCCGCTCAATCAAACAAGGAAAACGTGCAGAGGCTCGAAGCCGAAAACAAGCGGCTTCTGGCTCAGATAAAAGCGGTGTTTCAGCCCGCGAGCGGAGGAACCGTTCCCGACGAAGAATGGCGCGAGCTGGTCCTGGCCAAGGATGCTGTTAGGTCGGTCAAGGAAGCAGGTATTTCCCTGGAGGAGGTCGTGCGAAATGCCCCTGTCGCGAAGGTCCTTGCGAACAACGACATAAGCGTTGACCAGGCTAAGGCCATGATAGATGCGGCGAAGGTCTTGAAAGAATTTGGTTACATCGGCTCCGACAAAGGGCTGCAGGATCTGACTGACGCGCTCAAGAAGGCTGCAGAGCAGACGCAAGCAGCAAAACCTCACGACTGGCCGCCGATAATTAGTCTTAGCGAACTGGATGGCTATAATTTCGATACCGGAAGCGCAGAGCTTTCGGATCCGTTCAAAACAAAGTTGCGCGATCTTGCGAAGACAATCGCCGGCACTGCGACCTCTTACGGTGTCGACGTGATTGAGGTGATTGGACACACGGACGAACAGGCAATGGCGGGCGAATCCTCCAACATGGACAAGGGGCTCCAACCGGTCCTGTCAGGGAAAGTGGAAATCGGCTCACTCCATCCCGCCGACAATGCCGGCCTTGGGCTGGCGCGCGCGATTTCAGTTACAAGTGTGCTCAGTGACATGCCCGCATTAAAGGGGTTTACGATTTTGCCGATGTCTGGTGGTCAGCTCATCCTGCCCGGCGATCATCTCACCGACGGAGCGCAGATGGGCGATGTGCGGGCTCGAAGGCGCATCGAGATTAGGGTGAGGCAGCGATCAAAATTGGCGCCGGTTGGTGGCGCCAAGCCATGAATGGGGACGAGAGACTGGCGCCTTAGCCGGTACGGCAGTTGAGTTGGGGGATTGGGCTATGGGGTTTTACGTTCGAAAATCGATCAGTGCGGGACCATTCCGCTTTAACTTTTCGTCCGGCGGGGTTGGCGCTTCCGTTGGCGTGAAGGGCCTCCGCATCGGCACTGGGCCACGAGGTCACTACATCCACGCCGGCGTCGGTGGGCTCTACTATCGTGGCACTTTAGGCAAGGCTAGCGCCAAGAAGGTAGTCCAGCTCTCTCAAACCCCATCCGCGCCGCAACCCCGTCCACAATCGTCGCCCCCGGAGTACGTCTCTGACGGCGTCGTAATGAGGGAAATCGAGTCCCGCGATGTGGTGGAGATGCTTGATGAGACATTTGCCAATGTGCTCGATGAAATCAATGCAAGGCAATCGCAGACGCGGCTGTCTGTAGCACTCGCGGTTCTGTTCGGGATTGCAGGTTTCCTTGTGGGGACCAAGCTCGGAGGTGCCGCACCGGCGCTGGGCGTCGGTGCCGTTGTGCCGGGTATGCTCATTGGCAAATGGTTTGACAGCTACCGCCGGGTAAGCGTGCTCTATTACGATCTGGAAAAAGACGCGGAGGCTGCCTACGGGCGACTTGTCGGCGCGTTCGAAACTCTCACTGGCTGCGCAGGGAAATGGCATGTCGCCGCCGGCGGCAAAATAGAGGAACTGACGGCTTGGAAGCGAAATGCGGGCGCGACGATGTTGGTCGACAAAAAGCCGACCACGCTTGAAAGCTCCTTGCCTAAAATTGTTCGTAGCAACGTCACTCCACCTTCGCTCCATGTCGGCCGGCAAGTCCTTTATTTCATGCCAGACCTCGTCTTGGTGAAGGACGGAAACCGATACGGCGCAGTCGGATATGCCGATCTGCAGACCCAATTCGCCCCGAGTAATTTCATCGAGACCGGCAAAGTTCCATCTGATGCGGAGATCGTGAGCTACACCTGGGCTCACCCAAACAAAAACGGCGGGCCCGACAAGCGCTTCAAAGACAATCGGCAGATCCCTGTCTGCCGCTACGAAGCGTTGCGGTTTTCTAGCCCGTCCGGACTTAACGAGCTGGTGGAATTTTCCAAGACAAACGTCAGCCAGCCCTTTTGCCAGGCTCTATCGGCACTCGCGCAATTGCATCGAAGCTCCGACCGCCAATCCATAACGCTGAACGCGCACTCAAGGGACTGATAGTGGCGATGGCTCAAAGCATGGCCAGGTCAGCAAACGCCTTCGCATGGAATCCCATCGCTATCTCGATCCAACTTGCTCCCCCATGAGCAGTTGGCGAGATACCAACGCGCTTCTTCGCAAGATGAAATCTCCGTGCAAAAGCGGCGAGGTTGGCATGAGTAGCTCTGTGCTACTTGGCGACGGCTGACAAGCCCAAGGGGGCTTTTGGTTGGGCTCGCAGATTCGGCATGTTGTTCGCGCCAATCCCAAGGGTTGTCAAAAGTCCCAATCCAGATTCCAACCTTTGCGGTTTCAGCATTAGTTTGCTGTTGCGCATAGGCGCCGTGGCTATAGCGGGGCCAGTCCAAGGCTCGGCCATGTTCGACCATCCAGGACGCGACGCTGACACCGTCCGCGCGCCGACAATCACCGACGAAGCGACGGTACCGATCCCATGAAACAAATGTGCATTGGACAGGCTGCGAAGCCGCAAGGAAATTCGCCAGTGCTTCGGCCGCCTGGCGCCCGCAGGGGTATTGATGTGCGCTAGCGTCATTGCAGTATTGGCGGCTTTCGGGTGCATCGATGCCGTTGAAGCGGACGCGCTGCCCGTGGATCTCTATCGTGTCTCCATCAATCACCGATGCTATGCCTACAATCGGCGCCGGTCTCGACCCGGTCGAGTTTGCTATATCCAGACCGCGTAACTGGTCGCCCGAGCCTGTAAAATAGTGGGTCGCGTAAGCAGCCAAGGCCACCACCATCACCAGGATCAGAGGCAAGGGCACATCTGGAAAGAAACGTCTGCGGACGATTGGTTCCGCGCCGCGCCTTGGTCGCGCGCGGCGACGATGAGAATAGCGATTGTTATTCAATTTCCGATCCTTTGCGAAACGCAGGCTGCATGATTTCTAACGTGCCTCTGCACGCTTCGTAGGCGCCTTTTTCGCTGGCGCTGGTTTGCCTTGTAGTTCGGCGCTTTGAACACCATGGTGCCTTCGCAGATCAGCCCGAAGTCACGACTTTGTAGTTGCCCTTTTCGTGAACACGACCATCTTTCCGCGCTGGAGCCTACAAGTTTTCTCGGAATGCGATTAGGAGGGCCGATTGAAAAAGAAGTCGGCTTGTGCGCCAGTTGGTCGTGGCCGGCGAGGCAGATGCCAGAGCTGCCAACACCTCGTCCAGAGGTATGATGGCATTTTGTCCGAAAGGGAACCTCGAGATCAAGGTGGGGATGCGAAGTGTCCGGAACATTAAACAAACATCCGCAATTTTTCCACTAAGCCGCGGTGCTCACAATACTAAAACGATTGAAGTGTTGGTGGCAGCCATTCGAAGTTGAAAAACGAGCATTTTATGTTGCGGACAGCCCTTGTGTAGGCTCTATGTGTCCAGCCTATCAGGGGGGTGTGAGTGTCGGAAGTTGAAAAATCGGTCTTCCAAAGCGATCTGCCTTTAAAGGAAAAGCTCGAGCGAGCCAGGATGGAATTGCTCGACCTTTCTGCTCGCAACCGACTTTTGAATGTGCCACGGTTTTCAAAGAGCGCGAAGACGATCGATATTGTCGACGAGAGGTCGTCTGAGATCTATCGATTGCTGGTGAGCGAAGGAAAGGCTTTTACCTTCCTGGCCGGCAAGCCGGATCGGCCGAAGGCAGGCCAGGTTGAAAGCAGCCCTCCAGACGAGGAAATCGACTATTCCCCCGTTGCTCTTGCTCAGCCTGAGGACGAAGGATTCGACGATAGAGGGGTGTCTGCGCGACATTCTGACACCAAGCTTCAGACGAGGATGACCCCAACGGGGCTGCAGCGCCGGCTCCTTGATCTCTACCACGATGCCCGCACACTTGAGGAAGAGCAGGGCGTCAATATCCTCTTTCTGGCCCTTGGCATGCTGAAGTGGATTGACCCGAACAACAAAGAAAACATCCGTCAGGCTCCTCTCATTTTGGTGCCGGTACGGCTTGAGCGAGGGGCCGCTGGAGAAAAGTTTCGGCTGCGAGCTCGTCCGGAAGATCTTACCGCAAACCTCTCCTTGGAACTCTATCTCGACCGTATCCACAAGCTCGCCCTGCCGCGTTTTGAAGTAGGAGACGACTTCGACGTCTCGGCCTATCTCGATGCCGTTGCCGAAGCAGTGTCGACCAAAGAGGGTTGGCAGGTGCTTGCCGATGATATGGTGCTCGGCTTCTTCTCGTTCGCTAAGTTCTTGATGTACCGTGACCTGGATCCGGATCTCTGGCCGGATGGCGCAAAGATTATCGAACAACCGAAGATCCGCTCGCTTCTTTCAGATGGTTTCGAAACACGCGAACCGCTGATGTCGGACGACATTGCGATTGATCCGCATATTGCGCCTGCCGAAATGTTGCATATCGTCGACAGTGACAGTTCTCAGACGCTGGCGATCCATGATGCAAGAAAGGGTCGCGACCTCGTTATCCAAGGTCCTCCCGGGACAGGAAAATCGCAGACGATCGCGAACATTATCGGGTCGGCCGTTGCCGACGGAAAGACCGTGCTGTTCGTTGCGGAAAAAATGGCCGCACTTGAGGTCGTGAAGCGACGGCTTGACACTGCGGGGGTGGGCGACGCCTGCCTCGAGCTCCATAGCAACAAGGCAAACAAGCGCATGATGCTGGAGGAGTTGCGGCGCACCTGGCAACTCGGATCGCCTCGCGGACAGCTGGCTTCTTCTCTTACTGAACGCCTGCTGGAGGCTAGGGATAAACTCAATGCACATGCTACAAGGATGCATGTTCCATATGGAGCCTCCGAACTCACCGCTTATCAGGTTCTAGGTCAGCTGACCCGCCTAAGGCAGGCCGGTCAGAAACCCGTGGACATCGAACTTACGGACGCCACAAGCTGGACAAATGATGGCGTTTCGCAACGTCGCAAATTGCTCGATGAGGTCTCTCAACGGATCAACGAGATCGGCTTGCCCATCCACCACCCATGGAGGGGAGTTGGCCTGGATGTCGTTCTTCCAACGACCATTGAGAGGCTCGTCCCACGCATCGCGGCGTTGCTGGATCAAGCCAAGGCGCTGCACGCCAAACTGGTCGATATTGCTGAGCGGATCGAGGCCGAGCCTCCGCAAATTCTCAGCGACAGCGGTGAGATAGAAGATCGCGCTGAACTTCTTGCGTCCGCGCCTGGGCTTCCTGCCGAGGCGCTCGTCTCGCCGGTATGGGATGAGCGTCCGAAAGACACTTCATCGCTTCTCTGGTCAGGAACGGATTTCAACCGCAAATCCGAGGAACTGTCGGAGCAGTTGGTGGCGACGGCTATCGACACGCCAATCGAAGGTCTCGAGACAGAGCTTGCTAAGCTTCCTTCAGACTTTCCGAAAGATGGTTTCGTTCGTGCGCGCCAGCTAACCGTGTTGCTCCCACGCTTACGGGAAGAAGCTGAGCGGCTAAATCAAGAACTGGGGTCTACGGTTTTACCGGACACGCTTGCAGGACTCCTCAGGCTAGTGATGACCGGCGAGAGAGTTGCGGCAGCCCCCGATGCGAGCCCTGAGGCATTCGCAGCCACAGTTTGGGACTCCGGGCTGGAACAGGCTGGTGACCTTGCCGACAGCGTAGCAACGCTAGAGACTGCTAGAGCCGAGCTTCAGGGCAAGGTTGTTGATGCCGCGTGGAGTACCAACGTGGCCGCGGCGCGGCAAGCGCTCGCCACGCACACGGGAATATTGAAAGCATTGAATGGCGACTACCGTCGCGCCACTGCACTTGTGCGGACTATTTTGGTAGCCCCTAGCGCGCCTGCGGCGGAGATAGTGGGTCTCCTCGACATTCTGATGAAGGGCCAGGCGGCCGCAGCAAAAGTGCGCGAAGGCGACGCCTTTGGCCGTTCCGCCTTCGGAGCCGATTGGCGCGGGGAGAGATCGTCTTCGGCACCACTCCAGGCCTTAGTGGAGTGGATGCGCACGCTGAGGGGACTTGGCTCGGAACCGCGAATTATAGCCGGGCGGATGGCGGAGCGCTCTGAAGCGGGCGCGCGTGCGGTCCGAGTTCGTAAGGTGATCGACATCGGTCAGCCGATTATCGAGGGGTTCTGGAACGATTTAGGCCACCTTGCGTCATCCATGCTAGGTGACGTGGCTTCCGCCGAGCGGGCCTCGCTGCAACTGATGGAAGCGAAGGCAAGCACTGTAGCTCAAGCCGATGACGCGTCACGACAGGTTCTGACTGACGTTCCAGATCTGATCAGTGAGCGGGTGGAGATACTGCGCCGACTAGGCAGACTACAAGCGCTTGCTCAAGAGATCGACGACGGGGAAAGCCTTGGCAAGTTCGCATTCGGCTCGTCGTGGCTCGGTCGAGGATCCGATTGGGCCGCTCTCGCGCAAGCCGAACTTTGGCTGAGAGAAAATGGCTCAATCCGGCATTTGGCTGCGCGGTTGCCTGAAAGAAAAGAGATCGCAAACTTGGCGCGTTCAGCGCGTGAAGCGGCCCAAGCGGCAGCGCGGGAATTGAAGGCGCTTGCAGGGGATTTGAAAGCCGATGCTCCCTCCTTGTTTGGAGTAGACGATTTTCCAGACGTCGCGATAGTCGAGGTTGTTTCTCGACTGGCGGGGTGGCTCGATCATCAGGAACAGCTCTCGAAATGGGTTGCCTATGAAGAGCGATCCGAAACGGCCCGAAAGGCTGGACTGGGACAGTTGATAGACGGCCTAGCCGACGGCCAGATTACAACAGGATCGGCGCGATCAGTCTTCGATATGGCCTACTACGAACGAATGTTTCTAGCGATGGCGACCGATGAGCCGGAGCTGGCAAGGTTCGACGGGGAACTGCATTCCAGGGCTGTACGTGACTTCGCGGATCTGGACCGACAGAGGATCAAGGCCGGTGCCATTGAAGTTGTGACGGCTCATCACCGAAAAATTCCCTCAAGAGACGGCGGAGCTGGACCAGTCGGACTGCTTCGTTCTGAGATGGCGCGCAGACGGGGCCACATGCCTATCCGGCAGTTGATGCAGAAGGCAGGGCCTGCCATCCAGGCACTCAAGCCAGTGTTCATGATGAGCCCGCTTTCGGTGGCCCAATTCCTGTCGCCCGGCAGGATGTCCTTCGATCTGCTTGTGATGGACGAGGCGTCTCAGATACAGCCTGTGGACGCGCTTGGCTCGATCGCCAGGGCCAATCAGGTGGTCGTTGTTGGCGACGAACGCCAACTGCCACCCACGACATTCTTCGCGAAGATGACAGGCTCGCAGTCTGAAGATGACGAGGGTGAGGGCGCGCAGGTCGCCGACATCGAAAGCATCCTCGGCCTGTTCACGGCCCGCGGCTTGCCGCAGCGTATGCTCCGCTGGCACTACCGTAGCCGTCACCAATCTCTGATCGCCGTATCGAACAGCCAGTTCTACGAGAACCGGCTTTTCATCGTGCCAAGCCCCTATACCCAAGAGGCAGGCATGGGGTTGCGGTTTCATCATGTGCCGGAGGGGGTCTTCGATTCCGGTGGCACAGGAGCCAATCCGGTAGAGGCGAGAGCAGTAGCCGAAGCGATCATCCGTCATGCGAAGGTGAACCCGCAAGAGACTCTAGGCGTTGCAACATTTTCGGTTAGCCAACGCCGCGCGATCCAGGATGAACTCGAAGCGCTGCGGCGACTAAATCCCGATACGGAGGAGTTCTTTCACGCGCATCCCAGCGAGCCATTCTTTGTCAAGAACCTTGAGAATGTTCAAGGCGATGAGCGCGACGTGATCATGATCTCGGTGGGGTATGCCAAGAATGCGCAGGGATACATGGCCATGCGTTTCGGCCCTCTTGGTGCGGAAGGCGGCGAGCGTCGGCTCAACGTCCTCATAAGCCGAGCCAAGCGCAGCTGCGAAGTATTCGCGTCCATCACAGACGAAGACATCGACCTGGAGCGTGGCAAAGGGAAAGGCATCTTCGCCTTCAAGCTCTTCTTGCACTACGCGAGAACAGGGCGAATTTCGCTTGCCCAGGCCACGGTTCGCGAAATGGATTCGATCTTTGAAGAACAGGTAGCCAACGCGCTGATCGAAAAAGGTTATCAGGTTCATGCTCAGGTGGGCATTGCCGGTTTCTTCATCGACCTCGCGGTTGCGGATCCAGAGAGGCCAGGCCGGTATATACTCGGCATCGAATGCGATGGTGCAGAATATCATTCGTCGCGCTCGGCCAGAGATCGAGACCGGCTACGGCAATCCGTCCTTGAGGATCATGGTTGGATTATTCATCGGATCTGGAGCGCTGACTGGTTCCAACGACCTCATGAGCAGCTGGAGCGAACCATACTAGCGATTGAGGCTGCCAGAAAGGAACTCGATGAGCGGGCCGAATTGGGGGTTCAGAGAAATCGTGCTGTAGCCGTTCAGGTTGTTATGGTCGACCGGGGCAACGTGACGGAAATCGGTCTCGAGAGCACAAACGGATCCGAGACTCCCAATCGAGCCTACGAAGAGACTCAGCTAAGGCGACCGGGATCGTTCGAACTCCACGAGACGCCCAGCGGAATCATGGCCGGGCTGGTCGAGCAGGTCGTGGCTACAGAAACACCAATCCATGTCGACGAAATAGTTTCGCGTATTCGGGACGCGTGGGGTCTGCAGCGGGCCGGTGGCAGGATTCAGGATGCAATCGAGCGAGGTGTAGGCATAGCACAGAGAGGTGGTGCAGTAGCCCGTCGAGGCAACTTCTGCTTCAAGCCGGGTGCTCCTGTTCGTCTTAGAGAACGCAGTGCGGTCGTGTCCCCTGGATTGCGTAAGCCCGAAATGATTGCGCAGGACGAGGTCGCCCAAGGCGCTATGGAAGTCGTGAAATCCAATCTCGGTGCGACAGAGGAAGAAATTGCCACAGGCGTTGCGAGGATGCTGGGCTTCAAAGCCACAAGCGCACAATTGAAGCAGCTAATTTCGGCCGCGGTCGCCGATTCAGTTGCCAAGGGATTGTTACGGTCCCAAGACGGCTTGTTGGTGGTCGGCGACTGCACGAGCGAGAAATTAGCCGAAGTGTAATGGGGCGTTGCAGCGACCTCGCTGCAATTTCAGTCGAGCTCAGAACACCTCTTTCCCTGGCGGAGGCCGAATGGCATTTCGATTCGTACACACGGCCGATATTCATCTCGACTCGCCGCTTCGTTCGCTGGCGATGCGAAATCCCGATCTTGCCGGGCTCGTGGGCGACGCCAGCCGCCAGGCATTCGTTTCGATAGTGGATCTCTGCCTTGAGGAACGAGTCGACGCGTTGGTCATTGCTGGCGACCTATACGATGGCGAGCAGACCTCGATGAAAACTGCGCGGTTTCTGGCATCGCAAATGACACGCCTGCACCAGACCGGCATCAGGGTTTTCAAGATCCGCGGCAATCATGACGCCTTGTCGCGGATTTCCAAACAGCTGGTGTTTCCCGACACCGTTACCATCTTCGGCGGTCGTGCTCAGTCGGTATTGCAGACAGCCGGCGGTCTGGACATCGTTTTCCACGGTTTGAGCTTTGCGAACCCAAAGGCCCCGGACAGCCTGCTGACCAAATATCCGGCTGCTCGTGAAGGGGCCGTCAACATAGGCATCATGCATACCAGTCTGGCTGGATCGCCCGGTCACGACGTTTACGCGCCCTGCAGCATCGCTGACCTGCACGCCCACGGTTTCGACTATTGGGCCCTCGGCCACATTCATGTTCGTCAAGTCTATTCCGGCGCAAGCACCGTGGTGATGCCGGGAATACCTCAGGGGAGGGATATTAACGAGGCGGGTGAGAAATCAGTCACCCTGGTGACGGTGCGCGACGACCGTTCGGTGGAGATCGAGGAACGGCTGACCAGCGTTGCGCAGTTCGAACGGGTGAGCGTCGACCTTACCGGGGCGGTGGAGTGGCCCGAGGCCGTCGCGCGTATTCGTTTCGCGCTCGAAGAGATGCGGGCCACCGTCCGATCGCGTCATGCTGTGGCCCGCGTTGGCCTGAGAGGGACGTCACCATTGTTATGGGCGCTGATCCGCGACAGGGACCTCCTTCTTGCCGAAGCCGAACAGGCTGCGGAACAGCTGGGCCATACGTGGGTGGAGAAGCTCGAGCTTGACCTCGCGCCGCCTCGGACGGAGACCGCCGAGGATATTGCTGATCCGATTTTCGAACTCGGGCAATCAATGCGTGCCGATGCCACCTCGGAGGCCTTCCGCGCTGAGGCGAGGGCGTTCGTCCAAAAGATGGTCGCCGACCTTCCGGCTGACGGACGGGATTTTGCTGGGAAGGACGAAGCCGGGCTGGAGCAGTTCCTCGATCAGGTGCTTTCCAAGGGTGCGGACTTGGTCACTGCCCGCCTTAAGTCCGGTGGATCGTCATGAGGTTGCGGCGACTTGACCTCATTCGCTATGGAAAGTTCACCAATAGTACGATCGACTTCGGACCCAAACCGGAATCCGGACCTGACCTGCATATCGTGTTCGGCCTGAATGAGGCCGGCAAATCGACCGCGCTTTCCGCCTACTTAGACTTGCTGTTCGGCATCGAGGAACGGAGCCGCTACAACTTCCTGCACGAGTACAGCGCCATGCGCATTGGCGGCGTGCTGGAACTGGCCGGCTCCGAGCACACGTTCACGCGTACGAAACAGCGTACTAATTCGCTATTGAACGCGACGGGCCAACCGGTGAGCGACGTGGCGATCACGGCGCATCTCGCCGGACTGTCGCGTGACGCTTACACGACGATGTTCTCACTCGATGACGAGACGCTGGAAGCGGGCGGGAAGTTGATTCTGGAGTCGCGGGGCGACCTCGGCAAGCTCCTCTTCACGGCAAGCGCCGGTCTTGGGAACGCAAGTGATACGTTGAACACCCTCGAGGCCGAAGCAGACGCTCTGTATCGGAAGCAGGCGCATGGCACCGAACTGGCGCTCCTGAAGAAGCGCCTTGTTGACGTGAAGTCGCGCAGGGATGCGATCGATACCCTTGCATCAACCTACGAGGGCCTGGAGGCCGAACGTCTCGATGCAGCGCAGCAATACGACCGGACCATCAGTGACCGAGCGGTGCTGGTGGCCAGGCTGGATACCATTGCTCGTTACGTGCGTGCTGCGCCGATGCGGGCGGATATCCGGCGCAAGATTGCCCGGCTGAATGAGCTGCCGGACATCGCCTCCCCAGCTCGCACGTGGACGGGTAGTGTCACCGGACTCATCGATGACGATGCCAGCCTCAGAACGCGGCTGTCCGCAAACATCGACGAGGTCCAGCGCTTGGCGGCAAAAGTCACTGCGGTCGATGAGGATGAATCGATCCTGTCGATTTCCGAACGAATCCGCGGGCTTGCGGAGAGCAAAGTGCGCCATACCGCGGCTGGCTTTGACTTGCCCACTCGCAGGATGGGGCTGCAAATCCTCAACAACACCGTGGCAAGCTGCCTAGCCGCCTTGGGTCGATCTTCCGAGCCGGATCCTGCCGCGCTGCTTCTGCCTGCCGTCACCGTTGGCGTCGTTCGCGCTATGGTCGAGCAGAGGTCCGGGATTGCTACCGGGGTGCGCGCCGCCCGCGACGAGGCGGCGGCAGCACTCGATGCGCTGCAGGCGGCAAGGCAGCGGGTCGGCGAGGAAAGGGCAGTGCCCGAACCTGCCAGGGCAAGGCTGGGCTCGGCTTTGTCGAAAGCGCGAGCAAGCGGACACCTGGCGGAGATCAGGACGGCTCGCGAGGCAGAAGATGCGGGAACAATTCGATGGGAGGTGTCGCTCGCGCGCTTGCGTCCATGGAGAGGAGATGCCCTTGCTCTCGCCAACGTCGCGGTTCCGAGCGCCGGGCACATTGCCGCCTGGAAGACAGTAGCGTCAGAACTGGCAAGAAACACCGCCGTACTTGCCGAACGCCTCGCCGAATACGAGGGCAACCATGCCATGCTCAAGGCTGGATTGGATGCCCTTCGTGCCTCGGTCGACGTTGTCGACGATGATGGGGCTGCCGCGATCCGCCGTGTCCGCGATGATGCGTGGGCAACGCACCGCGCAGCGCTGACCGGTGACACCGCTGACGATTTCGCCGTGGCACTGGCGCGCGATGACATTGCCAGCGCGGGCCGGCTGGCCGGCGCGGCGGATCTTGCCGAGATCCGGGCAACGACTCGCGAACTGGCCGAGGTCGCGGCCAACCTGTCACGCAACGGCATCCAACGCACACAGCTCGGCAAGGATGTGGATACCCAATTGTTGGAAATCCGCGCGGCCGCCAGAGACCTGCTCGGAGACGCCGTGGAACCTTCGTCTGAGCGCCTGATCGAAAGGATCGAGGATCAGATCGAGGCGCGCAGCGATGCGCTCGCTGCCTGGGAGCAGATCGAACTTCTCCGCAGGAAGGCGGAGCGAGCCGCTGACGCCGGCGAGCAGATACGCTTGGAAATGAGAGCAGCGCTGGAAAGCGTCGGCATAGTATCAGAGCCCGGCGACACCCTCGAAGCAATCATGGCCATCGCTGAGCTGTTTCTGGATCGGCAGCGCAAGGTGGACGCAGAGTATGCCGAGGCGCTCAGAATGGTGGGCTCCAAGGAAGAGGATCTAGCGGCCCGACGGGTTGCCGTAGGCGTGGCGGAGCGTCGCGAGGAGGAATGGCTGGCCGGCATTGTCGAAGCACTCAAGGGAACTTGGCTCGAAAGCGGGCTCTCAGCATCCGGCGTCGGCACTGTGCTCGATCAATTGGCCGAACTGTCAAGAAGCCTGCAGGAACGGGACGATCTGCAGCTGCGTATCGACAAGATGGCGGCCGACAGGGCTAATTTTCTGGTCGAGGTCATCGCCGTAGCGGTTGAAGCCGACGAGCCGACGGAGGATGGCGAGCCGGAGCAGTTGGCCATCCGCCTTGCCGAGCGCCTGGAGCGCGCCGAGCGGACACGCGAAACGAAGGCAAGCCTCGGCCACGACCTGAAGCGCCTGAAGGAGGCGCGCGACATCCTCGACAAGGAGATTTCGGCGCACGAACGCCGCAAGAACGAAGTGCTGGGCGTTTTTGGCGTCGCCACTTTGTCCGAGGTAGTCGAACGCGATGAGCTGCTGCGCGAGCGGGATGGATTGCGCGCTGCCGTCGCTGACCTTGAGGAACGGGTAGTGGCGGAACTTGCAGTCGACGGATTCGAGGAGGCACGCTCGATCCTGGACGCGATCGATTTCGACAGCCTCACGGTCGAGAAGGCTGAGGGCGAGCAGCGGCTTCGCCAGTTCGATGAGATGATCCAGCAACAGCTGATCCGGCAGACACGCGCGGCCGATAAGCTGGACGCCATCGGCGGCGACAGCGCGGTTGCACACCTGGATGCCGAACGGCGCACAACTCTGTTGGAAATCGAGGAGAAGGCCGTTCGTTACATCGAGCTGAAGCTCGGCATCATGTCGGCTGGAAATGCTTTGCGGATCTACCGTGAGAACCACCGTTCGGGGATGATGGCGCGTGCATCAGACGCATTCAAGCTAATGACCCGTGGGCAGTATTCAGGCCTTACAACCCAGCCCGTGAAAGGCGGGGAGGTTCTCATCGCGGTGCAGCGCGACGGGCAATCCAAGCTCGCTGACGCGCTTTCGAAGGGCGCGCGCTTTCAGCTCTACCTGGCACTGAGGCTCGCCGGTTATTACGAGTTCGCGCAATTCCGGCCCTCGGTTCCCTTCATCGCCGACGACATCATGGAAACCTTTGACCATATTCGCTCGGAGGAGGTTTTCAGATTGTTTGGGGAGATGGCGAACACAGGTCAGGTCATCTATCTCACGCACCACAAGCACCTATGTGAAATCGCCAAGGCTGTTGTGCCACAATCTACCATTCACCAGCTGGATTAGGCTCGATTAGAATTCGCCTCAAAACGGTTCAACTAACCAACTCGTCTGACATAGGAACTTTCGATCGAATCCGTCATGACGTCCCATAGAGGTTGAGAAATGCCTATTTTGTTCTGCAATGTTGCGTGGATGAACGACTACGCCGGGCGGAGCGCGGATGACCCGCCTCTCGGTGGCGGGGCATTTCCGAGTAAGCAGGGTTATTGCGCGGAAGAATGCAACTTTGTTGCAGCCGATGACGGGTACGTTTACGGCGCTTCGAGACGATTAAGGGCGAATTGGATCGGCAGGTGCGCATCCAGAATCTGGGTTCAGGCAAGCACGACGAATTTGTCGACGGGATCGACATCGTTTGGACGGCTCCGGAGGAAGGCAAAGATCCGCGCGTGGTGGTCGGGTGGTATCGCGGTGCGCGACTGTATCGCCACCGCCAGCACTTCAAGGGGCGTAACCCTTCCGCCCAGCACTACAAGGATAAGATCAGGTCGTTCAGGGCTAGGACACTCGCCGAAAATGCATTCGTGCTGCCCCCGGAGGATAGGCACCGTGGCAAAGGGTGGAGCGGCCAGGCAAGCTGGTGGTATGCGAACGATACGACAGATCGATCCGCCAGAGCATTCGTCAAGAGAGTAAAGGCATTTATCGAAGGCGAGCCAGTCGCTCCCGTCGGGGCATCGCCCGATCATGATGGAGGTCGTGGCCGACCGGCTGGAGCGGCAGCGTCCGACGTCTACAAACGGTATGTGCGGAAGTACGAGATCAATGTCCATCCTCAGCATGACAGTCTGCACAAACAGTTCGTAGCGTTTCTCAGCGAGCGATATCCGCGGATTGATTTTCCCGCTTGTTTTCGCGACGACCTTCGGTTGCGGTTGACGCAATGCCGGAAGTGATGGTCGAGATCAAGCCTGCTGATGCGGCTACGATGCGCTTCGCGATTCGCGCCGCGATCGGCCAGTTGCTCGACTACCGCCAGCATCAGCGGTGGACTGGCCGACAGGTAATTCTCGTCGGTGCGAAGGTGACGAGCAAGAACGATCTAAGTCTGGCGTTTGACAACGGCTTTGGCCTTGGCCTGGCCCATTGGAACCGGCGGATTCGAGATCCGCTGGCCCGACGGCGCTGGTTGATTGGCAAGCAAGCGCCGAACGTCCGGAGGCTAAAGCTCAGGGTCGCGATGGATCGGCATTGCTGCTTTCGGTGCCGAACCCAATCTCTCATGTGGGGATATCGCAGTCCTCCAAACGATGCTCAAGTCGGTAGTAATGGTCCCTCATGCTTCGCAATCGTGCAATCAGTCCTTACTCGCCGGCGCGCAGAGCTGTGACGAACTCGTTTTCCTCCGCGAACCTGCTTGAGATCGTATCGCGTTACGTACGACATCGATGTTTGCGCCAGCTCAGTGCGGCCAATTTTGTACGATTGCTCGAATTCAGCGTATATCACGCCGTAGATTCAATCAGTCTGCTGCGCAGTTCGATGAACACTGCATCGTCCGTCGATTCGGATAGTCTGGCATCCGACAGTATGTTCCTGACGTGGAGCTCAGTGACGCAGACCGCTGATATAGCACTTGTGTCAACGATCAACGCCAAACCGAGAGGCTTTCTTATCGTCTTGCATTTTGGGACATCTCTACCCTTGAGTGTCTCAGATGCGTATGCGCGAGCCTCTAAGGTCGCTGTACGTTGGCTTTAACGGTGCGGCAGATGCCGCGCACCGAGGTGCTTTGTCGACAACCGGTGTCGGTCGCGTGGCCCGGAGGTGAAGCCGGCGAGGCGCTTGCGCTGGTCCATGCGTAATCATGCGGAGGATCGCGCCGCGCCGTGCATGCGATTGCATCTCTCGTCCCGCTGCGCTGCTGAGGCCTCTTCTGTCAGGCGGTCTAGGTTTCCCGCTTCGGGCCGAGCAGGAACACTGTCAGGGCGGCGAGGAACGTGGCAACAGCACTGTAGGCAATGGCACTGGTAATCCCGGCATTGTCCACCAATAGTCCGCCGAAAATCGCGCCGGCTGCGATTGCCACTTGGAACGCTACGACCATCAGCACACCGGCGCTTTCGGCCTGCTCGGGAGCGGCGCGCCGCACCATCCACGTCTGCAATCCCACCGGCACCGCGCCGAAAGCAAAGCCCCACGCGGCAACCGCAATCGCCGAGGCCGAGGCCGATGCTCCCGCCGTCAGCAGCGAAACAGCGGCTATCGCTATGAGCAGCGGTGCAAGGGCAGCGACTGCCTTGAGACTGTACTCGGCCAGAAGCCCGCCGGCCAAATTGCCGAAGAATCCGCCGATGCCAAAAGCAAGCAACACAAGCGAGATCGTTTCGACATCCAGCGCGGGAATCTTCTCGAGGAAGGCGCGGATATAGGTGATTCCGGCGAAGTGGCCGGAAGCGACCAGCAGGATGACCAAAAGCGCAATTTTGACCATCGGAATCTTGGCCACATCCAGCAGGCTGCGGAAGCTAGCCACTCCAATCGGAGGCAGTCTCGGAATAGTTATGAGTTGCACGAGCAGTGTAGCGGCGCCGCCGGCTGCGGCGAGCACGAAGGCGCTTCGCCATCCCCAGATATCGCCGACATAAGCGCCGATTGGAGCTGCGCAGACGGTAGCTACGGAAACGCCGGTGAGGATGATCGACATGGCGCGCGGCAGGAAGTGGCTTGGAACGAGCCGCATCGCCAGTGCTGCCGACATCGACCAGAAGCCTCCGAGCGCTATGCCGAGCACGACGCGTGCAGTCAGGAGAGCCGCCAGCGACCACGCGCCGGCCGCCAGAACGTCCGACAGGATCAGCAGCAGCGTCATGGTCCACATGACGGTCCTGCGGTCCAGGCGCTTTGTGATGATGGCCACCGTCGGCGCCGAGATCGCCCCGACGATAGCTGTTGCCGTCATCGCCTGTCCAGCCGCTCCCTCGCTGATACCGAGATCATGCGCGAGGGGCGTGAGCAGGCTGACAGGCAGAAACTCTGCCGTGACCAGCCCGAAGGTGCCCAAGGAAAGCGAAATGACCGCACCCCATGCGGGACCAGACGGTGGGACGGGCTTTTCTGGGTCGTGCAGAACAGCGTCCATGACGCCTGCTGCGGATTGGGTCATGAACGAAGTCTCCACTTTGATGCAATGCAACGTGATGTTGGCTGCCTTGACCCAAATCTAAAAACACAAGCGCATTTCCCGGCGGCGTTGCACGGAGGAGGGGATGTTCATTGCTTCGCGATATTTTGTGACGGTGCGGCGCGCAACATCGATGCCGGTTTCCTTCAGCCGGACAGCGATGTCCTCATCGGAAAGCACGTCGCCGGGAGATTCTGCGGCAATGATCGCTTTGATCCGATGCCGGACAGCTTCGGCGGAGTGCGCATCGCCGCCTTGGCAGGACGCGATCGCGACGGTGAAAAAATACTTCAGTTCAAAGACTCCGCGCGGGGTAAGCATGTACTTGTTCGAGGTCACCCGGCTTACCGTCGACTCGTGCACGCCGATCGCGTCAGCGACGGTTCTGAGATTGAGAGGCCGCAGGTGGGCGACGCCATGTTCCAAAAAGGCATCCTGCTGACGCACGATTTCAGCCGCAACCTTAACAATGGTCTTGGCGCGCTGATCGAGGCTGCGGATCAGCCAGGTCGCGTTTTGCAAGCATTCGTCGAGAAATGCTTTATCTTTTGAATTTTGGGGAGTTTGACGCGACACTTCGGCATAGTAGCTTTGGTTGATCAGCAGCTTTGGCAGTGTGGCGGGATCAAGTTCGATCTGCCACCCGCCTTGCGGCGAGGGCGTGACCCAGACGTCGGGTATGATTGATTCAGACGCACCGGATTGGAATCGGTTCCCAGGCTTGGGATCGAGCGCCCGAATCTCATGCATCATGTCGAGAAGGTCTTCTTCATCGACGCCGCAATGCTGCTTCAGTGCCTCAAAATCGCGTCGCGCAAGCATTTCAAGATTGGCAACCAAAGCTGCCATTGCCGGGTCGAGCCGATTTCGCTGGCGCAACTGAATCTCGAGGCATTCTCTGAGACTTCGCGCAAAAACTCCCGGTGGATCAAATTGCTGCAAGGTTCCGAGAACCCGTTCCACAACAGCCTCATGGACATTCAGGCTCTCGGCCAGCTCCAAAAGGTTTGCCCGAAGATAGCCAGTGTCTTCCAGATCGGCGGCAAGCTGGCCAGCGATCAGCCGCTCCTGTGGTGTGAACGCAGTGAGGGCGATCTGACGAGCGACATGGTCGTGCAATGTTTCGGCGAGGGTGGCAAACTCGTCGAGGGAAGGGCCATTGCCCGGCGGGTTGTTGGTCGTGTTGCCGAGTGATTTCCATTGCCCGAGCCGTTCAGCCGACCCTGCCCCGGTCGGTCCTTCAACGGCGTTTGCGCCAGGGCCGACAGGCTGATCCGCTCCCGAAATCGAGACGTCGTCAAAAGGCCCGCCATCGCTTGATGCAGATTCCAAAAGCGGGTTCTTCTCGATTTCCCGCTCCACGAACTGATGCAGTTCAGTATGCGCCAGTTGCAGCAGGCGAATCGACTCAATGAGTTGAGGCGATGCGACCATGGATTGCTTCTGGCGCTGAAGCAGGCTTGCTGAGGATTGCATGGTGAGCGCGAAAATCCTGTCGAGGAGCCTCTTGGGGCCGGCAATGGCACCACTGAGACGTATTCTAGGTCATGCGGCGGCTTTCAGCGTTTCGAGAACGTTTTGCGGGGACGAGACGCCATAGGGGTCGGCCTCGCAGTTGTCGGAGAAACCTTCCTCCTCGAACCAATGCTCCACCACGCCATTGTTGATCAGGGCGGCGTAGCGCCAGGAGCGCATCCCGAAGCCGAGATTGTCCTTGGCGACCAGCATGCCCATTTTGCGTGTGAACTCGCCTGAGCCATCGGGGATGAGCTCGACCTGCTTCAGACCCAAGGACTTCCCCCACGCATTCATGACAAAGGCGTCGTTGACTGAGAGGCAGTAAATCGCGTCAATTCCCTCCTTCTCAAACTCATCATAGAGCTCTTCGAACTGGGGCAATTGGTAGGTCGAGCAGGTCGGCGTGAAGGCGCCAGGCAGCGAGAACAGGATGACCCGCTTGCCGGCAAAGTAGTCGTCAGATGTCTTTTCTTGCCAGCGATATGGATTTGTCCCCTGGACTGACTTATCGTGAACACGCGTGAGAAAGGTGACGAAGGGAACTTTCTTTTGAACTGTCATCAAGTTGCTCCTAAAGAAGAAAACTGGCGCTGAATTCTGGCAGAGGCTGGCGCAATACCGAGCAAAGGCTCGTATTCCCGGCACGGAATGAGGACCTCGCGGGTCGCAACCTCCTTTTTCCCTCCCGACGTATAGGAAGGTCTTGGCGGCTGGTCTTGGCCACCCGAACGCAATCGATCTGAGCGAGCTGGACACCGTCGAGCCGCTTGGTTCCCCCGGCTATGGCGCCGGAAGCGGGATCGGTCACTCGCGATCGTGCGTTTGGAAAAGGGATAGCGGCCGGAAGTAGCCAATATCGCAAGCATGTGGGGGCCTGAAATGTCACTTCACGCAGACTCGGGTCACTGGACTGGTTCAGCGTGTTGTCGATATGTGGCAGTGACCCGCCGGCCTTGGCTTGGGTGACCCTTTGACGGGGCTCTTGGGCACTCACATGCTGAACAGAACCGGTAAACGGCATTTGCGCGAGCGGCCCGTGTTGGCGTGCCGGCATCGGACCAGCCATGCGCAAAGCGGCCACCGAGAACGGCCTTCCGGAGGAGACGGTGTCCCGATGTTCAGCGGGAACGGGCATCGTCTCCTCAGGCCACTGTCTAGAGCTTCGCGCGTCGGGCATGGTGCAAGTCGCTTTCATCGTGATTTGATGGTGCTCTAACCAGGAGCAGCAAGCGGCGTGCCATTTCAAATAGAGGTGCTGTTGGACCGCCCCCTTCTTCTCGGAGGCCGTGTCTTAGAAGATCGGGCGCGCGCTATACCGCCTCGTCACACAGGCAACAACGATGCTGTAGGGTGCGGATATTCGGCGCTTCAGCCCGGGCTGGGCAAAGAAGAACCGAAAGCGGAGCCGATGCACTACCTGAGGCTGGCGGGCACTCCAGTCATTGCGTAGCGTGTGCCGCTAGCGTTCATGGGTGCGCAGGCCCGGCTATCGCGAACACGCGCCTCTCGCAGCAACATGAGCGCGCGCTCTTGGGCAAGCGCCCTGGCGCCGTGAGGATCGAATTCCCAATCGTGTCTGTTTGCCGCCCTCTTATGTTCGAAACTGGACCAGAATGTCGCAAGCCCGACCTAAAGGTCGCCCGAGGCGTTCTGTCCGACACTCTTCCGTCGCCTTTGTTGGCCCGCGACACCGGCCTATTTCGCCTAGCTCTTCTCTGGCCTCAGGCTAGGCCGCTGAGAAGCTGCCACAATTTTTTTCTGCTGCGGCCAAATTGGCACGAGATTTGAAGCACCTTCGTTGCTGGCCGGGAGCCGCCGACCGACTTTCATTTCGTGGATGACACGAATGGAACGAAGAAAGAAAAGCAAAATGTCAAATCCGCATCAGATAGCATTCTATGGGAAGGGGGCCTCGGCGAAACCGCCCCCTACCAAACAGGCTCGCCGCCCTTGTCGACCCTTGCGCAGGAAATCTTGATGGCCGGCTGCGACTCAAAGGCCCGCCACACTCGCCTTATCCTGAACTCGAAGGCGCAGGATAACGTTCTGCATCTCGCCGCGCGGTATGCCTAGGCAGTTACACGTTGGCCGACCTTGATAATCGAATCGGCTACGCTGCGGAGGACGTCGTCTACATGCCTTCCTAAGCCATTCGCTGCCCGCAGCGCCTGCCGGTCACCTTCCGCCCTTCCATCGCTTAGAGATCAAGTGCCACCATGTCCGAACAACCCTTGCCGACGCTGCCGATGTGGCGCGTCGATCACATCGAGCCCTCGCCCGAGATGTTGGCGCAACGCGCCAACGGTCGGATCCACCGCGTGCGCTTCCCGTCCGGGCACGAAGGCTGGTGGGTGACAGGCTACGATGAAGCCAAGGCGGTGCTGTCCGACGCGGCGTTCCGGCCCTCGGGAATGCCGCCGGCGGCATTCACCCCGGATTCGGTGATTCTCGGATCACCGGGGTGGTTGGTCTCGCACGAGGGGGGCGAGCATGCCCGGTTACGCACGATCGTGGCGCCGGCCTTCAGCCACCGCAGGGTGAAGCTGCTCGAGCAGCAGGTCGAGGCGATCGCCGCGCAGTTGTTCGAGACACTGGCGGCCCAGCCCCAGCCCGCCGACCTGCGGCGCCACCTCTCCTTTCCACTTCCGGCCATGGTCATCAGCGCGCTGATGGGCGTGCTCTACGAGGATCACGCCTTTTTCGCCGGGCTGTCCGACGAGGTGATGACGCACCAGCATGAAAGCGGCCCGCGCAGCGCGTCGCGCTTGGCCTGGGAAGAACTGCGCGCCTACATTCGCGGCAAGATGCGGGACAAGCGCCAGGATCCTGGCGACAACCTGCTGACGGATCTGCTCGCGGCGGTCGACCAGGGCAAGGCGACCGAGGAAGAGGCGATCGGCTTGGCGGCGGGCATGCTGGTGGCGGGGCACGAGAGCACCGTCGCGCAGATCGAATTCGGCCTGCTGGCCATGTTCCGCCATCCGCAACAGCGCGAACGCCTGGTCGGCGATCCATCCCTGGTGGACAAGGCGGTGGAGGAAATCCTGCGCATGTACCCGCCGGGCGCGGGCTGGGACGGCATCATGCGCTATCCGAGTACCGACGTGACTATCGCGGGCGTGGAAATTCCTGCGGAGAGCAAGGTGCTTGTCGGCCTGCCGGCGACGTCGTTCGATGCGCGCCATTTCGACGACCCGGAAAACTTCGACATCGGACGCGACGAAAACCCGCACCTGGCGTTCTCCCATGGGCCGCACTACTGCATCGGCGCGGCGCTGGCCAGGCTGGAACTCAAGGTGGTGTTCGGTTCGATCTTCCAGCGCTTTCCCGCGCTGCGCCTGACCGTGGCGCCCGAAGAACTGAAGTTGCGCAAGGAGATCATCACTGGCGGGTTCGAGGAGTTCCCGGTGCTCTGGTGATGGGCGGACGCCGCCGGGAATCGCGATCTTCTCCGCAATTTGCCGTCGCGCCTGGCGCGCGCCGGTCAGATCAGCCAGCCAACAGGTAACCAATATGGACTTGCAAGAAACCACGGCAGCATGCCGGGACGCCTTCGCCGAACTGGCGTCGCCAGCGTGCATCCACGACCCGTATCCGTTCATGCGGTGGTTGCGCGAGCACGATCCGGTGCATCGCGCGGCGTCGGGCCTCTTTCTGTTGAGCCGCCACGCCGACATCTACTGGGCGCTCAAGGCCACGGGCGATGCTTTTCGGGGGCCGGCGCCAGGCGAACTGGCGCGCTATTTCCCGCGTGCGGCGACCAGCCTGTCGCTAAGTTTGCTGGCGTCCACTTTAGCGATGAAGGAACCTCCGACGCATACGCGTCTGCGCCGGCTGATCTCGCGCGATTTCACCATCGGCCAGATCGACAACCTGAGGCCGACCATCGCTCGCATTGTCGCAGCGCGCCTGGACGGCATGGCGCCCGCACTGGAGCGCGGGGAGGCAGTGGACCTGCATCGGGAATTCGCGCTGGCCTTGCCCATGCTGGTTTTCGGCGAACTGTTCGGCATGCCCCGGGACGACATTCTCGGGCTCGTCACCGGCATCAGCGCCATTCTGGAAGGCCTGAGCCCGCACGCCAGCGATCCCCAACTCGCTGCGGGGGACGCGGCCAGCGCCAGGGTGCAGGCCTACTTCGGCGACCTCATACAGCGCAAGCGCACCGATTCCCGCCACGACATCGTGTCAATGCTGGTCGGCGCACACGACGACGATGCCGAGATGCTGTCGGATGCGGAATTGATCAGCATGCTGTGGGGCATGCTGCTGGGCGGCTTCGCCACCACTGCCGCGGCCATCGGCCATGCGGTCCTGGCGATGCTGGCGCATCCCGAACAGCGGCACTGGCTGAGGGGAGATGCCGTGGGGGTGAAGGCATTCGTCGAAGAAGCCCTGCGCTACGACGCGCCCGCCATGTTCAGCTCCATTCCGCGTATCGCCCAGCGCGACATCGAACTGGGCGGCGTGGTGATCCCGAAGAACGCGGACGTGCGCGTGCTGATCGCGGCCGGCAATCGCGACCCGGACGCCTTCGCCGATCCCGACCGCTTCGATCCCGTGCGGTTCTACGGCACCAGTCCTGGCATGTCGATCGACGGGAAGATCATGCTGACCTTCGGCCACGGCATCCACTTCTGCCTTGGTGCGCAACTGGCCCGGGTGCAGTTAGCCGAGAGCCTGCCGCGGATCCAGGCGCGCTTCCCCACGCTGGCATTGGCCGAGCAGCCGACCCGGGAGCCCTCCGCGTTCCTTAGGACGTTCCGCGCGCTGCCGGTGCGGCTGCATTGGCAGGAGGGCTGAGATGCGCGTCCTGGTCGATCAGGATCTGTGCGGAACTACCGGGCAGTGCGTGCTGACGCTGCCGGGCACCTTTCGCCAGCGCGAACCGGACGGCGTGGCCGAAGTGTGCGTGGCGACGGTCCCGCAGGCGCTGCACGCTGCCGTGCGGCTTGCGGCCAACCAGTGCCCGGTCGCCGCCATTCGGGTCATCGAAAGCGACGCTGGCCATGACCAGCGCGCCAGCGCCGACCCTGCGCCTTCTCCGGCGCAGGCCCAGCGGCATGCTGCGAAAGACCAATGCAATCCAGGAGACACGATGGGACGGTTTGAAGGCAAGGTGGCCGTGGTGACCGGCGCCGGCGCCGGCATCGGCAAGGCATGCGCTCTCGCCATCGCGCGCGGGGGCGGCAGAGTGGTGGTGGCCGACATTGATGGCTCGGCGGCCATCGCCTGCACCGCGCAGATCGGGGCCGAAGCAGGCCACGCGCTGCCCCTAGCCATGGATATCGCCGATGCGCAGGCGGTGGCAGCGCTGTTCGAGACGGCGGAGCGGCACTTCGGTGGGGTCGACCTCCTAGTGAACAATGCGAGCGCCATGCATCTGACCTCACGCGACCGCGCGATCCTCGACCTGGACCTGGCGGTCTGGGATCAGACCATGGCGACCAATCTGCGCGGCACGCTGCTCTGCTGCCGGCAGGCCATCCCACGGATGATCGCCCGCGGCGGTGGCGCGATCGTCAACATGTCGTCGTGCCAGGGGCTCAGCGGTGACACGGCGCAGACGTCCTACGCCGCGTCGAAGGCGGCGATGAACATGCTCTCGGCTTCGCTCGCCACCCAATACGGTCATGCGCAGATCCGCTGCAACGCCGTTGCGCCGGGTCTCGTCATGACCGAGCGTCTCCTCGCCAAGCTGGACGAGTGCATGCAACGGCATCTGCGCCGGCACCAGCTCCTGCAGCGCGTCGGCCGCCCCGAGGACGTGGCCGCGCTCGTGGCGTTCCTGCTCTCCGACGATGCTGCGTTTATCACAGGCCAGGTCGTGTGCATCGATGGCGGCATGCTGGCGCATGTGCCGACATACGCCGACGGTGGCAACAGCTGCGCCGCGCGCCCTGCCGGCGACACCGAATCGGCGGCGGCGGCGCGCTGCTGATGGACATGCTGCTCAACCCACTCAACCGTCGGCACCGGCTGCGATGCGACATCCCGGTCATGCCTGGCGCTTTCCCCCTGGTCGGGCATCTTCCCGCCATTGTCTGCGACCTGCCGCGCCTGCTGCAGCGCGCAGAACGGACGCTGGGCAGCCACTTCTGGCTGGATTTCGGCCCTGCCGGACACCTGATGACCTGCGTGGATCCGGAAGCGTTCGCACTGCTCCGGCACAAGGACGTGTCCTCGGCGCTGATCGAAGAGATCGCGCCCGAATTGCTTGGCGGAACGTTGGTTGCCCAGGACGGCGGCGCGCACCGGCAGGCGCGCGATGCGATCAAGGCGGCGTTCCTGCCCAAGGGGCTGACCCAGGCCGGCATCGGCGACCTGTTCGCGCCCGTCATCCGGGCGCGGGTGCAGGCGTGGCGCGACCGCGGCGAGGCAACCATCCTGCGCGAAACCGGCGACCTGATGCTCAAGCTCATCTTCAGCCTCATGGGAATCCCCGCGCAGGACCTGCCGGGATGGCATCGCAAGTACCGGCAACTGCTGCAGCTGATCGTCGCGCCCCCGGTCGACCTGCCCGGACTGCCCTTGCGGCGCGGCCGCGCCGCCCGCGACTGGATCGACGCGCAGTTGCGCCAGTTCGTTCGCGACGCGCGCGCGCATGCTGCGCGCACCGGGTTGATCAACGACATGGTGAGCGTCTTCGACCGCAGCGACGATAGGCTCTCCGATGACGTCCTGGTCGCCAATATCCGCTTGCTGCTGCTTGCCGGTCACGACACCACTGCCTCGACGATGGCCTGGATGGTGATCGAGCTGGCGCGGCAGCCTGTGCTGTGGGACGCCCTGGTCGAGGAGGCTCAACGCGTGGGCGCGGTGCCGACCCGGCACGCGGATCTGGCGCTGTGTCCGGTCGCCGAGGCGCTGTTCCGCGAGACACTGCGTCTGCATCCGGCGACCACGCTCCTGCCGCGTCGCGCGCTGCAGGAATTGCAACTCGGCCAACGGCGCATTCCCGCGGGCACCCATCTGTGCATCCCGCTGCTGCATTTCTCGACCTCGGCGCTGCTGCACGAGGCGCCTGATCAGTTCCGTCTGGCGCGGTGGCTGGAACGCGCGGAGCCGATCCGGCCGGTGGACATGCTGCAGTTCGGTACCGGCCCACACGTCTGCATCGGCTACCACCTGGTATGGCTGGAAATGGTGCAGTTCTGCATCGCCTTGGCGCTGACCATGCACCAGGCCGGGGTGCGGCCGCGGTTGCTGAGCGGCGTCGAAAAAGGCCGGCGCTATTACCCGACCGCACATCCGTCCATGAAAATCCGAATCGGATTCTCATGAGCTGGCATCGTATGCCCCGTGTGGCGAGGCAGCGGCGCCGGCGACGCGCGGCATTGCTGCACTCGGCGCGCGCGCTCGGTGCGACGCCGGCAACACCGCGGCGGCTCGGCGCTCGCCGTGGCCATGTCAGGTACAAGGACATAAACAACATGCAGACCGGTTCCACGCTACACGACGACCGAACTGGCGTTCCCGCGCTCGGCGGATTGGGCGCGCAGGCGCGCGCCGCATCCGGCAGGCTGCTGCCGGAGATCTGGATGCAGGACGGCGCAAAGCGGGTCGAACAGGCGCTGGCGCGTCTTCTCTGCGCCGAAGACGACGGTGAGACCGAGCTGATGGCGGCGATGCGCTACGCCACCTTGCATGGCGGGAAGCGCACCCGCGCCTTGCTCTGTCTGGCGGCCGGCGCACTGGCCGACACGCCGGCGCACATGCTCGACGACGTCGGCGCCGCCATCGAGATGATGCACGCCTGTACCCTGGTCCACGACGACCTGCCCGCGATGGACGACGACGTGCTTCGCCGCGGCCTTCCGACCGTGCACGTAAAGTTCGGCGAAGCCACTGCGATCCTGGTCGGCGATGCGCTGCAGGCGCACGCCTTCCTGACCCTGGCGAGCCTGGATGCGCCGGGCGACAACCGAATCGCGCTCGTGCGCGAAATGGCGCAGGCGGTTTCCGCCGAGGGTGCCGCAGGCGGGCAGGCCATGGATCTGTCGCTGGTCGGAAAGCACGTCGAGCTGGACAGGATCGTGGCGATGCACCGGATGAAGAGCGGAGCGTTAGTGCGCGCGTCCGTTCGCATGGGCGCGCTATGCGCCATCGCGGAGGATGCCGCGCACGCTGCTCTGTACTGTGCGCTCGATCGCTACACCGCCTGTTTCGGCCTGGCGTTGCAGGTGGTCGACGACATTCTCGACGCGACAGCGGATACCGCGACGCTGGGCAAGACCCCCGGCAAGGACGCGGCGGCGCAGAAGCCGACCTGCGCGTCGATCATGGGGCTGCAGGCAGCGCGCCAGTTCGCGCTGGATTTGTTGCGCGACGCCGGGGAAGCCATCGCCCCGCTGGGGCCGCGTGCGGAACGGTTGGCGCAGATACTGCAGCGGGCCAACGGGTATCTGTCCAAGCACGCGCCATGCGCATGAGCACGCCCGTCCGCATGGAGTCGCCCCTGTGCCGCTGCGATCGGCTGGCGGCAGCGGTGCATGCTGCACTGTGTCCGAATCCGCGACGACGTGCGCGGCGTCTGCCCGATCCTGGTTCTCGTTAACCCTCTGCAGAAGGAACATCCCGCGTGAACGCGCTGTCCGAACAGATCCTTTCCGAATTGCGCCACCTGCTGAGCAAGATGAGCGACGGCGGCAGCGTCGGTCCGTCCGTCTACGACACGGCGCGAGCTCTGCAGTTCCACGGCAACGTCACCGGTCGGCAGGACGCATACGAGTGGCTCATCGCGCAGCAACAGGCCGATGGCGGATGGGGAAGCGCGGACTTCCCGCTGTTCCGCCATGCGCCCACGTGGGCGGCGTTGCTGGCATTGCAGCGTGCCGATCTTCTTTCCGGCGCTGCCGACGCAGTCCAGGCTGCAACCCGGTTCCTCGAGCGCCAGCCCGATCCCTACGCGCATGCGGTTCCGGAAGACGCGCCGATCGGCGCGGAGCTGATCCTGCCGCAGTTGTGCGGCGAGGCCGCATCCTTGCTGGGCGGCGTGGCTTTTCCGCGCCACCCGGCGCTGTTGCCGTTGCGGCAAGCGTGCCTGGTCAAGCTGGGGGCGGTGGCGACGTTGCCGAGCGGCCATCCGTTGCTGCACTCCTGGGAAGCCTGGGGGACGTCGCCGACCACCGCATGCCCGGATGACGACGGCAGCATCGGCATCAGTCCGGCGGCCACCGCCGCGTGGCGTGCGCACGCCGTGACACAGGGGAGCACGCCGCAGGTCGGGCGCGCCGACGCGTATCTGCAGGCGGCATCGCGGGCGACGCGCAGCGGCATCGAAGGTGTCGTTCCCAACGTCTGGCCGATCAATGTGTTCGAGCCATGCTGGTCGCTGTACACCCTGCATCTGGCCGGTCTGTTCGCGCATCCCGCGCTCGCCGAGGCGGTGCAAGTGATCGTCGCGCAGCTCGACGCCCGCCTGGGCGTGCGCGGTCTGGGCCCGGCCTTGCACTTCGCGGCCGATGCGGACGACACCGCCGTTGCGATGTGCGTCCTGCGCCTTGCAGGCCGCGACCCGGCGGTCGATGCTTTGCGCCATTTCGAAATCGGCGAGCTGTTCGTCACCTTCCCCGGCGAGCGCAATGCCTCGGTGTCGACCAACATCCATGCCCTGCATGCGTTGCGAATGTTGGGAAAGCCCGCCGACGGCACCAGCGCCTACGTCGAGGCCAATCGCAACCCGCATGGTCTATGGGACAACGAAAAATGGCACGTTTCGTGGCTGTATCCCACCGCGCATGCGGTCGCTGCGCTGGCGCAAGGCAAGCCCCAGTGGCGCGACGAGCGCGCGCTGGCGGCGCTGCTGCAGGCGCAGCGCGGCGACGGCGGCTGGGGCGCCGGTCGCGCGTCCACATTCGAGGAAACCGCCTATGCGCTGTTCGCGTTGCACGTGATGGACGGGAGCGAAGAGCCGAGAGGGCGCCGGCGCATCGCGCAGGCGGTGGCGCGTGCGCTGGAGTGGATGCTCGCCCGCCATGTGGCGCATGCATTGCCGCAGACGCCGCTGTGGATCGGCAAGGAACTGTATTGCCCCACCCGGGTGGTGCGCGTGGCCGAACTCGCCGGGTTGTGGCTGGCGCTTCGTTGGGGGCGGCGCGTCCTGGCCGGGGGAGCAGGAGCGGCGCCATGATCCAGACCGAACGCGCGCTGCAGCAGGTGCTGGAGTGGGGGCGTTCCCTGACCGGGTTCGCCGACGAGCATGCCGTGGAAGCGGTCAGGGGCGGCCAGTACATCCTGCAGCGCATCCACCCGAGCCTGCGCGACACCAGCGCCCGCACCGGCCGCGATCCGCTGGACGAAACGCTGATCGTGGCGTTCTATCGCGAACTGGCGCTGCTGTTCTGGCTCGACGATTGCAACGACCTTGGCCTGATCGGGCCGGAGCAGCTCGCCGCCGTGGAGCAGGCGCTGGGGCAGGGCGGGCCGTGCGCGCTCCCCGGATTCGGGGGCTGCGCTGTGCTGCGCGCTTCGCTGGCCGCGCTCGCCTACGATCGTCGCGACTATGCTCAGCTTCTCGACGATACCCTGTGCTACTGCGCAGCGCTGCGCGCCGGACACGCGCAGGCGGCAGGGGCGGAACGCTGGTCCTACGCCGAGTACCTGCACAACGGCATCGATTCGATCGCCTACACGAACGTGTTCTGTTGTCTGTCGTTGCTGTGGGGGCTGGACATGGCGACCTTGCGCGCGCGTCCGGCGTTTCGCCAGGTCCTGCGGCTCATCTCGGCGATAGGGCGCCTGCAGAACGATCTACATGGACGCGACAAGGACAGGTCGGCCAGCGAGGCCGACAACGCGGCGATCCTGCTGCTGCAGCGCTATCCGGCTATGCCTGTGGTGGAGTTCCTCAACGACGAGCTGGCCGGCCATACGCGCATGCTGCACCGGGTGATGGCGGAAGAACGCTTTCCCGCGCCGTGGGGACCGTTGATCGAGGCCATGGTGGCCATCCGCGCGCAGTACTACCAGACCTCAACCAGCCGCTACCGCAGCGACGCTGCGGGGGGAGGCCAGCGTGCGCCGGCCTGAACGCGGGGGAGGCGGCGGCGTGCGCGCGCTGCCGTCGGTCCGATCCGACGCAACGCCGTCGCCCGACGCGACGTATGGAGCGAGCATGAGCGACACCAACCTGAGCCGGCGCAAGAACGACCACCTGGACATCGTGCTGGATCGGCGAACGGCGCTGGCCAAGGCCGCCGCCGGCTGGCAGTACATCCGTTTCGAACACTGCGCATTGCCCGAGTTGGACCTGACGCAGATCGACCTGCGCGCTTCGCTGCTGGGCAAGACCATGGGCGCGCCGCTGCTGATCAGCTCCATGACCGGCGGCATGCCACGCGCCGAGGCCATCAACCGGCATCTGAGCGAGGCAGCGCAAGCCTTGGGGATCGCAATGTGCGTCGGTTCGCAGCGCGTGAGCCTGCAATCCCGCAACTCCCAGGGGCTGACGCGCGCGCTGCGCCGCCTGGCCCCAGACATTCCCTTGCTGGCCAATGTCGGCGCCGCGCAACTGCGCGAGGCTGACGGCCTGGACTTGGCGCGCCGGGCGGTGGATGCGCTGGAAGCCGATGGACTCATCGTCCATCTCAATCCGCTGCAGGAAGCGGTACAGCCGGAGGGCGACCGCGACTGGCGCGGCGTCCTGGCGCAGATCGCTCGCGCCGCGCGCAGCGTGGGCGTGCCGATCGTGGCCAAGGAAGTGGGGTCGGGCCTGTCCGCCTCGGTGGCCTGTGCGCTAGTCGAGGCGGGCGTGGCGGTGATCGATGTCGCCGGCGCCGGCGGCACCAGTTGGGCCGCGGTGGAGGGCGAGCGCGCCCGCGATGCCGCCGACCGTGCAGTGGCGATGGCGTTCGCCGATTGGGGGATTCCGACCCCCGCCAGCGTGCAGGCGGTACGTCGGGCGCTGCCAACGGTGAAGCTGATCGCGTCGGGCGGGATCCGCGACGGCGTCGACGTGGCCAAGGCCATCCGCCTGGGCGCGGACATCGCCGGGCAGGCGGCCGGCGTGCTGCGCGCGGCTACGGTATCCACCGAGGCGGTTGTCGCGCATTTCGAGATCGTCATCCGCCAGTTGGCCATCGCCTGCTTCTGCACCGGCTCGGCTGATCTGGCGTCGTTGCGTCAGGCGCGCTTGTTGCCCTCGGCACATCTGCCCGCCGGTTGATGCCGGGGTCGCGTCTCTTTCGCATTCATAGGGCCAGCGTCGGGCGCATCGGCGCTGAGGTAAACTAGCCATTCGCTGAAGTGGCGGTGGCCATAGCAGCTGTTGTCGGAGGAACGCCGTTCGCTTGTGCGGCGCTAAAGCCTGGGAGATCCTCGAATGAAGAATTGATCTCTTTGCATATCATTATCTTCATATATGATACGCGAACAGATCATAAAAGTTTTGACTTGCTCGCTGGATGAGATACCTTTGCGTATCATCGCGCATTGGAAAAGATCGTATAGGTATCATGATCGACTCTGAGTCGGAAATTCTCCGCGAAATCGGTGGGCTTTTCAGGCAGGCGAGGCTGGCCGCTGGCCTAACGCAGGAGCAGGTCGCTGATTTGGCGGGTATATCCCGTCCCCGCTATCGCGACATCGAAAAGGGAGCCGCAGCGGCGCGTGCGACGACGCTCATGAATATCGCTCGCGCGCTCGGTCTGGAAATGATGCTGGTTCCGCAAGTCATGGTGCCGGCTGTCCAGGCTCTATTGCGTCCGCATGATGATGACGATAGCCCCGCCTTTGTTTCTCAACCTGACGATGACGATCATGGCTCCAGTCTTTCGCGCACCTAAGACGATCCCGTCGCTGGACGTGCTCTTGAACGCAATGAAGATCGGCACAATCGTTAGGACGCCGGGCGATTTCAATGCATTCAACTTCGATGAGGCCTACCGCGCGACGGGCGGCTTTCCGGTTTTCAGCCTGTCGTTCCGGGCAGCGACGGGAGGATTGCGGAAAGATCCGAAGCCTCTGGCGGGCGCCTTGCCCGCTTTCTTCGCGAACCTCCTACCGGAGGAGAAATTGCGCGAGGCGATGGAAAAGCACCACGAAGGCAATGTGCGGCCAGGCAATGATTTCGATCTTTTAGCGGCGCTGGGCGCCGATCTGCCGGGAGCCGTACGGGCGTTGCCCAGTGACGGCGCGATAGCGGTTTCGCAGGATGCTTCAAAGGATAAGCCCAAGGCACGGTTCTCACTTGCCGGCGTGCAGATGAAGCTGTCGGTCATGAAGAACACTGGAAAAGGCGGTGGCCTTACCTTGCCGATGGACGACGAGCAGGGCCGGTACGTCGCCAAGTTCCCTTCGACGGCGTTTCCGGGCGTTTCCGAAAATGAATTCGCCAACCTGGCGTTGGCTGCAGCGATCGGCATGGAGGTGCCTGAACGCGAACTTGTCGAGAAGTCCGATTTCGAGGATATTCCCGAGGAATTCAATACGCTGTCAGAGGGCAAGGTCCTTCTCGTCAAACGCTTCGATCGCGGCGCTGAGGGGGAGAGGATTCACATCGAGGATTTCGCTCAGGTCTTCGGTGTCTATCCCTCGCGCAAATATGAGGGGGCCGCTTATCACGACATAGCCTTGGCCCTTGGCGTGGCCGTCTCCCCTACGGCGGCTCTCGAATTCGTCCGCCGCCTGGCGCTGACGGTCATCACTGGCAATGGCGACATGCACCTCAAGAACTGGTCTTTGATTTATCCCGGCAACGGCGACAAGCCGGTGCTTGCACCAATCTACGACGTCCTGTCGACCGTGCCATATATTCCCGCCGACGCCATGGCGCTGTCCCTTGGAGGGGAGCGCTCGTTCAAGGCGCTAGCAGCACAGCGATGGAAAGCGTTTGCGAACCGTGCAAGGCTTCCGGAGCCGGCAGTCCTGAAGGCAGTGGTCGAGACCGTCGAACTCGTCAACGAGCACTGGTGGCATCTGCCTGAGCGCGACGTTGTCGCGGCGAAAGTGCTCGAGCGGATCGACGAACATGTGAAGGCGATGACGCCGATACTGAAGTCCTGCGCCGATAAGTGAGCCGAGCTCCCTTGAGTTGGTGATATGGCGGAATTATCGCCCGCGGCCCCGGATGGATGGCCGTGGATCGATGGTATGCCAGCGTGGCGCGCAAGACTCCGCGCAGTGTCGATGAGGATACGCGAGACCAAGCACGTCAGCTCGCCGGAACAGAAGAGCTCGCCCATCCCGCAATTAACGTTAGAGGGTCGAGAAGCTGTTCGCTCACCTCAACACAACGATGCGGTTCGAACGAATGCGCTGACTGAGGATCGAGATCCGACGCTTTATGTCCCCATTGTCGGGTCCGCTACACGGCTTGTACCGACGATCCTTTCTTTGGCCTCTAAGCTAAATCCCTGAAAAGCAACCATGAAATTATTCTTCGGTTCCATCAGCCAAATTGGCACGAGTCTTGAGATCCTTGGGTGCGAGGCGGCGACAGCTGCCCGACCGGCATTCATGTCGCGGCAGCCGCGATGAATGGAACGAAGGAAGGAAAGCTACATGTCAGGTTTGCGTCAGATCGCCTTTTACGGCAAGGGCGGCATCGGCAAGTCCACCACCTCCCAAAATACGCTCGCCGCCCTTGTCGACCTCGGGCAGAGAATCCTTATCGTCGGCTGCGACCCCAAAGCCGACTCCACCCGCCTGATCCTGAACGCGAAGGCGCAGGATACGGTCCTGCACCTCGCGGCTCAGGAAGGTTCGGTGGAAGACCTGGAACTCGCGGACGTGCTCAAGGTCGGCTACAAAGGCATCAAATGCGTGGAGTCGGGCGGCCCTGAGCCGGGTGTCGGCTGCGCCGGCCGCGGCGTGATCACCTCGATCAACTTCCTCGAGGAGAACGGTGCCTACGACGATGTCGACTATGTCTCCTACGACGTGCTCGGGGATGTGGTGTGCGGCGGTTTCGCGATGCCGATCCGCGAGAACAAGGCCCAGGAAATCTATATCGTCATGTCCGGCGAGATGATGGCGCTCTATGCCGCCAACAACATCGCCAAAGGCATCCTGAAATACGCCCATTCGGGCGGCGTGCGGCTCGGCGGCCTGATCTGCAACGAGCGCCAAACCGATCGCGAGCTCGACCTCGCCGAAGCGCTGGCTTCCAGGCTCAATTCCAAGCTCATCCACTTCGTGCCGCGCGACAACATCGTCCAGCACGCTGAGCTCAGGAAGATGTCTGTGATCCAGTATGCGCCGGACTCCAAGCAGGCCGGGGAATACAGGGCGCTGGCCGAGAAGATCCATGCCAATTCGGGCCAGGGCACCATCCCCACCCCTATCACCATGGAGGAGCTCGAGGAAATGCTGCTCGACTTCGGCATCATGAAGACTGACGAGCAGATGCTTGCCGAGCTTCAGGTCAAGGAAGCGGCCAAGGCGGCCGCACAGTAACGAGCGCTGCCGAACGAGGCGCGGCCTTGACCTGGCGCGCCTTTCAAAGAACGGCGCCTCGTTGGTGAGGCGTCACCCTGAACCTTGAAAGGGGTCCCATGAACCTGGAATACGAGAATGACGGCGCCCTCCATGCGAAGCTTATCGAGGAGGTGCTGTCGCAATATCCTGACAAGGCGGCGAAGCGCCGCAAAAAGCACCTCAGCGTCGCAAAGAGCGGCGACGAGGCTGGCGAGGAAAGCGATGTCCTTTCCGAATGCGAGGTCAAATCGAACATCAAGTCCATCCCCGGCGTGATGACGATTCGCGGCTGCGCCTACGCCGGCTCGAAAGGCGTGGTGTGGGGTCCAGTCAAGGATATGGTCCATATCTCGCACGGCCCGGTCGGCTGCGGGCAATATTCCTGGTCGCAACGCCGCAACTATTACGTCGGCACGACGGGCATCGACACGTTCGTCACGATGCAGTTCACCTCCGATTTCCAGGAGAAGGACATTGTTTTCGGCGGCGACAAGAAGCTGGAACGGATCATCGACGAGATCGAGGAACTGTTTCCGCTGAACAAGGGCATGAGTGTGCAATCCGAATGCCCGATCGGCCTGATTGGCGACGACACCGAAGCGGTGTCCCGCAACAAGGCAAAGGAGCACGAAAAGACGATCGTGCCGGTACGCTGCGAGGGCTTCCGCGGCGTCTCGCAATCCCTCGGCCACCACATCGCCAACGACGCGATCCGCGACTGGGTGTTCGAGAAGAAGGACGTCGAGTTCGAGGCCAGCCCGTACGATGTCAATGTGATCGGCGACTACAATATCGGCGGCGACGCCTGGGCTTCGCGCATCCTGCTCGAGGAGATGGGCCTGCGGGTGGTGGGTAACTGGTCGGGCGACGCTACGCTGGCCGAAATAGAGCGAGCGCCAAAGGCCAAGCTCAATCTCATCCATTGCTACAGGTCGATGAACTACATCTGCCGGCATATGGAGGAAAAGTATGGCATCGCCTGGATGGAGTACAATTTCTTCGGCCCCTCCCAGACTGAAGCCTCTCTGCGCAAGATAGCCAAGCATTTCGGGCCGGAAATCGAGGCAAAGGCCGAGGCGGTCATCGCCAAATACCGGCCCCTGGTCGATGCGGTCATAGCCAAGTACCGGCCGCGCCTCGAAGGCAGGACGGTAATGCTCTATGTCGGCGGGCTGCGCCCCCGTCACGTTGTCACGGCATATGAGGACCTGGGCATGGTTATTGTCGGCACTGGCTACGAATTTGGCCATAACGACGATTATCAGCGCACCGGCCACTACGTGAAGAAGGGCACGCTGATCTATGACGACGTGACTGGTTACGAGTTGGAGAAGTTCATCGAGGGGATCCGTCCTGATCTCGTGGGCTCCGGCATCAAAGAGAAGTACCCGGTCCAGAAGATGGGCATACCGTTCCGCCAAATGCATTCCTGGGATTATTCCGGCCCGTATCACGGCTACGACGGCTTCGCCATCTTCGCCCGCGACATGGATCTGGCCATCAACAACCCGGTCTGGAACCTCTACGACGCCCCCTGGAAGAAAAAAGCCGAGCCGTCGGCGGCGATCGCAGCCGAATGAAAACCTGGCCTCCCGTAAGCCGGGAGGCCGTTAAACGCCTGTGGCCCTTTGTCCGCGGGAGACATGAAACGTTTCGACGTCCCTGTGCCGCCGTATGGCGGGCCAGATGGAGAAGAGGTAACCACCCATGCCGCAGTCGGCTGAAAAAGTTCTCGACCACGCGCCCCTGTTCCGCGAGCCGGAATACAGGCAGATGCTCGCCGAGAAGAGGCTGAATTTCGAATGTCCGCACCCGGACCAGGTCGTTACCGACCAACGCGAATTCACCAAGACGTGGGAATACCGCGAAAAGAACCTTGCTCGCGAAGCGCTTGTCGTGAACCCCGCCAAGGCCTGCCAGCCGCTCGGCGCGGTGTTCGCGGCCGCAGGCTTCGAGCGAACCATGTCCTTCGTCCACGGCAGCCAGGGCTGCGTGGCCTATTACCGCTCGCACCTGTCGCGCCATTTCAAGGAGCCTGCTTCGGCAGTTTCCTCGTCGATGACCGAGGACGCGGCAGTGTTCGGTGGCCTGAAGAACATGGTTGACGGGCTCGCCAACACGTACCAACTCTACGACCCGAAGATGATCGCCGTCTCGACCACTTGTATGGCCGAGGTCATTGGCGACGACCTGCACAGCTTCATCGAGAACGCCAAGGACGAAGGCTCGGTCCCGCGCGACTTCGACGTGCCCTTCGCCCACACGCCGGCCTTCGTCGGTAGTCATGTCGACGGCTATGACGTAACGGTCAAGGGCATTTTGGAGCACTTCTGGAAAGGCGAGGAGCGAACGGAAGCCGAGGGAACGATCAACATCATTCCGGGTTTCGACGGCTTTTGCGTTGGCAACAACCGGGAGCTCAAACGCCTGCTCGATCTGATAGGCGTGTCCTATACCTTCATCCAAGACGCCTCTGACCAGTTCGACACGCCGTCGGACGGCGAATACCGCATGTACGACGGCGGCACGAAGATCGAAGACGTGAGGAAGGCACTCAACGCCGAGGCGACACTTTCGCTACAGCATTACAACACCCGAAAAACACTGGAGTATTGCGAGGGGGTAGGGCAGACGACTGCCTCGTTCCATTACCCGCTCGGAGTCCAGGCGACCGACGACTTCCTGATGGAGGTCTCCGCGATTTCCGACAAGCAAATCCCCGAGGCAATCCGCCTCGAGCGCGGCCGACTTGTTGACGCCATGGCGGACAGCCAATCCTGGCTGCACGGTAAGAAATACGCCATCTACGGTGATCCGGACTTTGTCTACGCCATGGCCCGCTTCATCATGGAGACGGGCGGCGAGCCGACCCATTGCCTCGCCACCAACGGCACCTCGGCATGGGAAGCGGAGTTGAAGGAACTGCTTGCATCATCGCCCTTCGGCAAGGATGCTCAAGTCTGGGCGGGCAAGGACCTCTGGGCGATGCGCTCGCTGCTCTTCACCGAGCCGGTGGACCTGCTGATCGGCAACTCCTATGGCAAGTATCTGGAGCGCGACACCGGCACGCCGCTGATCCGGCTGGCGTTTCCGATCTTCGACCGCCACCATCACCATCGGTTTGCGCTCATGGGCTACCAAGGCGGGTTGCGCGTCCTGACGACGATCCTCGACAAGATCTTCGACAAGCTCGATCGCGAGACAAGCGAGACGGGCGTGACGGACTATTCGTATGACCTCACCCGCTAAGCGTGGCGGCCGGCTTCGGTGAGGCCGGTCGTCTTCTCGAGGGACTTTGGAGACCGACGCAATGTCCTCGCTCAGAGCCAAAATCCAAGATGTCTTCAACGAGCCCGCCTGCGAGCAGAACCGCGGCAAGGATGCCAAGGCGCGCAAAAAGGGCTGTTCGAAGCCACTGACCCCCGGGGCGGCGGCCGGCGGCTGTGCCTTCGATGGTGCCAAGATCGTGCTGCAGCCGATCACCGACGTTGCGCATTTGATCCATGCGCCGCTCGCCTGCGAGGGCAATTCCTGGGACAACCGCGGTGCGGCTTCGTCCGGGCCAACGCTGTGGCGCACTAGCTTCACCACCGATCTCAGCGAACTCGATGTTGTGATGGGGCAGGGCGAGCGGAAGCTCTTCAAAGCGATCCGCGAGATCAAGGAAGCGTATGGGCCGCCGGCTATCTTCGTCTATCCGACCTGTGTGACGGCGCTGGTCGGCGACGACATCGAGGCCGTGTGCAAGCGCGCTGCGGAAAAGTTCAGCCTGCCGGTGGTACCGGTCAAGGCGCCGGGCTTCGTCGGCTCCAAAAATCTTGGCAACAAGCTTGCGGGCGAGGCGTTGCTCGATCATGTCATCGGCACGGTGGAGCCCGACGATGCCGGCCCTTACGACATCAATATCCTTGGCGAATTCAACCTCTCGGGCGAATTCTGGCTGGTGAAGCCGCTCCTTGATAGGCTCGGCATCCGGGTGCGCGCCTGCATTCCGGGCGACGCGCGTTACTTCGACATTGCCTGCGCGCACCGCGCCCGGGCGGCTATGATGGTGTGCTCGACCGCGCTCATCAATCTCGCCCGCAAGATGGAGCAGCGCTGGGAGATCCCATTCTTCGAGGGCTCCTTCTACGGCATCACCGACACCTCCGAAGCACTCCGGCAGATCTCTCAGCTGCTCGTGAAGAAGGGTGCCGATCCGGAGATCCTCGGCCGCACCGAGGCATTGATTGAAGAGGAGGAGGCGATTGCGTGGAAGAAGCTCGCGGCCTACGGGCCGAGGCTCGAAGGCAAGCGCGTGCTGCTCAACACCGGCGGTGTGAAGTCCTGGTCGGTCGTCCATGCGCTGATGGAGATCGGCATCGAGATCGTCGGCACCTCTGTCAAGAAGTCGACCGTCGAAGACAAGGAGCGCATCAAGCAGATCCTCAAGGACGACAACCACATGTTCGAGCAAATGGCGCCGCGCGAGCTTTACGCCATGCTCTCAGAACACAAGGCCGATATCATGCTGTCGGGCGGGCGCACGCAGTTCATCGCGCTGAAGGCCAAGACACCCTGGCTCGATATCAACCAGGAGCGCCAACATCCTTACGCCGGCTATGACGGCATGGTGGAACTCGTACGCCAGATCGACCTCGCCATTCATAACCCGATCTGGTGTCAGGTGCGGGAGCCGGCACCATGGGATTGCCAGCCTGCGGTGAGGGAGGAACTGCCGCGCACAAAGAGCGAGACCGCGACTGTCCAGGCTTTCAAGAAATCCGCCGGCACGATAGCCGACGATCTCGGCGAGTGGTGAGGAGGCGATGGTCCGCATCCTTCCCCAGACCAAAGCGGCGGCGGTCAATCCGCTGAAGTCATCGCAGCCGTTGGGTGCCGCCCTCGCCTTCCTTGGGGTCGACGGCGCGATGCCGTTGTTCCACGGCAGCCAGGGGTGCACCAGCTTCGCGCTCGTGCTGTTCGTTCGGCACTTCAAGGAAGCCATCCCCTTGCAGACGACGGCGATGGACGAGGTGGCGACGATCCTCGGCGGGGCAGACCATCTGGAAGAGGCGATCCTCAACCTCAAGGCCCGCACAAAGCCAACGCTGATCGGGGTCTGCACGACGGCGCTGGTGGAAACCCGGGGCGAAGACTGCGCAGGGGATATCGCCAATATCAGGCTGAAGCGCCAGGAAGAACTCGCGGGTACGGAGGTGGTGCTGGCTAACACACCGGATTTCGATGGCGCAATCGAAGAGGGTTGGGCCAAGGCTGTCACCGCGATGATCGAAAGGATTACACGGCCCGGCCAGCAGGCGCGGCAGTCGAAGAAGATCGTGATCCTGCCTGGCTGGAACCTCACTGTCGCTGATATCGAGCATTTACGTGAGATGGTTGAAAGCTTTGGACTCAAGCCGGTGATTCTGCCGGACGTCTCCGGCTCGCTCGACGGTACTGTGCCCGACCGCTGGGTCACGACCACCTATGGCGGCACCAGCGTCGAGGATATCCGCGAGCTTGGCACGGCCGAGCAATGCATCGTCATCGGTGAGCATATGCGCCGCCCGGCCGAGCTGCTGCAGAGGTTGACCGGCGTGCCTTACGTGCTGTTCCGGTCGCTGACTGGATTGAAGGACGCCGACCGGTTCGTCTCGCTGCTGTCCGCGGTTTCGGGCGCGGCGGCGCCGGCTGGGGTGCGCCGTCGACGGGCGCAGTTGCAGGACGCGTTGCTCGACGGACATTTCCACTTTGGAGGCAAGAAAATTGCGATCGCTGCTGAACCAGACCAACTCTACCAACTCGCGAGCTTCTTCATCGGCATGGGCTCCGAAATCGCGGCGGCGGTCACCACGACCGACATGTCGAAAATTTTGGAGGAAGTACCGGCGCAGTCGGTTCAAATCGGCGATCTTGGCGATTTGGAAGCTCTTGGCGCCGGCTCTGATCTTCTCGTCACCCATTCCCACGGCCGCCAGGCGGCGCAGCGCCTCGGCATTCCGCTCATGCGGGTCGGCTTTCCGATCTTCGACCGGCTCGGCAGCCAGCACAAGCTCACAATCCTCTACCAGGGAACCCGCGACCTGATCTTCGAGGTCGCCAACATTTTTGAAGCCAACCGGCACGCGCCGACGCCTGAGGCGCTTGATCCACTCCGTAAGCGAGAAATCCCAGATGAGCTCCGTTCGTCGCCTCTCGCTCGTCACTGACGAGGTTCACGCACCGAGGCCGGAACCCCAAGCCGGCGCATTGCGCGTGGCGATCGCCACGCAGGACATGAAGAACCTCAACGCCCATTTCGGGTCGGCCAGGCGCTTTGCTGTCTACGACGTGATGCGCGAGGAGTGGAATCTCGTGGAAGCCGTGGCCTTCGATGACGTTTCCGACGAGAGCGGAGAGCACCGAACTGAGGGCGATGACCGCATCACCCCGAAGGTGGAGGCGCTGAAGGGCTGTCATCTGCTGTTTTGTCTGGCGATCGGCGGACCTTCGGCAGCCAAGGTTGTTTCGGCAAAAATTCATCCGATCAAAGTGCCGCACCCCCAAACCATCCAAGAGGTGCTGTTGCGCACGCAGATGATGCTCAGGACGTGTCCTCCCCCTTGGTTGCGCAAGGTGCTGGCGCAGGCAGGTGTCGCCGAACAGAAACCGTCCTTCGAGGACGAGGACTGAAATGAGGAGTGGGCGAAATGTCTGACGCCGTGGTTAGCCCTGCTGTCGCCGAAGACGAGGAGGCCCTTGCCACCCCGTTCGTCAAATGTCTCGTGCGGCTGGTCCGGGCTCATGATTCCCACGGGTCTTGGGAAGGCAAATCGGACGCCGAGCTGCTGGGCGACTTCATCATCACCAGGGAACAGCGCCGTTCGATCCCGATCATCGGCGATCCCGATCCGGACGTGCTGTGGAGGCTCGAGATGTTTTACACGGCCGTCGGGCTTGCGATCGAGGAGCGCTCCGGCCTGATGGCATCGCCGATGATGGAGATGAGCCATGAGGGCTTCGGGCGCGTGCTTTTCACGGCCGGGCGGTTGGTCGTTCTGTCGAAGACCCTGCGCGACGTCCACCGGTTCGGCTTCGAGACGTTCCGGAAACTCGCCGCGGCCGGTACCAAACTGGCCGGCGATGCGACCGCAGCCATTGAGGCTCATCCCGAGGTGGCGCGGGCGTGATGGAACCAATTTGCGATCAACGGGATCGTGTCAGGCCTTGAGGACATGCGATGGCCAGCCCTCTCAATCGAGGCCGATGTGGTTCTTGGGGCAGCGCTGATGAAGCCACTGGTCCTGATCTGTTCGCAGGATCCGGAGTTCTATCTGGTCCACAGCCACATTCTGGAGGTGGATGGCTTCACGATTCAACTGGCCGGCGGCGTGGAGGAGGCGCTTGCATTGGCCAGTGAACGGGCGCCGAAGGCCGTGGTGCTGGACTGCCAGCCAACAAGCGCGACAGGCTCCACAATCTGCGCCCGGCTCAAGGGGGAGCCCCGGACCGGCGGCCTGCCCGTTATTGCCCTGATCGCGCCCGGCGCCGAGAACCAGCACCTCGATCTCTGGAAGGCAGGCATTGACGAGAGCTTTGTGCGGCCCTTCGCGCCGGCCAAGCTGCTTGACTGTCTACGGATGAAGCTGGCGCTGCCAAAGCCGGGTTCGAACGGGATCGAAAACGGCGGCTGGATCTCCTGTGGCGACCTTGAGATAAGGCTCGATGCCCACCGCGTTCGGGGTAATGGCCACGAAGTCCACCTTGGGCCGATCGAGTTCAACCTGCTGCGGCTTTTGCTTGAGACTCCCGGCAAGGTCTTCACCAGAGACGAGCTGATCAGCGCGGCCTGGCCGCCCAATATCCATGTCGGTGTACGCACCGTGGATGTCCATATCAGCCGGCTCAGAAAGGCGCTGAAGGCGGCCTCCCCCTCCAGCGTCATTCGTACCGTCAGGTCGGCCGGCTACTCGCTCGAGTGGCCGGACGGCTGAATAGATAACCGATGTGGTGCCACTCCGCATTTCCGCCGTGCTGAGGGCAAGTCTTGCGGCTTCGAAACGCGCCGGCAGGTACGACATATTCAGAAAGAAGCAGTCAAATGGCTTTCAGAAGCGTACTCATTGTGACGGGAGCTGACCACTCCGATCAGGATGTCAGAACAGCTGCCAGCTTGTGTGCCGAAGTCGGCGCGTATCTTTCCGTACTGGTGATGTCGCCTCCGCCGCTCATTATGCCTTCTCCGGTGCTCGGCGATGGCATCCCCGAGTGGCCTGGACAACACGCACAGGCCATCGCCACACTGGACAAACGGTTTAGGCAGATCGAAAGATTTTCACAGGACATGGCCAACCTGGAAAAGACATCCAGGGAAATTCACAAACTGCTGAGAGCCACGTGGCGGTGCTATGATGTCGATACCGAACACTGCGACAAGGCTGGCGTCGGTGAGGCGGTGCGACAGCGGGCGCTCTGCACCGACCTGACAATCATCGGCCCCGCACTTCTCAACGACACTAGTCTCGGACCTCTTGTTATCAACGGCAGCTTGTTCGATACGGGAAGGCCGGTGCTTGTCGTACCGAAGGGCGCTGACCCGACTCTGTCGCCACGGCGCGTGCTGGTCGGATGGGATTCGCGAGCCGAGGCGTCCCGTGCGGTTCGGGGAGCGCTGGATCTGCTATCCGGTGCTGAGGAAGTTCGTGTCGCCCTTGTCGATCCTGAGGCGGCCTGCACCGGAAGCGGCGCCGAGCCGGGAGCCGACATCGCTGCCTATCTCACTCGGCATGGTGCTCGGGTGTCGGTCGACCGGCTGGCGAGCGCCGGCAAACCGGTGGCCACTGTGCTCGCGCAGCACGCAATCGATACGTCTGCCAACATGATAGTCATGGGCGCTTATGGCAGCCGACGGCTGCGCGAGCGGCTCTTCGGTGGCGTCACAAGATGGATGGTGGGGAAGCCGCCATTGCCGCTGTTTTTGGCTCGCTGACGGGTTCCGAAGCAGCACCGATGCTGTTCGAAGCTCTATTCCCCTGGGTCACCTATCCTGATGCCAAGTCGGAGAGAAAGGCCGCGGCAAACGCGCAAGTTTCGCGAAGCTCCTCGGAGCCAATCTGCACGCGCCGTCGCCGAGAACATCGCGGACGTCTCGCGTTCGGGGTTCTGCTCGACCGAGATGATCCGTAACGCGGAGACCGACGGCCGGCAGAGGTACAGGCGCTCCTCAATGCAGTCAAAACCGAGGCTTCGCAGGTCGGCGTCAGGTCGAGAAAGAGCGTCGTTTCAGCGCGGCAGGGCGAGTTCGGACCCGTAGCCGGCATCGTAATTGGCGTTATCACGATTCCCTCACCACTGGCCGGGAGCTGAACACCGCAACGACCGTGCAGGGGCCAAGGTACCGACCTTCGAGTCGGAGGGTCGGGCTCTTGCCGGCCTCGGCGCGAACGATGGCATCAATCACGTTGTCATCGCCTGGAAGGTAGCCGGTCAGCGGCGAAGGCGGCCGCATCTTCAGCGTTTTCAGTCGGTCCGGTTCGGCCCGACCCGACCCGCGTGGCGACCGAGCGGCCTTTGGGGTTGGTCAATCCCGACAACGCTCACATTCGAACAAGGTGGTCCCTGTAGCGCCTGAGCACAGCGGAACACAGAAGATAACGAGCCCGCAGAGTTCACCGGCCGGCACACGCCGGTACTCATCCTGGCCTTTTTTCGCCACGATCATCATCGTCAATCTGACGATGGCGGTATTGGCGAGCCGCAGCTGGACCGGCTTCGTCGTGAAGAACTCCTATGTCGCCAGCCAGGAATTCGCAAGGCGCAAGAGGGCAGGGCGCAGGCGGCGCTCGGGATGGAGCGCCTCCCTGCAGTCGCAATGGCGAGATCCGCTACCGCCTGAAGGACCGGAATGGCAAGACGCTAAGCCGGTGGCGTGAAGCGGACGATGACGAGCCTGGCGGTAGCCAACGCAGTCACGATGTCCATCTGCTCGTCCATCAGCCCGAATATATGTCGAGTCGTCCGTGGCCACGCTTCTCTGGCGACGCGAAGCGCGTGATGCGTGTCCAAGACCTGACAGTGGCAGAAAACATGTCGCGTCCAATACAATGGGATCTTGGGCACCCGGAAGTCTCCAAGTGGAATCAAGCATTTACTGCGCGCTGAGCGCGTTGGCACGGCCTTTGCGAATTGAGATTCAGCAACACTGAGTGAAGGCTGACTGCACGCAGATGCGCGAGACGAGCGATGCTCTCCCTTCCTTGAACCCTCGTGCCCCGTCTCAAAGGGGGAACAAGCTCGCGCATAAGGTCACGCGACCTTTGGCAACAGCTTTGGAGAGCAACATGGTAGTGCAGCTGGGGTCACCGGCCCCTTCGATGAAAGTGGAGGACTGGCTGCGTGGCGAGCCCCTGACGAACTTCCAACCCGGCAAAGTGTATATCGTCGAATTTTGGGCAACTTGGTGCGAACTATGTGTGGCGGAGATGCTGGAGCTGATGCGGCTCCAGGAAAAATACAAGGGCGGCGGACTTGAAGTTGTCGGCGTCGCGGCTGATGAAGACGCTCCAACGGCCGTTGAGGCTCGAACCAAGTTGGACGCGTGGTTGACCGAAAAGTGCTCGCATCTGAACTATCGGATCGCGTTCGACTACACAGGTGAAGTGAAAAAGCTTTGGAGGGAACCCAGCTTTTCTGTTGGGATTCCGACCTCGTTCGTGGTCGACCGAGACGGCCACATCGCCTTTATCGGTCATCCCAGCCAACTCGATGAGATTTTGCCGAAAGTGCTCAACGGCAGTTGGAGGATCAGCGATAAAGCTAAAGCCGCCGATACGGAGCGGATCGCCACAAGCGAACCCATGGCGCGCGAACAAGCGTTGAAGCAGCCGATCGATGACAGATTCTGGGCGGCGGTGAAGTTAGAAGATTGGAAGACGGCGCTCTGGGCGATCGAAGAGGGCATCGCTTTGATGCCGGACGACATCAATTTCCGCCTGGCCCATGCGCATCTGTTGCTTCACAAAATTCAAGACATGTGGACCGGCTTGCCCGTGATGCGCCAATTGGTTCGCGACGCGATCGACAAAAACTCCGAAGACTGGATGGTATCGGCGCTAGACCAACTTTTCCATCCCGCCAATGACCATTCGCGCCTTCCCCCTGCTGAGCGCTTCGCGATGGGCAAGGAGCTGTCCGAACACATTCTGGCACTGAATCCCCCGCAAGGCGACAGCCCTAAGTTCCGGTCTTATCCCGCGGTCGCCCGGTACTATTACGAGAACGGCAACAACGATCGCGCGATCGAGTTGGTCGAACTGGCACTGCAGTCGCTGGACGGTCCGGAGCCTGTCCCGGACGAATTGAAAGAGCACCTTCTACCGGATTTGCTGCAGGCCCTCGCCAACTACAGGGGTGGGAAGGTTTGTTACGGCGCTCTCTGTGCGGCTCCGCAAAACAATTTGCCGAAGGTGCCAAAGCGCGGTCGGCAGAGGAGAAAAAACAAAAAGGGTTGATTGGTCGAAATGGATTACTGGCCAATTCGTCCATTTCCCTGGTGTGGCCGCAGCAAGGAGGGCCCATGCAGCACTTGGTCGATTGTTTGCAGCAGGATCGAGGCTCGAATCTTCATGACCTGTGGCTGCATTGCGGCGGAAATAATGTTCGACGCGAGTTCGCGTGGAAGACCTCGCAGTCGAGGAGGTGTTCAAGGTCGGCCACGGGGACATCAATTGCGTGGACTGGGCCGCCCCGAGCCGGGCGTCGGCTGCGCAAGGGTGCCCGAAGTAGGCGTCCCCGAAAACAGGCAGCGTGCTTCGAGGAAGAGGACTGAAACTGGGGAGAAGGCGAAATGTCTGATACCGCGATCAGCCCTGCCGAGGACGAGGCGGCGCTTGCCATGCCTTTTGTCAGATGCCTCGTGCGGCTGATCCGTGCTCAAGACTCCTACGGCTCGTGGGAAGGCAAATTGGACGCCACGCTGCTGGCCGACTTCATCGTCACCAGAAAACAGCGCGCTGCGATGCCTGTCATCGACGATCCCGATCCTGATGTGCTGTGGAGGCTCGACATGTTCTAAACCGCCGTCGGGCTCGCGATCGAGGAGCGCTCCGGCCTGATGACATCGGCAATGATTGAGATGAAATTCACGAGGACTTGGGGCCGCATGCTTTCCACGGCCGGGCAGTTGGTCATTCTGGCAAGACGTTCATCGGTTCGGCTTCGAGACGCTCCGGAATCTCACTGAGGCCGGTGCGAAACTGATCGACAATGCGACCGCAGCCACGGAAGCCGGTCCCGGTGTGGCGCCGGCGTGATGAAACCGATTTCGAGGAAGGGTTATGTCAAAGCTAGATGAAATGGGGAAGAAGGTCCGAAAGCTTCAGCTGCGCGCAGCAGTCGCCAAGATGAAATTGCGCGACCTTGCAGAGGATCTCCCGGGAAAATGGACCGAGATAGAGGACGTTGCCAAGGAAACGTCCGCGGTTTTTGCCGAGTTGGATGGTGCCAAGAGAGAGCTCGCTGCAATGAAGAAGTTACGATGACGAGCACATTCACCACCCGCGACGGCTCCGGATGGATGCCGGAATATCTCACCGCTATAGACGGCACGACCTGCATCGGCTGCGGCCGCTGTTTCAAAGTCTGCTCTCGCGAGGTCATGCATCTTTACGGCGTCGATGACGCGGGTGAAATCCTCGGCGCCTGCGACGGCGAGGACGACGACGACTTCGATGGTGAGCTCAATCGCATGATTATGGTCGTCGACCATGCCGGCCGCTGCATTGGCTGCAGAGCCTGCGGCCGCGTCTGCCCAAAGAACTGCCAGACCCATGTTGCGGCCGATCAGGTCGCAGCATGATCTGAGGAGACAAAACCAGGAGAACGGCGTTGCCCTTTAGAATCTTTTGTCGCGTCCTGGGCCTGGTGCTGTGCAGCACCGCACTGATTGGCTACTTCGTTTCTCATTCCATTGGCACAGTAGTCATCACGACGCTGACTTGTTCGCTGCTCCTTCAGCTGGCATATTTCGCAAGCGTGCTCTTTCTGATCTGGCGGTCTGGCTGCGTTAGCCGAGCTGGCCAAAGGGCTGAGCATTTCGACAGTTGCAAGGAAGTTGGATCCGAGCCGCCAGACCTTGATGAGGTGACGAATGAATCCCCAGATTTGCTCCAGCGCGATCAAATGCTGGCCATATCGCTGCTGCTGCCTTGAGGCGCCATGAAAAGGTCAGTGCTCAAGCTGGCGCCACTTTGGACCAACCATAAACATTGAGCAGATATTAGAAGGAATACTGTGCTTGGACACATGCCGGCATGCTCGTTGGATTCGCCAAGGACGGTCGACAGCGCAACGTGCTCGGTATCGATGCCTCCGCCACCCCGCCCAAACCAAGGCGCAGGTGCTAAGTATTGCCCGGGATACTGCGAAGCTCGTCAAGTTGGGGATGGAAATCGTCCAGGATGACGTGGTGTTGCTCGAGGGGTACGCGTCTCCCGGTTACGGCCTTCCGTCCGAGGCAACGAAGCAGGCCATCCGCCTGTGCGCGCGGCTCGAGGGTATAATTTCCGATCCCGTCTACGAGGGCAAATAAGGGATGATCAACCTCGTCCAGAAAGGCTTCTTTCCAGAGGGATCGAGCGTGCGCTACGCGCATCTCGGCGGCGGGCCGGCCATCAACGGGTACAGCTACACCTTCCGCAACGGCTGACGCTCGACAGATTGCGATTTCGCCGTCCTGCCGTGCCGGCGATGCGCCCAAAGTAGGTGCGGGCCGCCCAGCAAACCGAGGGAGCCGGCGGTTGATTGCCGCCCAACGCGAAGCTGACTGAGTTTATTTGGAAAACTTTGATCGATGGATATTTGCTGAGGAAATCGAAAATCGCTGGGAGTATGATCATAGCAATATTGGAATTCTAGTTGATAGGCCAGACATCCCAAGCGACTTAGTTCAATATCTGATGGCCGGCGAAACAACGTTCGATCAGAATTAAATGAACTAACTTGTTATTTGAAAGTTCAGGCTTCGCCAATAGCGCCAGAAAAGTGGAGGCAGCCGATGATCTTACAGGAACTGGGCTCTGCCATCCCGGGCGGCAGGGTTTTGGAAATAACGACGACCACCGGCTGCATCGTCGGATGTTCTTATTGTCCGCAGGACAAGTTCGCCCATCGGCAAAGAGCGGTCTCTCATGTGAAGCATCTTCGTCTTGAAAATTTCAAGCGATGTCTGGCGCGCGTACCAACTTCCGTCGACATAGTTTCGCCGGGTACTGCGAGCCTTGGCTCAATCCGGATTGCACCGAAATGGTCGATCACGCTTACGCCAGGGGCCATGGCGTCCGGATTTTCACGACGCTTGTAGGAATGAAGGGGCGGGATCTACACCGCTTGCAAGCGCTGCGCTCAAGGGTATTCGTGATCCATTTTCTCGATGATGGCGCATACATGAATAGCCGCCTCGTCGGAGACAATTATCTCGCTTTGATTCGTCAAGTGGTCGACACAGACATTGCCTCAGTTCGGTTTATAGTCCTGGGCGAGGTCCATCCCGATATCGTCGAGATAGTCCCCGCCGACGCGCTAGTTCGCGCCCGCCTCTGAGCAGCAGGGGTGGAAGCGTCGATCCGAAGATCGTCGAACCACGGCAGCCGGTCCAAACGGTGACGTTACGCTCTGGATTTTGAACGGCGCCACGTATCGGGCAATCTTCTGCGCGACAAATACGAAGATCTCTTCGAAGGGTCAGCTTTTTGTGAGATCGTCGACCGCATGAATGGGACGGATGGTGTTTGCAGGATGTGCGAATATGCCCATGCAAAGGCGGCCGCATGCTGATTGGGGGCCGGCGAACCGCCTGAAAGCGGGGCCGGGACGAATGTCGATCCTCTCGAAACTGCATAAGGCGGGCCGCCTCCATCGGCCTCGCGTGAACCTGGTCGATGGAGTCAAGTTCCCTACTTTTACGCGGCTTCGACGATCCTGTGGTTGCATCTCCCAGCACGAAGCTGTCTGTAAGCTTTTATTGGCCTAAAAGGGGGAGAACCGGCTTAGTCTGGTCCGACATCCAGATTTTATTATCCTCCGCTGTCGGCGTTTTTGAGACCCTGATCCTCATTTAGGCAGAGTTGGTCGAGACGCTTCAGAAACGGTCCGAAGCGGCTCCGACATCGAAGAACGCCGATCGTCGCCGCTACACCGCTCGCTCGCTAGAGCGCTGTTGAGGGCGCGCTCGCGAGCGGCTTCGCTACCGGCCGAGCTAAACCACCAGCCGGGGCACGAGGGGTCGTGTTGCTGCCGGACCGGCCTGCAACGCCTTAGCATGCTGCTGCACGGCAGAAGCGCCGGTCACATGAACCGGTCTAGCGCTGAGCTTGATAGGACCGGCAGGGCGTTTCGCCGGGTACAAGCAGGTGCGTCAACTACCAGATGCCGTAGTATCGACGCCTGCCCGAAAACTCTACAACTGAATTCGTTCCAACGCATTGACCGAGAGATATGGGCATACATTACCACATGACGACGGGAGGTTTCCAAGTGCGTCTGTGCAGCAGTTGAGCTGCCGCGCAAGCCCCGGTCTCCTTTATCGCGGAACTTTTGAGGAGTATGAAGCAAACAAATTTGTCGGAAGTCACCGACCTCCAAAGGGTGTCCGGACTGTGCTGATCTTTGGTGAAATTGAAGAACAACCGCGACCGACCAAAACGCATAAACCAATCTCTCGTTGAACGCGACTCTACATGCAGAGGGATCTTGAAATGAACACCGACGTTTTTACGACTTATGAGTCTAACGTTCGTCGCTACGCGCGGTCGTTTCCCACAGTCTTTACGAAAGCCCTTGGGGCGACAATCTGGGACGAGGCCGGCAACCCATATATCGATTTCCTCGTAGGGTCCGGCGCCCTGAATTATGGACACAACAACCCGAATATTATTGCACCAGCAATCGAATACATGGTTGGCGAGAACATTCTTCTATCGCTCGACATGTATACGGCGGCAAAACGTGACTTCATTGAAGTGTTTGTGGATTCGATCCTGAAGCCTAGAGGCCTTTCCTACAAAATACAGTTTCCTGGGCCGACCGGCACAAACGCTAACGAAGCGGCACTGGCCCTGGCGCGAAAATATACCGGCCGCTCAAGCGTCATGGCCTTCACAAATGCGTTCCACGGCATGTCGCTCGGCTCCCTGGCGGTGTCGGGTTCGGCGTCAACCAGGGAACTGGGCGGCGTTGCTCGCCATGATGTGATCCGTGTCCCCTACGACGGCTACCCCACGCAAGCTTTCGATTCCGCTAGCTACATCGACTATGTTTTAGGCGACCCGGGGAGCGGCATAGAAAAGCCAGCCGCAATCATTCTGGAGACTATCCAGGCAGAAGGCGGCCTGAACACTGCATCTGCAGCATGGCTCACAGAAATTCAGCGCATTTGCCGTACGCACGGCGTCCTCTTGATCGTCGACGACATTCAGGCAGGTGCGGGACGAACGGGCGATTTTTTCTCATTCGAGTTCGCGAAGATCGACCCCGACATTGTATGCCTTTCGAAGTCCCTAAGCGGTTCAGGCAGTCCGTTCTCCATCGTTCTGATCCGCCCCGACCTGGACATTTGGAATCCCGGAGAACATAGCGGCACCTTCAGAGGCAACAATCTCGCCTTCGTGACTGCAGGGGCGATGTGCAAAATGTGGTCCGGTAGGCAGTTTACTGCAGGCGTCGAGCGGACAGCCGTCAAACTGCAAAGACACCTTGATCGCCTCGTTGCCAGATTTCCCAAGTGCATCGACCAAAAGCGCGGCCGCGGTCTGATGGCCGGCCTCAAGTGCCGTTCGCAGGCCGTTGTCGGCCGTGTGCACGATGTCGCATTCGAAAATGGCCTACTGATCGAATCTTCAGGACCAAATCGCGACGTCATCAAAGTCCTCCCACCGATAACCATCACCGATGACGAACTCGATCATGGCATCGCCATCCTTGATCACGCACTAAAGGAGCAAGCCAATGGAGACTAATCAAGTATCCCAAGCCCCAGCCACCTCGCCTGTTGCGATCAGAGAACGAACCGGCTCGATCAGCACTGCGGACATCATCTCAGTCCTGAAAGGTGAGATCACCGCTCTGCACATCAGGCAAGCTTTCAGCACCGAAATAGCCGAGGAGATCACCGCGAACTTCAGTGGCAGTCCCGGTCTCAAGGAGCGTAAGGATGGCGTCCCCGGACAATATGTCGGCGCATCCCATTACAGGAAGGATGCAGCCACCTATTTTGCAGAGGCGGAAACTGCGCGACCGTACGTCGACGCCCTTTTTGAGAATCTGGTTGATCCGGTCCGAGCATTGTTCGACGCGTTGAGGCGCGAGCTTCGCAAACAGGGCATTGAGTTGCGGCTGGCCCGTTCGGAGCACGGTCAGGCCAATGTCTGTCGCGCTCTCAGTTGGTCTGGCAGCGGCACATTCTCCTTGGACCCCCACGACGACGTCGCTCAAGTGTTATGTGCTGGGAACGATTACGAGCTTTCTGCGGTGGCGCACAACACCGTCGCAGCACTCAACTTCTATCCCAGCATGCCCGAGGAAGGTGGCAATCTGCGGCTCTGGAGCCACAAGCCGACAGTCACCGACCGAAAGTCTCAATGTGTGGAGACTACGGGATATCCCTATTCGGCAGCCTATCTCGAGGGCGTTCCTTGTCGCGACTTCCAGCTCAGGGCGGGGGATATCGGCCTGATCGATGGCGGTTTCGTTCACGGGGTCACCGGTCAATCAGGCAACGGAAAGCGTCGCCTAGTGCTGAACAGCTTTTTCGGGTTTGCCCAGCCAGATCTAGTTCTCTGGTGGACCTGAGGTTGGATGTCACGGCGACCGACCGACCTCCGCTGCCAGTGAAGGCGTCACATCCGCCGCAATGGGGGCCTTCAGTCACGGCCCCCCGGGCTGATCCGAACCGACATTATCATGAAGCTCTTGGCCCTCCAGGTGCTACCGGTCTCGGACAGGATCGCCAATTATTCGGGCTGGACCCAATTAACCGCACCATCGCGCGGACCGCGCAAGTTCAAGAAAACTCTTGCCGCCACCGATGTAATAGCTTGACACGCCAATCTGAGGTCGCCGGATTTCGACTTCTTGATCGGTAGGTCGTTTGCGCGCCGACTAAATGATGCGGTATGTAAAACACTCCAAAATATCGATATGATGGTCGGATATAGGATAGAAGCATATCACAACAGCGGCTTTGTTTTGGCTATGTTGCGTTCGTATAATGCAAGCATAAAATAACTTCAAATTAAAATAACTACGCCGATTGCATTGAGATGTTAGAGCTTTGACGATGCTGGCCTGCTGAGGACGGCTCGCGAAGCCCTAGCCTTACGGCCGGCAGCTTTGGTGCGCCAGTGACAACATCCAGCGCAAATGGCTACGGAGCAGAGACCATGGAACCCCCGCGGATGACTGCTGTCTCTCAACTTCGAGGGCTCTCAACCAGAGTGTCCGACCAGTTTTCTTTGGTCCCGGCGATGCATTTCCCTGAGGCTGCCAGGGAGGCGTTTGCGCGCGACTTTGGCCGATTTCTCGACCAAACCGATCGTGTTGCAAAATCCGAGCGTTTGTTCGACCTGATATCTGATTTTGCCCTGAATTTTGATTGTGCGTGGATCGCGTATGGCTCTCTTGCACCAGGCCAAAAAGGCTTAAAGCCGGTCGGAGGCGATCCGGCGGTCATGCTGAATTATCCTCATGAATGGCAGGAGCGCTATTTCGAAATGGGTTATGACAGGATAGACCCCACCATCAAGAGGAGTCGGAGGCGAGCAGAAGCCTTTCGGTGGAGCGAGGTGTACAACGACGAAAGCACGACTGAAGACGAACGGCGCGTTTTGGACGAGGCGGCGACGTTCGGCTTAAGATCGGGCATTAGCGTTCCATTGCACGGCCCCGACGGCCGCTTTGCGATCATGAACTTTGCTCAAGCCTGGGACGGTGAATTCCAAAATAGAGCAATCACCTACTTGCAGCTCGCCGCGTTACACTTCCATCTGAGAGTCGGTAAGTTCGCTAATTCAAGCGGCACCGAGGAGGCACCTAATCTTTCTCCAAGAGAAAAAGAGTGCATCCTATGGACCGCGAAAGGGAAATCGTCGTGGGAAATAGGTAAGATTGTAGGAATATCTGTAAATACTGTTAACTTCCACATAAAAAACGTGATGCGAAAAATGGATGCGGCCAGCAGAACAACCGCGGCTATAAAAGCGCTAAAATTCGGAATTATTGAATTGTAAAACTCGGCTTCCAAAATGTCGCGCAAAGCACCCTCAAGCCTAAGTCAACGGGTGAGCTGTTATACCGGATGACCGGCCACTGAGAATTTCCTCCATCTGAGATTAGAGTCCGGGCCTTGATTGAAGGACGGACTGATGAAGAGAAAGCGGTTTACGGAAGAGCAGATCATCGCGGTTCTGCGCGAGCATGAAGCGGGTGCGAAGGCGGGCGATCTTGCCCGCAAGCATGGGATCTCCGAGGCGACGCGTATAACTGGAAGGCGAAGTATGGCGGGACGTCTCCGATGCCAAACGGCTGAAAGCCTTGGAAGACGAGAACGCCAAGCTGAAGAAGCTGCTCGCAGACCAGATACTCGAAGCCTCGGCATTGCGCGAGCTTCTATCAAAAAAAATGTATAGTCCGCCCCGTCCGTGCAAGGTGCAAGGTGTCGCGCCATCTCGCCGATACGCGCGAGCGCCCGGTTCCATCGCAACTCCAGTTCCGCCGCGACCAGCCGGTTCTTTGGATCGATGGCATCGTACTGCCTGAATGCCCGATCGGCGCTGTAGCGTGCCGCCTCCAGATCGCGCACCAGCGCATTACGAACCTGATCGCGGCGACTGGCCGCTTGTGCTTCGGCCTCGACGACCGCGGTAATCGCTCCCGGCTCGACAACCCGCAGAAGACCTTGCTCGCCAACAGGAATAGCGCGGAATGTTATGTGGTCCCTGTGTAGCGGCTTGGCTGGCAAATCCAGCCCATGCTCGAGGAGCCAGAGCAGGGCCTGCCAGGCGCTGCCGAGTTCGGCCACCTTGTCGAAGACGAGAATGATGACGTGTCCTGGACACGGCGATCGGAATCCTTCTCAAGCCTGTCGCCGACCTTCACGAAGCCGACAGGGGCCGAGACAATGAGCTCGCCGCGCCGGGCCTCCTCGTAGTGTGCCGACAGGACTTTCACATGGCGCGTCTCGAGGCAGATGACCGGCAACCCGACACTCGCCAGCCCCTCGAAAAGCCATTGCGACAATGGCCCGGCCTCGAGACCGACCCGTTCAATATTCAACGCAGGATCGTTCAGCACGGCGAGGAGATCGTCGGGATTGCTGACGACCTTCACCTCGCGGCAGATCCTGCCGGCTTCATCCACAATGCAAACGGCGGTCTCTTTCACCGCGACACCGAGGCCGATAAAATGCTTCATGCTGCGCTTCCTTTCCTGATGCTTGTGGCTGGTTAGACAGACCATGCTCTATCATGAGCTCGAAGCGCAGCACCTTCCTGCCTCACCGTTGAAGATGGGCGCAAGCCGAATACCCCATCTACACCGGACGGAGGACCATCAAATCACCACCTTCGCCCTTGGTCATAGCTCATAGCGGCCCGCTCACTAAGTGATCGTCCTGAACTGGCCCCTCGAGCTCCTTCTTCGCGAATTATATGGCGGGGCTCAATCCGGGCACCGAGTTCTTCGCCGGCGCCAACAGAACCCATTTTCCCGTCCCATTGCCGTGCCTGATCACAGGCACCGAGAACCACCTGAACCTTCTGTGGCGTACGCCACCGGCGAGGCTTTCAATTACCCACATCGTGGGCGGGCCTATCGCCGCGTATGAATCTGCCGTGATTCTGTCTGTGGCGCCGAATCACGGAGGCGTCACGGATGCGAGACAAGACCAGCAGCAGCGAAGCCGCTTGGCAGGAGGAAGAGCTTTCTACGGCGGCCCTTCCCGACAAGCGGTTTGGCCCGTCGGTTGCGACGGTTGCTGGATCAGATGTCAGCTGCGCCGGGCAAGCCAATCCCGGCGGCCTGCGGCGACTGGGCGGCGGCGAGGGCGTCCTACCGCTTCTTTGACAACCCGCGCGCCTGGCTCGCCGATATCCTGGCGCGCATCGCAGCCCAGCCAGTACAGGGGGATCGACGAACTTCTCCCTTGGAAGTGGCGCCGCGAGGGCCTCGACGCCGCGGCCGCCTGATATGCACATCGATGAAGTCTGCCGCGTCAGCACGGTCCGGGCGACGTTGCCTTCACCGACTTCGGCATCGAGCAGTTGCAGGAACTCATCGCAATTCACTGCGATCAGCTACTCGACCATAACCCGGTGGGCTGCTGGGGCCATGTTAGTCGTTTCGATCGAGGTAGTTAGCAAGTTTCTTGGCAAGGACGCTCACATGCGGCGGAGCGACCATCGTGTAATGGTCACCTGGAACCTCGTGAATTTCCAGGCGGCCCCGCGCGAACTGCTTCCACCCAAGATCGCCATCAGGTTGACTGGAGGACACGCGCAGGCCATTCTTGGCCGCAAAAAGAATGGCCCTGCTGTCGTTGGGCCGAGGCGTATAATCACGCAGCGCAATTCTATTGGCCTCGGCAATCGTCAGGATATGGTCGAGCTGTGTGTCGCTCATGTTTGGGACATGGCCAGCTTGCCTTCCGAAATCGAATAAGGCCATCACCTGACGCTCACGTTTCATGGATTTCAGCTTTCGCCAATGTTTTTTGAGCGCGGGAAAAAGGACGCTCATTATGATCGCTTGCTCGCTTAGCCAATCAGGAATGGGGCTGTTGCCGACCAGCTGATGATACCGGCCGCTTGCGACCTCTTCATGCTTGTGGAGCGCTTTAGCATCGAGCAGCGCAAGGATTGCTACCTCGTCACCAGCGTCGCGCAATTGACAGCCCATTTCCCAAGCAATGCTGCCGCCCATGGACAAGCCGGCGAGCTGGTAAGGGCCGCGTGGCTGAACGCTTTTGATGGCCTCAACATATTCCCGCGCCATCTCCGGAATGCTCAGGTGAGGCCTTGCCTCGCCGTTTAGACCGCGTGCCTGGAGACCGAAGAGTGGCTGCTTCGCGCCCAGTGCTTCAGCAAGAGGCGCATAGAAGAGCACATGCCCGCCAAAGGGGTGTGGGCAAAAAAGAGGCGCCCACGAACCGCCGGTTTGGATCGGCACCAATGCGCTCGGACGCGCGCGTCCGCGGGTCTTCGAGAGGACCATCGCGAGTTCTCTCGGTGTCTGCTGTTCCAACAGCCGAGAGACGGCCAATCTCTCTCCCGTGAGCTGCTCGATCCGATCGATAACGCTCAAGGCACTCAATGAATCGCCTCCAAGATCAAAAAAGCTGTCGGTCAGGGCAACGTCATCCAAACCCAAAATGTCCCGATAGACTTCCGCAATTTGGCGGTCCAAAGCTGCCCGGTCCAAAGCTGCCTGGTCTGACATCTCAACGACGGTCGGACTGCGCGCTTCTTCGTTGCCAGCCGGCCGAGCGACCGATAGCGCCGCAGTATCAGGTTGATCCAAATCGGCATTCTGTCCCGGCTCCTTGGCGGCGTCCGCATCGAGCCAATAATGCTTCCGGTCAAACACATAAGGCGGGAGGGGGGTGCGCTGCGGGAGCTTCTGGTCATGCAGGCCAGACCAATCTATGCGAGCGCCGCAGGTCCAAAGCTTGCCCAGCATCTGCAACAGTCTCGCGTGATCGCCTTCTTCCCCATGATCGTCTCCTGGCATGGCTGGAAAGCCGATGGGGCTACGCAGGTCGCTTTTCGACTTGAACTGTTTGGAATGTCTGGTCAGGGCTGCGCCAGGCCCCATCTCAACGAATAAATGATCGCCCGATTGCATCAGGCGATCGAAAGCCAGATGAAACTGCACCGTCTCGCGCAGATTGCGGACCCAATAGCTGCCATCCGGCGGCACGTCCGCCTCAAGCCAGTCGCCGAGCACCGTCGACATGAAGGGTATTTGCGGCGCCTGCAACTCGACTTGTTCGGCATGAATCCTAAACTCCGGCAGGATTGGGTCGAGCATGGATGAATGCACGGCATGACTTGCATGTATTCGCTTGCACGCAATGGATACAGCCTCCAATTGCTTTTGAAACGCCACGATCTCCGATGCGGCCCCCGAAACGACGCACCGACGCGGCCCGTTGATGGCCGCCAATGACAGGCGTTCATTCAAATATGGCTGGAGTTCTTGCGGCGACAGATGGACTGCAACAATCCCGCCGGCAGGCACATGCGACGTTAACTGCCCCCTTTTCAGTGTCAGTCGGATGGCATCGGGTAGCGAGATGATCCCTGCAATATGAGCAGCTGCATATTCTCCGATGCTGTGGCCGATCACAGCTGCAGGGTAAATGCCCCACGAGATGAAGAGCTTCGCCATTGCATATTGCGTGGCGAAGATGACGGGCTGCATGACGGCTTCCAGCTGGGGCTCAAACTCGCCATCGGATTTGCCTTCCCTGTAGAGCCACGCGCGGAAATCAATATGTGCGAACTCGTTAAGCCACTTTGCGCATTCGTCGATGGCGCTGCGGAATACCGGCTCTTCTTCATATAGCTCCCGACCCATTCCAATCTGCTGCCCGCCCTGGCCGGAGAACATGAACACGATCCGGGGTTCACTGCTTGACACCTCTCGCATCGCGCTCGCCTGCAGCGCCGCCTGATCGAGTTGGTCGGCTATTTCCACGGGATCGGAGCACACGAAACTTGTGCGATATCTGAGAGCGGCTCGACCCTTCTGCAGCGTGTATGCGATATTTGCTGCTCTATGCTCAATATCGCTTCGGCGCATAAAGCCGGCCAGTTGCCGGAGCATTTCGGTCATTGCCGATCTGCTTGCCGCCGATACCGGAAAGACGTGCGGCCTACGACTGGCCTGCTTACCGGTTCGCGGCGGAGCCTCCTCGAGAATCGCGTGCGCGTTCGTGCCACCAATGCCAAATGAGCTAACCCCGCCGCGTCTTGGCGCATCACCTTTGGGCCAAGCGGTGCGGGTCTTGTTTACCCGTACCGGGCTCTCTTGAAAGTCGATATTTGGGTTGGGTGCATCGAAATGTAGACTAGCGGGAATGACGCCCTTGTTCAGCATTGTGGCGACCTTGATCAATCCCGTTACACCCGCTGCGGCGTCAAGATGGCCAATATTTGTTTTTACCGAACCTATTGCGCAGAATTGTTTTCTTGCGGTCTGGGAACGGAAGGCCTTGCTCAGGCCGGAGATTTCGATGGGGTCTCCAAGATAGGTTCCCGTACCATGCGCCTCCACGTAGCCAATCGTATCCGCTGGGACGTCAGCATCGGTGAGGGCAGCTTGAATAACTGCAGCTTGTCCGTCGGCGCTGGGGGCGGTGAAGCCTACCTTGGCGGCGCCGTCATTGTTGATTGCGGTCCCCTTTATGACCGCCCAGATATAATCTCCGTCTCTACAGGCATCGCTCAACCGCTTGAGAACGACGAGCGCGGCTCCGCTGCCTCTCACCGTTCCTTGTGCTTTAGCATCGAACGCACGGCAGCGGCCGTCAGGGGATAAGATGTGGCCCTGTTGATGGAGATAGCCTTTTCCGTGTGGCAGAGAAATCGATGCACCGCCTGCCAGCGCCACGTCGCACTCATTGCTGCGCAGGCTCTGGCAAGCGAGGTGGACAGCAACTAGCGAAGTGGAGCAGGCCGTCTGAACTGAGACGCAGGGGCCGGTCAAGTTGAGCTTGTAGGCAATGCGCGTAGCCGTGAAATCGCAGCCATTGAGAATGCGAATCTGCATCTTCTCTGAATCCAGCAGGCTGCGGCTCGCTTCGCGGTCAGCGAGATAGTGGTTGGCCCCCACGCCGGCAAAGACACCGACACGGCCACCTTCTGTCTCGCGAGATCCGTATCCCGCATGGTCTAGCGCCTGATACGCCGTTTCCAGCAGGATTCGCTGTTGCGGGTCCGTCCACGCTGCTTCCTTAGGCGAGATGCTGAAAAACGCTGCGTCAAACAGATCAACTCCGCTGATAACGGCTTCGCGCCTTACATAATTAGGCTTGCCGAAAGTGCCGGGATCGATGCCCGCTTTTCGCAACGTCTGTTCATCCAGATCTGCGATGGACTCTATGCCATCGACCAGATTGCTCCAGAATTGATCGACATTCTCCGCCCCCGGGAACCTGCCCGCCATACCGATGATCGCAACAGCATTGCCATCCTGTTTGGGCTCGTTCCCGTTTCCCGCAAAGCCGATTGGGTTCTTTAAATCTTCAACGGGGTCAAGAGCAGCTGGAATCGCCTTCAAGTGCCCAGCGAGCGCTCTTATGGTGGTATGCTTGAAAAGATCCAGAATCTTGCAATCAATGCCCAAACGATCATGGATGCGCGCCTGAACCTGAACGATGGCCAAGGAATGTCCGCCAACATCGAAGAAATTGTCCTCAACGCTGACGGAGTCCAGCTTCAACACGTCCTTCCAGATCTCAGTCAGTTCCGTCTGCAGTCTGTCGGTCGGTAAAGCTGTGGGCTTTAACTTCGAGGCGACTCTCGGCTTGGGAAGAGCGCGCCGATCGATCTTGCCGCTGCGATTGGTCGGTAGCTGCGGGAGGAAGACAAACTGTGAGGGAATCATGTAGTTCGGCAGTGCGGCACTCAGAAAAGCCTGAAGTTCATCGGTATTCTCCGAAATCTCCCGTTGCGTCACCACATACGCTGTCAGGCTCGCATTTTCATCGGGACGGTCTGTCAGCGTGACGCAGCATGCCTTGACGTTTTCGTGCTCCATTAGGCACTGCTCGATTTCGGCAAGCTCGACCCGCATGCCGCGGATCTTGATCTGTCCGTCCTTCCGGCCTAGGAACTCAATCCTGCCATCTGACCGATACCGGGCCCGATCTCCAGTCCTATAGATCCTGGACTGCGGCTCATCATCAAACGGGTTTGGCTGGAAAAGCTCGCCCGTGAGTTTATCGCGATTGATGTAGCCGCGGGCTATGCCGACGCCCCCGATGTAAAGCTCACCGATTGCGCCGATCGGCGCCGGATTTCCGTAACGATCGAGAATGTAAACCTTGGTATTGATGGCAGGACGCCCGATTGGCGGCTTTCGCCCATCGGGTTTCACCTCGGTCCTTATGCAATAAACGGTCGTTTCGGTCGGGCCATAGGAATTGAAGACGCGGCGCTTCTCACCCCATCGTTCAACGAGGCTCGAAGGCAAAGGCTCACCACCTGACTTGACTATGGTGAGATCAGGAAGGTCCGTCGACGGCAAGGTGCTCCACGCTGTGGGGGTAAGACCGGCAGCGGTAATGCGCTCTCGGCGCATGAACTCGACAAGCTCTGCTCCAGGCAGCGACGCTGATAGGGGCGCCAGGCACAGGCGCCCACCAGAAGATAAAGCCAACATGAAATCAAATAGAGATGCATCAAATCCGCAGGAAGCGAATTGCAATACCCGGCTATCCGGCCCCACCTGATAAGTGCGTCTTAGATCCTCCGCCATGTTGCAGGCGCTGCGATGTTCAATCATCACGCCTTTCGGCTGACCCGTGGAACCAGACGTATAGATCACGTAAGCCAGATCGGAGGGACCGGCGGAGCAATGCGGAGGCGCGGCTTCATGCAGAGCAATCTCAGCGTGGTGCTTGTCGAGGAGAATCACCGCGCGTCCATTCGCATCTTCAATGTTAAGCGCTGAGAGGGTCTTCTCGAACGTCTGCTCTTTGAACTCCGTTCTGCTGATGACCGCAGTGGCGTCAGCGTCCTGCATCATGAAGCGCAGGCGCCGGGCTGGCAGTTGCGGATCGAGAGGAAGATAGACGCCCCCCGCCTTCAAGACCGCTAGAAAGCCAACAATGAGATCGCACGACCGCTCAACGAGAACGCCGACCACGTTTCCATGGCTGACACCTCTTGAAATCAGATGACGGGCAAGCCTGTTTGCCCTTTGCTCAAGGCCAGCGTAGCTGAGCGACTCCAAGGGGCAGCTGACAGCGATATTGTCTGGGTAAGTGGCGGCCTGTGATTCGATCAGATTGTGCAGGCAATAGTCGGACGGAAAAGGTGCCGCTGTCTCGTTCCAACCGTGCAGAATCTGATGCTCTTCTTCTGGGCTGAGAAGATTATAACTGCCTATCTCTCGCCCTGGCGCATCTGCAATCGCCTCAAGCAGCAAACAATAGTGCTTCGCAAGCCGCTCGATGCTGCTGCGATCCCACAAATCGGCATTATATACGGTGTTAAGGCGGACGCTGTCTTTGCCGGCGAGGATACGAAAATCAAGATCGATCCAGACATCGATCTCGCAAAGTCGGATTTGTGCAGGCAAGCCGGACAGGTCGACGTCGCATGGGGTGAAGCCAAGAGAACTCACCGCCTCCGGAGTGAAGTTGAAGACTGCTTGCGCGAGCGGATTGCGATCAGGTGCGGGAGGGAGCTTGAGCTTCTCCAACAGCAGGGGAAGAGGGAAATACTCGTGACTGCGCGCGCATCGCATCTCATGACGGACCTGCTGCAAATGGTCGAGGAAAGTGGGATTTCCGGAAAGATCCTGACGTAACGCTGCCAAGGTCACAAAGTAGCCGAAGGTTCCTGAGAAATTTCCTGCCGGACGACCGAGGCGTGGGACGTAGAGGGTGATGTCGTCCTGCTCGCCATAACGATGCAGCAGGACGTAATATGCAGCAAGCAGGACGGTGGCCAGCGTTACCTTTTGTTTGTGCGCCAGTTGCTCCAAGCGCGCGATCAGCGGCATCTCAAAATCCAGCGAGACAACTGACCCGGTGTGCGTGGCAAGCGCTTCTCGTGGTCTGTCGGCCGGAAGGGCGAGGTCAGGTTCGTGATCAACAAACTGGCTGCGCCAGTAGGCCCACATCCGTTCTCCATCGTCACCGGCAAGGAGTCGATCTTGCCAGGCAACGAAGTCTTTATAAGGAGCTGCCGTCGTCAGACCCGGCATGTCCGTATCGCCGCAGCACGCCTGGTAGAGCCTTCCGAACTCGTGCAGGAATATACGAATGCTGTAGCCGTCGGATATGATGTGATGGAAGTTGAGAAGGAGAACCTCTTCCGTGGCACTGATGAACAGGTGAGCGCGAAACACCGGCCCATGTTCCAGATCGAAAGGCGAGCGGGCCTCTGCCGCGATAGATTGATGGAACTCCACCTCTTCGACTCCTGGCAGCCGAACAACATGAAAGCTTAGACAGGCTGTCCGATGAATGCGTTGAACGACGTGCTCGCCCTCCTGGTGGAAGGTCGTGCGCAGCATTTCATGGCGGTGGATCAATGATTGGAGCGCACGCCGCAAGGCATCAATGTCGAACGGTGCCTTAATGCGCAGTTCGACTGGCAGGTTGTATTCGCTACCCGTGGGTCTTCTTTGATGATGCAGCCAGAGGCCCAATTGGCCATGCGAGAGCGGATGCGTGATCGAATCCATTGCTTTCCCCAACAACTTCCTATTGTGCGGAGAACGATACGGGATTTTTTCGAAAACAATATTAACGTTTTGATAAATATTGCAACAGAATTCTACGAAATAAAAAATGGGATATTGCATTGCTAAGAAATAAAAAAGGACGATATGAGAAATATGTTTCAATAAATGCCAATTATCCTTAATATATATTTATCCATCGTGGTCCAGGCTATGTATAATCTCCCGCACATCAGTGACGACCCGCCCCATTGACGGCGGTGTGGAGGCACAAATAGAGGAAGGCACTTTACCATCGCGCTGATCAGGCAAGGATATGTGGTGGGCGAGCCATAGGCGGTGACGTATGCGGTCGCAGCGCGATACAATCGACGTTTGGGTTTTCCAGCATTCACGGCTGATGATCCCAATGTTATACATGCGTGAAGTTCTAAGCCAAACTGAGCGGGAAAGAGCAGAAAAAATCCGTCCCTCAAATCTGCGGCTTTCATATCTTCAAGCAAAGTTTGCTTTTCGGACCATCCTTGCTGCGCACTTGCATGTTCCGGCGCGAGAACTCCAGATCACTGTTTCGCGCTTCGGCAAGCCTCGATTGCCGGCGAGCAATATTGAGGTGAGCCAGTCTCACAGCCAGGATTGGTCCGCCGTCGCCGTGTCAGCCATGGGCTTGATCGGGATAGATATTGAGCGTTGGCGCCCCTTGGCAAATTGCCGCCAATTGGCCCGCCACATTATGACTGACCAAGAAGTCAGGATTTTCGAAGGCGTTTCGCGCGAGCCTGGGAGAAAATTCCTAGAGCTGTGGACCAGAAAAGAGGCTATCCTGAAATGCGCAGGTCATGGTCTCGGGCAAGACCCGCGAACGTTTCACGCGGGCTGGGATGAGCAGACCGTGCAATTTTGGTGGCCTGCCTTATTATCTTAATGCGCTCCCAATCCGCAGGCAGTTAGTAGGGCATATAGCGTCGCATTTTCCCCAACAGATCATCATGCGCACCTTGCCATGGCAATTGGACGGCCAACCACAGCCAGCCTAAAAAATTCATGGGGGGTTGGCGGATGTGGTGCAAGCCGTGGAAATGACGTAGGATTTGGTAGCTTACGCCGATCCCGGAGAGCACAACCGTCAAGAATGATCCTACGCTGCCGCTGACCGGTTTGTCATTTGGTTCGCGGCAAGTCCGTCGTCGCGCGTGTCGACGGCGGCATGCTGTCGTCCAACAATGGGGTTCTCCTCTGGCCGAGAAGGAAAAGCGCCTGCGGGTGGCTGACCGTCTGGCGCGCTGCATCGATGATCCGCGCTGCCCGCATCCATAGCGTGACGGACATGATCGGCTTCCGCATGAAGATGGTTGCCGCCGGTTATGAGGATGGCAACGACGCCAAGCGGCTGCGTTCCGATCGGATCTTCAAGATGGCCCAGGATGCGCTGCCTTCGGGGTCGGGATCTGGCCTCCCAGTCGACGATGTGCCGGCTGGAGAACCTGCGCGGGGTGCGGGAAACTGGGGCACCTTCACGCGATAGGTTGTCTGAATTCACTGTCCCGGCGATTTGCGAGGAGGTGATGATGACGAGGAGCCTGAGCGCGGGCCTTCGCGGGCGCGTGATTGCGGCCGACGTCGGGGTTTCGGCGCGGAAGGCGGCGCGTCGCTTCCGGATCGGGATTTCGACGGCCAAGAGTTGGTATCGTCCTTCATTGTATCATCGAGGACGCGCGGACATCACGCTTGCTGAGATCGGCGAGCGCCTTGCTGCCGAGCGCGGCGTGCGGGTAGCACTGTCCACGGTCTGGCTGTTCCTCGACCGTCGCGGCTGGACGTTCTAAAACGTATGGCCCGCCCGTCGGTTGATTTCTGATGGCTGCAGGTCTGCATCAAATAAGCGCATTTCGCTGATTGTGAGCGGCCATTTCAGGCGATCGTGAGCGCTCATTTCATTTTGATCGTGAGCAGGTATTTCACGCGACATGAGCGGCCGCTTCGACCGACCTGTTCATTGATCAGGTGCTTGGGGCTGCGTCAGGAGCGTGGGCGCGCGCGTTGTGTTTTCGCATGCTTCTCCGGTGAGTTGAAGGCGGTGAGCGTTGTGGACGAGGCGATCCAGAATCGCGTCGCCGAGGGTGGGATCGCCGATGATGTCATGCCAGTGCTGCACGGGATTTGGCTGGTGACGATTGTGGATGCACGGCCATGGCGATCGTCGAGGATCTCCAGCAGGTCGCGGCGCTCGGCCGCATTGAGAACCGACAGGCCCCAGTTGAACGCGCCCGAGCGCCGGCGCGGCGTACCGCGGGTGCTGCTGTGGGAAGAGTATCGTGCCGCCAATCCCGGCGGCTTTGGCTATACTTGGTTTTGCACGACCTCCGAGGCCTGGAAAGGGCGCGCGCGCCCGATGATGCGCCAGACGCGACCTGGGCGGCGAGAAGGTGTTTTTCGATTTCGCCGGCGATACCATCGACATCTTCGACCAAGCGTCCAGCACCTCCGAAAAGGTGCTCACGATCACCTGAAATCGCTGCTCACGATCGCCTGAAATCGTTGCTCATGATCCCGTGAAAATACCTGCTCACAATGCGATGAAATGTGTGCTCACGATCGCCTGAAATACGAAAACGTATACGGCGTGTTGGCTGATTGCCGTCGCCAAGATGGAGATCCGCGCTCCGAGCGAGCAGGCTACGCAGCCACGTGCCCAGCAACGTCTGACTTCGGGCCAGCTACGGCAAGGCCGCCCTTGCCACATGGATCAGGAGCGTGCTCAGGTATGTTTTGCCGTGCTTGGAGATGCCGAGCAGCCTGGGTTTGCCCCCGGTTGTATGTTGCCGGGGCACGAGCCCCAGCCATGCGCCGAGATCACGGGCTCTTGCGAAGGTCGTGCCGTCCCCTACAGCGGCGACGAGAGCGGTGATGCCGGCAGCCATCTTGGACTGCTGCCGAGGCCTTGGAGCTAGAGTTAGCAGGCGGTTGAAGAAGTCCACTTGCGAGCGATGAAGTCTGCTTCATCGCCGCCATGGAAGCAGATTTGCCCGATGACGGAGCCATCCGGTTGGTTTTCAGCCCAGCCATCCCCCTGGGCTTCGTCCATTTTGTCGTTGCCTTGCCAGGGAAAGGCGACATGATTGCCGTCGGCCCCGCCGAAGATCTGCCCGGTACGCAGCCGAAGGCGAATTCGCCGGAGCCATCTGCCGCGAACTCGATGTAGGCGAGCTCCATCATGTCGGCATAGTCCTCGACATAGTCGGGCATTTCTACAATCCGCCAGTGGCATGCGATGCTCATGCCGGCGCCGCCAGAAGCTTGGGGCAAGTGGACCAGATTGTAGGCGGCCAGGTTCAGGGTGAAGGCCGCGCCCCCAGACGCTCGGCCATCTGCAACCGCTTTTCCACCTCGGCCAAAGCCAGAACGCCGCTGTTGGACATGCGGCCGTCGAAACGGGCCGACGACAGATGCTGCGAACAGATGACAAACCCGTCAGCGGCAGCGTAGGATCATTCATGCCGGGTGTGGTCTCCGGGAAATGGTTCGGATCGGCTTAAGCAACCAAATCCTACGTCATTCCAATGGCTTGCGCCACATCCACCAAGCCCCAACAATTTTTCAGGCTAACACCGCAGTAAGGACGCCTCCAAGATTGTTCCAGTTTCATCTGAACCATCATGGAATGGCCGATGTGCCGATTTCGCAGAGAAGAGCAAGCCCGTCGGGATATCTAAAGTTGTCGGAAACAGTTACTAGAAGAAGCGCTTGACCTGCCAGCCGAATAGAGAAAGAAGCAGGACCCCGCGAAAGACGTCACGCGCCGGCCAAGCGGAAAGCTCGACAAGCGCTTGACTTCAACCTGTTGAATAAAGAAGAGAAACCCTCGTCTTTAATCGCACGAAAAGAGCGGGCCACCGATCTCCGATCGGAAACATGGTGTCTGATGTTCATTAAGCGACCCGCAGATTCGCACTACCCGTCCGCCATAAAGCCTGTAGCAATACGCAATCGCCATGACCGCCCATTTACTTGTACGCGACGACGACGAGACGAGGGCCATAGGGTGTAAACTCTTCGCCCTCCTGCCCATAGGCTTCAACAGATTCGAACCCCGCGCTTCGCAACATGCGAGTGCATTCGGAAAACCCATATTGTCTAATAGAAAGACGCATGCGTCTCACGCAACCACCGCGGACGACGATCCTTTCGTAGTTTCGACGATCGGTCAGCGCGTCGTTGTTGACTATATCGATTCTCAGATCATTGTCGCGCTCCACGATCTCGTAGGTAGGCGACTGCTCGCGCAGCAAAGAGAACCGATTGATCTGATCGATTAGCAGACGCCCGCCCTTTCGAAGTGAAGCAGCGGCTTCATGAAGAACTCTCTCATTATCAGCTTCATCGAAATAGCCAAACGTCGTGTACCACAGAAAGGCCGCGTCAAACCGATCCCGCCAAGGGAGTGAGCGCATATCCCCACGAGTATACTCAACATCTACCCGGCGTTCAGCCGCATCCGCTTCGGCTTTTTTCAGCAAGATCGGCGAGAGATCTAATCCGGTTACCCGCGCTCCTTTTTCCGCCAACCGGTTGGTAATCCGCCCGTAACCGCATCCGAGTTCAAGAACTGAGTTGCCGTGACCAAGGGAGAGAAGCTTCCAAATTGCCTCTACTTCCCGGTCACTTCTTTCAGGCGGATTGACCAAATCAGCAAAATACAAATAATCTTCACTGAAATATGATTCAAGTTGAGATATAGTATGTTTGGTAGGCCCATAGTTCATGATGATTTCTCCGTGTTGATTTACTGCGCGGCTACGCCCGACATCCTCTTACCACTTGTCCATTGTTGCATTTATCCGTGATCGTCAAAAGTAAAAGATTTATTATTGTTTTTTACGTTTGTAAAAAATTCGGCAGAGCTTGCTCCGAAATTCGGACTGGCATAAATGGATTTCCTGCCTGACGGCGGCGCGCCATGGTGCGAACCGCGCTCTTCGAAGCGGCGCACATCATGCTGACGCGGGTGACCCGCTTCTCGAGCCTGAAGCACTGGGCGTCGCGCTTCATCGCATGTGGGTCGATCTTGGCTAGAACTACGCGCTTCCTTTTGGACGTTCTCGCAAGTTCCACTTCAGTATTGATGCTCAGTGTTAGACAAGTGATCAAGGCAATCATTCCATCAACCGCCTCGGGCTCGCTGGCGATCTTGACCTCGCGCACGATCGTTCCGGTCGCGTCCACAACGCACATGCTGCTCTCTTCCAGAGACATCGATTCCCGCATAGTGTTCCATGGCTGTTCCTCTCATGATGCTTGGAGCCGATCGCGCGGACTCCGTTTCAACACCATCATTCAGAGGGACAGCCACCCAACCTGGCTATGCTCGCGAAGGCCGGCCCATTACGGCACTCGACGTGGCGAAACGTCGGGGCATGAAGCGCGCCAAGGTGGCCCCTGCCGGCAAGTTGGGGCCATCGCTGCGGCCCTGCTCCAGCGGAAGTAGGTCGACTGGTCCGCTATTTCGACGAACTGGAATTGGCTGTCAGCCGCATTGGGCTCGAGGCCGGGCCATTGTCGAAATGGCTGCATGCCGGGCTTGTGGCCGCCGGACGCGATGCGGTTTTGCTCGAAACCCGGCACGTGAAGGCGGCGCTCTCGGCGATGACGGTAAAGGCCGACCGGAAAGATGCGCGGGATCGCCCAACTGCTGCAGATGGGATGGTATCGCGCGGTTCATGCCAAATCGGTGACTTGCAAGCTTGCAAGGATAGCCGAGCCATTCTTCTTGGACGCAAGCTTCTGCAAGGCAGGCTTCTCGACCTTGAACTGAGCATCCGCGGGATATTGCGCGGCTATGGGCTAAAGGTTGGAGAAGTCAGTCGTGGAAAGTTTGAGGCGCGCATCCGGGATCCAAGGCATGTCACTTTGAAGACGGTGATTGGTGCGATGCTGACGGCGCGGACGGGCGCCACACGACGTGCGCCCTTATCTACTCGACCGCAGCGCAACCCTTTCAGCCTTGGTTTCAATTAATCTTCAACCTGTAGTTGAAACGTCCTTGTCGGGCAAACACCTGCGGTGGAAGGATCGGATCAGCTTCGACGTCGACGTCAGGCCATACGCGCGCCCGCTTCTTATCGAAAACACCCGGTAAATAGTATGCGAGGCCGGGGCTTGCAAGGTACAAAGAAGTCGCCAGGCCGTTGAAATTGGCATTGAAGTGATACTGAGACTTGACTACCACAAAATCCTGGTTCCTAATGTGAACCCCGTGCGATTCGAATACATTGGGATCACTGATGAAGCCGGGTTTCGATGTGGCGATAACCTGGAAGCGGTTGTCGATCTCAACAAGAGCCGTATCGCCCATCGCTGCTGACTCGCCGCCAAAATTGGGGCCGATAAGCTTGACGTCTTTGCGATTGATGACTTTCACGACGCCCTCAACATCGAACGGTTCAAATTGCGGAGTCAACTTCCCGCCGAGCCGCATCGCGAGGGTGGCTCCCACGCTAGAGGTATGCGCCTGCGCAACGGTTTCGGGATCGTGCACAGTCATCGCGCCTTTGAGGGGGCGCTTGTAGTTCATTGCGGCCTGAAGGATCAAAGTACTGTCGCCTGGCGCGCCGGCAAGCGTCCGATCCCCGAGGTCGGCAAGCGCTTTGGGTAACCGCTTCGGCCTTTCGGCCGCCGCATCGAGAGCTTCCTCGATGGTCAAAAGATCATCGTTGAACTCGTCGCGCCGCTCCCAAAATTCTTGCGCAAACTTGTAGACGATTTCTTTGGCTTGGGGATAGCGTCCATTGCTCAGCAAGACCGCCGCTTGGCCCATATCCGTGAAGTCACCGAAGCGATAGGCGTTGTAAAGGCTGATATCGACTATCGCCGGCGTTGACTGCTCCAACACCCGAGCGCGCGCGTGCAGTTGCTTTAGTGGGCCCAAATGCGTCTCGAGCTTGCCCGGCGCGATCATGCGTGCCTTGGCGAGCGTGTAAACTGGATGGAGCCTGCCAGCAAGCACCTCAAGAACCAACTCGACGACACGTTTGCCGGTGTCGTAGTAATCGTTGTGCGGGTTTTGTTTACAGGCGATGCAAATGTCCCCGGCTGATAACATGCTCGGCGTGATGTTCGCATGGAGGTCCAGCCCTACGCCAATCACAACGCTCTCTCCCGCAACGCTTCGCAGATGGTCGAGGAAGTCACCTTCGACGTCGTCGAGCTCCGTTGTTCCCATTGCTCCGTGGAGATCGATGATAAGCGCGTCAGGTCTTAAGCCTTTAACCTGCTCTTCCCAAAAACGGCGTTGATCAAGGTAAAAACCATGATCGATCAGACCGCTCGGCGCGATCATCGAATCCGAGATGGGCAAGAGTTCAACGTCACACCGCTCTGTCAACGCGTCTACAATGCCGCCAAACGTTGTGCCGTTTCCCCTTGCTTCCCGAATCAATCTATCACCGCGCACGACCGTAATGCTTTCCGATATCGTCGGCCGCGCGTAGCCATGTGATTCGTGAAATAGCCGCCCGACTGCAATTCGTTTTGTCATTTCCACCTCCGCGAAGACCAGGCATTTTAAAAGCGAGACCTCTGCCTGCGCTTACTGAATTGTGGAGTATAGTGCGACAATCAGGCAGGGTCGCGCCGCGACGACTGGATGAGAATCTTGTGTCGCGGTTTTGCTGAGGAAACGGTCCACTCGCGCTTCCAGCGAATGCACGCCAATTGCTGCCGCGTGACGGGCGATCTCGAACCTGCTATGGGAGGAGTTCCAGCAAAAGTGCCGCGCTGGCCTCGCAGCGGCCCAAGGCCTAGCCGAGAACTGCGTAGTTGGTGAGCGCTGCAGGTGCCGATATGAGGCGGATGCGGATATAAATATCCGTCGCGGCGATGAGAGCGGGTTCCACCCGTGCGGCCCGAGCTGAAGATGATCGGAACCGCCGGTGTCAGTATCTGAACTGCTCGCACTGAGCAGGAGCGCCATTAAGCTCCGACTTCGAGCAACGCCTGGCTTCGGTTCTTGCCAGGTGCCGGTGCTATTCTCCAAGGGAATAGCATTATTCGTGCGGCGCTCAAGAGATAAGTCGGGTAGTCCTTCGATCCGAACCGACCTCGCGCGGAGCAATTCGCGATTCGCGCCGCCTGATTCGCAGCGTACGAATCCTACTGCCCACGGTAGCTCGGCTACTTGCAACAGACTCGATTTCACTCGTGCTCTCAGCTGCGCCAATTTACAGCGACGATCACCTCTCATTTTGGCGCTGCCTGAGTTGGTGCGGAGAACTGATGCGCGTCAGATTGTTCCTGGCCGCCAACCGACGGAAATGGTGTGATCGACCAACTAATTAAGTCGATGGCATGCTGAAGTATTGCCTCTGTCCGGGCACGGCTGGGTGAAGCGGCGATGACATGTCCGATGCGGTCTCGATAGTCGCCCTTCCTGACAATCGGCGCCTTGGGTTTGATATACAATTTAACCTCGGTGACACCTGGCATAGCGGCTGCGCGACTGTCGCCATCGATCCAATCGAGTATGCCATCACGATCAGCGTTTAGGCACTGCGCGGCCGCAATGTGCGAATGCCGTCTGCGCAAGTCCCATTCGTTGCCGATGACAAGCTTGATGTGCTCGGCGATGAGATCGACACCGCAGGCCGCCTGAACCAGCCGAGGACTGGTTCCGCCCGGAATACGCGGATTGACTTCGATGACGACTGGGCCACGCTTCGTCCGCCGGAGTTCAACACACATTGGCCCCCAGCCGAGGCCGAGAGCTGGCAAACAGCTCAGCGATACATCGCATATACGCTTATGCTCGTCATCAGTTAGCGGGGCCGGGCAGGTGAAACGACGGAAGACGAAATGCGGTGGGGGGTCGAAGTCAGCGGCGTCAATCGCGATAACCTCATTTCCCATTATGTGAGCGCTATAATATGGGCCTTGGGCGAATTCTTCGACCAGTATCCTCGGCGAAGACCGCCATACGTGCTCCCCACCTAACAGATAAGTCGCATGTTCGGCCAACTCATCGACATTGCGGCACAATCGGACACCGCTGCTGCCACTGCCTATGGTTGGCTTAAGAACCACAGGCAGGCCGATCTCCGCGGCACAGCTTTCTACGTCCGCCGCATTCGATGCCAACCGATAAGCGGGTACTGGAACGCCCGCTTCCGCGAGGAGTTGACGTTGAATGAATTTGTCGCAGCATTGTTCAATCGATGCGGGGTTTGGTCCCGGTAAATCGAAATGCCGGCAGAGCTTGCCGACTGTCGCATAGATTGACTCGTCCGCGCCCGAAAAGCCAGTAATGCCAGCAATGTCATAGGTCGCACCCAGATGGGAACATTCTCGGATCAGCGCATCAAGATTGTCTGTGTCGACCCTGACTGCATCAATGCCTTCGGCCGCAAGATAGTCGTACTGAGTTGGATCAGACGACAGGGTAATTGGATGAAGATCAAGTCGCTGAGCCGCGTTCACGTACAGCAGACCAATACTCCCATGACCTTCAAGCAGGACGAGTGATTTTCTTGCCATTGTCGTCGATTCTCCGTTGCATGCTGGCGCGCTCTGAGCGTAAATCGGCATCAGCTTTTCAGCCGCGCCTGATCTCAGCCTTTGTGGCGAAGGTATCACTGGCAGATATCTGCGGTCGCAAAGACTCTGTAAACTTAGTTGAAGGATCTGTTGCAACGCTTTGGCTACCGGCGGTGTGACACGAAATACCAAGACGAATATCGGAGATGCCAGGCTTCAAGGGACGCCAGTTTGAGCCGCTCTGCACAGGGATTTTGACTCTTTGCCGGTGGGCTTTGGATAGGCTTTGGCCATTTTGAGGCGGGCCTGTTCGATTGAGAACATCCAATTAATGCGGGCGCCGCTGTTATTTCGCTGGTTTTTTCCACAGGGCGACCTCGGCAATGAGGCTGTCACGACTTTCTGCGGCGGTCGAGGCACTGACTGCGCAGACGCCGATCTCGACCATGTTGAGCCAACTGGCATGCTTGGGCGTATAATGGAATTCCAGCCGTCGCAGGATGCTTCGCGCCTCTGATGGCGGCAGGGCCGATAGAGCGCGGCAGCGTGTGGGTCGATAGGTTGTCGAGCACCACCCGGATGCGCCCAGCGTGAGGGTAATGGATATCGACGAGATCGCGCCTGCAGTGGGCGAAGTCGTCGGCCGCGCGCCGCTTGGTGACCTTCACCTTGCGCCAACAGCTCGTTTCATTGTACATCCCTTTGTCAGATTCCCGGCAGGCGGATTATCCTATCATATTGATAATCAATGTAGTTTTTTGTTCGGCGTTCGATGGCGCGCTGCACCGCTATGCGTACTGTGTCCGAGCTCAGCGCCTCGACAGGGACCAACCATTGCGAGCCCTTTACTGCCTGTGTTGCCGCCAAGATGCCCTTCAGCACCAACTCTTTGCTGATCCAACGCAAATTCCAAAATGTGCCGCAGCCTTCGCAAGGCTGATCGTTTGACCGACGGATGATGCGAGGTCGTAATCTGGTAAGCCCAAATGTTCGCGCATTTCTCGCACGCGAACGGTCGTCCAGGTCTCGCCGCTGCCAGTCTTACAGCGAATCTGATTGCGCGACACGGCGAGTTCTCGATCGGGCCAATGACCAGCGAGTTTGCGAAGTGCGTCAACGGCACTGCCATATCCCCCCGATATCGGCCCGTCTTTACGCGAGCACCACCAACATCCGTGTGCCGGCCGCCCGTCCAGTGGATGAGTAGAACCGCCTCATTGGTGTTCTTGTCGAGATCGCAAACAATCTCTCGGACCATGATGTGAACCAGTCGCTGTTTGGTGCGTGTGTCCGTGGACGGTGCGTTCCAAACTCGCGGCAGATCATGCGCAAGTTGCAGAAGCAGGGCGCGATCGATTTTGAGACTTTCCGCCGACGCGGCGCGCAACTCCGTGGTCCGCCTTCAAGCTCCGCAACCCGCTCCAATGTGCCGTTCCAGCGCGCCTCTAGCTCACGGGCAACGTGACGCTTGGCCAGATCCACAAGCTCGTATCGGCGTGCGGCGAGAGATGCTTCGTAGCGTGCAACTTCAAGCTCCCGTTCGACGGCGGCGATGACCTCTTTTCTCGAGCGCTCAACTTGGTCGGACGCCAATATCGCTGCTTCAACAGCCCGATCTGAGACAGCCTCAAGGATCTGCAGCGCAACCGCGCGATCGACCCGCACTCCGCCGATGCCGATACACAAGCCCGCACCGACATGGGCGTCATCGCCGCGGCATTGATACCGATGTGCATTCCCCTTGGCCTGACCATAGAACACACGCATCATCCGCCCGCAACGTCCGCACTGCATCAAGCCGGTTAGAAGCGCGTCCCCCGCGCGTCGATTTTCGCGAGCAGTTCTTCTTCATGTGCGCGTTTTCCAGCAGCAGCATCTGATTGTCTTCATACTCCTGCCAACTGATGTAGCCGGAATGATTGTCGCGCAGGAGGACATTCCATTCTTCCCGCGGCTTTTTGAACCCGCTGACCTTGTGGGCGCGACCGTCCACGATCCGTGTCTTCTGAGCGATTCTGCCACACGCATAGGCGCCAGCATAGAGCGGATTCTGCAGGATCTGCATCACCGTGTGGTAGGCTGGCGCCTTCCAAGTGAGCTTGTAGATTTGAACGTTTCTCAGGACCACAGGCATTTTGATGTCGGGGGCGCGCAGCCAAAGAAAGACCTGCCGGGCACTACCGAGCTCGCGGAACTTAGTGAAGACGAGTCGAACAACTCCAGCCACATGTTCGTCGGGATCGATTTCGATCTTGCCGAGTTCATTCCAACAAAAGCCGGGTGGAAGCATGAAGCGGTACTCGCTGCGCTAGGCTTGGAATCGCGAGCGGCGATTCCACGTTGGCGAAGCAGGCTCAGCTCATACTCCGACATCGTCCCCTTCAATCCAAGCAGCAGGGGGTCGTTGACCAGCCGCGGATCATAGGCGCCATCGGGATCGCTGACCAACGCGCCGGCCAGGGCGCAAAGGTCAATCAAGTGATGCCAGTCGCGTCCATTGCGTGCCAGCCGCGAAGCCTCGATGCAATAGAAGGCACCGACGTCACCCGAACACACCATCGCCACAAGTCGCTCAAATTCAGGCCGCTGCATCATCCCGGAACCCGAGCGGCCAAGATCGTCGTCAATTACCGTCACCGACTTAAATCCAGCGGTTTCCGCAGCCTGTGCCAAGTCATATTGCCGCCGCTGGCTTTAGAGATTCCCCATGACTTGCGCTCGTTGAGTAAGTGCCCGGTGACGACCGCCTTCCGTGGCGGGGTTCGGATCGGATAGGGGTCGGGCTCTGGACGCTGAAGATAGTGTCCACGAGCGGGGCTTAATGGACACGATCGCGACGGATGGAGTGGCAGGCCAACATTCTCGTGGCGAGACGGCGCGCGCCCGCCGGCGCAAGTCATACACTCTCGAAGAGAAGCAGCGGCTGGTTGCCGAGAGCTGTGAGCTTGGGGCGTCGGTGTCGCTGGTGGCGCGGCGGCATGACATCAATGCGAACCTGTTGTTCACGTGGCGCCGGCAGATGCGCACGCCGACGTCGGCGGCTTCGCCGCTGGAATTGGTCCCGTCGAAGTTATCAGCAGCGCGTCGGCTGCCTCACCAGCCGCGGCGGCCGGGGCTGAACAGCGCGGCATGATTGACCTCGTCCTGGTCGGCGGTGTGCGCGTGCGGGTGGACGCCGAGGTCAGCGAGGCAGCGCTGCGGCGGGTGCTGTCGGCTCTGAAGGCGGTGGCATGATAGCGCCTGGGTCTGGGGTGCGGGTCTATCTGGCGACGCAGCCGTGCGATATGCGCAAAGGGATGGATGGCTTGGCCGCCCAGGTCCAGAACGTGCTGGCCGCCGATCCCTTCTTCGGGGCGCTGTTCGTGTTCCGGGGCAAGCGCGGCGACATGTTGAAGATCCTGGCCTGGGACGGAAGCGGGCTGTGCCTGTTCGCCAAGCGCTTGGAGCAGGGAAAGTTCGTCTGGCCGCCGATGGTGGCGGGTCGGCTTCAGCTGACAGCGGCCCAGTTGGCCTTGCTCGTCGAAGGGATCGACTGGCGGCGGACAGTTGCGCCGGAACCGGTCACGCGCCCGGAAACCATCTAAATAGGTCCTGATTCCAAGCATTTATCCTCGCTCGCGAGTCATGACTTTGCTATAAGCCGGCATGTCTCTCGCCACTGCGGAATTGCCGTCGGATCCGGACGCGCTGCGCGCGTTCGCGGCGGCTTTGCAGGCCGAGCTCTACGCCAAGACGCTGCATATCGAGAAGCTGAAAGCCTAGTTGGCGACGCTGCGGCGGGCGCGCTTCGGCCAGTCGTCCGAGAAGCTCGATCGGCAGATCGATCTGCTCGAGCTGATCATCGGCGATCTGGAGGAGGCCGAGGCCGCCAGCGAAGCCCGCCAGGATGCGACTGCGGCGATGCCAGGCGCGATGCCGGCGCCGACCAGGCCACAGCGCGTGGGCAATCGCCGGCCGCTGCCCGATCACCTGCCGCGCGAGGTCATCACCCACGCCGGGGTTTGCGCCTGCCCGGCCTGCGGTTCCGAGCGGCTGCGCAGGATCAGCGATGATGAACGCGAGGTGCTGGAATATGTGCCGTCACACTTCAAGGTCGTCGTGCATGTG
>NZ_JAMYLZ010000011.1:0-165954 GCF_040318315.1 Mesorhizobium sp. M1227
TTGGCGCCACATCGGCCACCTCGTTGAAACGATCGAGGCAACCGAATGCAACAACTACTTCGCAAACGCCGGCTACGCTTCCATCAAAACGTGAAAGGCTCTAGGCCGGCAGACGTCGTCCGTTTGCGGCAGCCGCAACTCGATCGTCGGTCCGTGCGCCTGCGTCGCGCGGATGCGGCCCGATCGGCATGATCACCGGGAACGGCGTTGCGCCGAACGCAAACGTCCATTTGTAGCCGACCAGTCGGTCTTCAGGCGTCGTGTGCTGGTCGTGATGAGCAAGCAATTTGGCGCGCTCCGCCAATTCCTCCGCCTCGCGCCTGACCATTTCCGCCGTTTCCGGCCGCATCCGCCTGGAGAAGCTGACGAACGTCGACTCGCGCTCAAGATGGGTGATGGCCCAGCCGATGAAATTCTTGTTGGTCGTCTCGAACAGCGGCCGCAATGGCCCCTCGAAATTCCACTGGATCGGCGCCTCGATCAGCAGCCTTGCCGACAGGCCGCGACCGAGCGCGACCAGGCCGAGTTCCTCGAGCTCGCGCAGATAGAGGAACATCGAAGCCTCGCTCAGCCCTTGTGAGCGCATGATGCCTTCGGGCGTGAATTCTCGGAAAGCATGACAAAGACGAACAGCAGTGCCGGCCGCCCGGCGAGCTTGCGCTCGATCTCCGGCGCGATCTGGTTGGCGGGTCCTGGTCCTCTGTTCATAGAGCCGAGCACGTTCTCCAACTCTACGCCGGCGGCAGTGCAGATCTCCATCAGCCGGTCGAGCTTGCAGTTGCGCTCGTGGAAGATGCGCTTCACCGTCGGCTCGGAAACACCCATCCGCTCGGCAAGGACGCGATAGGTGATGCCCTTTGCCTTAAGCGTCCGCTTCAGCGCTTCGAAGATCAGGCCGTTCATGGGATGCACCTCTTTTGCACGATTTGGTATCAGCCTTCGGTACTAGTCCTGATAGCTCTTCCCGAAAAGTATCGAAAGGCCTAGCTCTCCGCCAGTCCATTACAGGAGACTAGCCATGAAGAGCCTCTTCACCTCGATACTTCTCGCCCTGGTCGGCATCGCGGCCGCGCCGGCAGTTCAGGCCGCTGAACTCTGGCGCACCGGCGGCCTCGAGCAGCCTGAATCGGCGCTGTTCGACGCCGCCGGCCAGCGCGTTGTCGTCTCGAACATCGTCGGCAATCCCGGCGAAGCCGACGGCAACGGCTATCTGTCGATCCTGTCGATGGACGGCAAGCTAGTCACGCAACACTGGACCGACGGCATGGACGCGCCCAAGGGCATGGCGATTGTCGGCGGCAAACTCTACGTCGCCGACCTCACCCATGTGCGCGTCGTCGATCTCGCAAGCGGCAAGCTAACATCGACGATCGACGTGCCGAACGCCGTCTTCCTCAACGACGTGACCGCCGACGCGTCCGGCAAGATCTATGTCACGGATATGCTTGCCGATACGATCTATCGCATCGACGGCGACCGGCCCGAACTGTTCGTCAGGGATGCGGCGCTTGCTTCGCCGAATGGCATCTTCGCCGATGGCGGCCGGCTGATCGTCGCTTCCTGGGGCAAGGGCATCAAGCCCGACTTCAGCACCGCGGAGCCGGGCGGCCTGCTCTCGGTCGATCTTGCTACCAAGGCCGTTTCGCCACTGCCCGGCGCGGAAAAATTTGCCAACCTCGATGGCGTCGTTGCCATCGGCGGCAGCATCTACGCCACCGCGTATATGACCGGCACGCTCTACCGCTACAAAGCCGGCGGCACGCCGCAAGCGGTTGCGACGTTCAAGCCGGGCAGCGCCGACATCGGCACCGACGGCAAGTCGACAATCTTCGTGCCGCTGATGAACGACGGCGAGATCGCGGCATTGGGCCTCGACTAAGCCAGCCATCGGCTCAGGCGGCGGGCGCGGCTTTCTTCAGCTGCGCCCGCGATCCGTGATCGAGGCGGTATAAGTCACCAGCGGCCGCTTGACGCCGTGGTTGATCAGCATGCGGCGTATCTGCGGCGAAGCGCCTGATATAATGAAGCGAACGCCGGCGCGGCTCGCCTTGTGGGCCGCACCCTCGATGACATTGGCCGCCGTTGAATCGAAGAACGGCATCGCCGAACAGTCGAGGATGAAGTTCCTGCGCTGGCGCGGTCGGCGACGTCTTCCTGCACCAAGGATTGATGGTCTGCCTCCAAACATGCAGCACTCTTTGCCAGCCGATGCACTGTGATGCTACAAACCTCGGCATCGTTTGGCGGGACATCCACTGCGATCCCGATTTCACAGGCACGACTTCAAAAGGATGAGCGGGTGAAGATATTCAAAGCGTTGGCAACCTCGACAGCCTTGCTGTCGATGGTTTTCCTGCTGGCAGGCTGCGGTCATGGCCTGATCAACAGGCTGATTTGAGTCAGGTGCCGTCGGCCCGCCCAAGCCATCGCTGCAGGAACCGTGCCGCAAGCCAGCACAGCATCGCCCAGGCAAAGCCGGCGCACCAGCCGGCCAATACGTCGGACGGCCAGTGGACGCCGAGATAGATGCGGCTGATGCCGACCACCACTGTCGTCAGCACCGCCAGCCCGAGTACATAGATCTTCGTTGTGCGCCCGGGCAAAACCCGCGCCGCCATGCTGCCCAGCGTCAAATACGTCACCGCCGACAGCATGGCGTGGCCGCTCGGAAACGAAAGCGATGCCACATCGGCGAGATGCGAGACCAGATCGGGGCGCGGCCGGTCGATATCGAATTTCAGCACGCTTGACAGGAGCTGGCCGCCCGCTACCGCAACGAACATGAGAAGCGCCGCGCCTGGCCTGCGGATAAGAAGCAGATAGACGATCATTGCTGCCGTGATCAGCAGCAGTACGCTGGCGCTGCCGAGGCTGGTGATGTCGCGCATCGCCCCTTCCAGCCACGCCGGTCCGATCGGATTGTCGGGCTGGCCGGCCTTGCGGAAGGCAAGCAGGATTTCGGTGTCGAAGGCATGCGGCGTGGTCGCCCGCGCCAGCTCCATCAGCTCCTCGAACCCCCACAGCCCGCCGGCAATGACCAGCCCGGCCAGCAGAACCGGGAACTCCAGCCAGTTGGGCAGTCTGCTTGCAATCTTCTTCATCGGCCCGATCGCAGTTACAGCCTTTGCAGATAGGGCCCGAGCGTGATCAGCGCCACAGCTGCGATGGCAAGCACGATGCCGGTTGCCTGCAAGGCATTGACGCGCTCGCCGAAGAAGACCAGCGCCACCACATTCACCGACACCAGCTGGATCACCGCCGACAGGCTGAACGACACCGACATGCCGAATTCACGGATCAGCCTCAGCATGATCAGATTGCCCAGCGAATAGAGCGCCAACGTCAGCACAATCTTGCCGAGGCTCGGCGCCAGCCCCCACTGTTTTGCGGCCATCGCCGCCAGCAGGAAGATCACCGTCGAAACGCAGAGCTGCCCAAGTCCCCAGAAACTCACTTTTGTTCCTCCCGATGCGGTCCCTACCGCCTGCCGCAGCTCTTGTTTCCGAAGCGCCGGTCGCGGTCAAGCGGGGCCGATGTTGGATACGAAATCGCAGGTGGCAATTAGCCGGCATGTCATCAAACTGTGACCTGCCGGTAATACCGGATTGGCCAGGCAACACGCTCCAGCAATCCATCCAGCCAGAGGCAGGCCCTATGACCGAACATCGCACCCCTGACGCCCATTTCCGCACCAGCCTGCTCGAGGAAAACGATGGGCCAGGAGCCAATCCCACCGACAACCGCACCATGGGTGAGATCATCGCCGCGCGGTTCTCACGCCGCGGCTTCCTCAAGGGTTCGCTTGCCGTCTCGGCCATAGCCGCTACCGTCAGCCCGCTGGCGCTGATCACCGCCGACAATGCCCGCGCCGCCGAAGGCTCCGCCTTCGCTTTCGACGAGCTCGAGGCCGGCATCGACGACAAGCATCACGTCGCACCTGGCTATGACGCCGACGTGCTGCTGCGCTGGGGCGATCCGCTGTTCGCCGATTCGCCGGGATTCGATCCGACAAAACAGTCGGCGGAAGCCCAGGCCAGACAATTCGGCTACAACAACGACTATGTCGGTTATATCCCGATCGACGGCTCGGCCGAGCACGGCCTGCTGGTCGTCAATCACGAATACACCAATCCGCACCTGATGTTTCCGGGCCTCGTCACCATCGTCGATGGCAAAGCCAAGCAGGCGCCCCTCAGCAAGGAGCAAGTCGATGTCGAGATGGCCGCGCATGGCGGCACTATCGTCGAGATACGCAAGGTATCAGGCAAATGGCAGGTCGTTCGCGACGGCAAGCTCAACCGCCGCATCACCTCCAACACCGAGATCGCGCTCTCCGGCCCGGTCGCCGGCCACGACCGCGTCAAGACCAGCGCCGATCCGACCGGCACGAAGGTCATCGGCACCATCAACAATTGCGCCGGCGGCGTCACGCCGTGGGGCACCTATGTCATGGCCGAGGAGAACATCCACGGCTATTTCTCGGGCGAGCTGCCGCAGGGGCATAAGGAGGCGGCCAATTACAAGCGCCTCGGCATTCCCGAAGATGCCTATGAGTGGGCAGCGCATTACGACCGTTTCGACATCGGCAAGGAGCCTAACGAGCCGAACCGCTTCGGCTGGATCGTCGAGGTCGACGTCCAGGATCCGACTTCGGTGCCGAGGAAGCGCACCGCCATGGGCCGCTTCAAGCATGAGGGCGCCGAATCGATCGTCGCCCAGGATGGCCATGTCGTCTTCTATCTCGGCGACGACGAGCGCTTCGACTATGTCTATAAGTTCGTCACCACAGGCAAGTTCGATCCGGACAACCGCGCCGCCAACATGGATTTGCTCGACGACGGCACCTTGCATGTCGCCAAGTTTGCCGACGACGGTTCGGTCGAATGGCTGCCGATCGTCTTCGGCCAAGGGCCGCTGACGGCGGAGAACGGCTTTGCCAGCCAGGCCGACGTGCTGATCGAGACGCGCCGCGCCGCCGACCTGCTCGGCGCCACCAAGATGGACCGCCCGGAAGACATCCAGCCCAATGCCGTCAACGGCAAGGTCTATGTCATGCTGACCAACAATTCGAAGCGCAAGGCCGACCAGGTCGACGCTGCCAACCCGCGTGCCGAAAATGCCTTTGGCCACATCATCGAGATCGTCGAGGACGGCGGTGATTTCACCGCGACAAAGGGCAGGTGGGAAATCCTGCTGAAATGCGGCGATCCCGCTGTGGCCGACGTCGGCGCCACCTTCTCGACCGCAACCACCGCCAATGGCTGGTTCGGCATGCCGGACAATTGCACGGTAGATTCGGCTGGCCGCCTCTGGGTCGCCACCGACGGCCAAGGCCCGAAAGCCACCGGCCGCACCGACGGTCTGTGGGCTGTCGATACGGAGGGGACGGCACGGGCGACATCAAAGCTGTTCTTCCGCGTGCCGATCGGCGCCGAAATGTGCGGTCCCCTGTTTGCGCCGGACGACCAGACCGCCTTCGTTGCGGTCCAGCATCCGGGCGACGGCGGCGAGGACTGGGAGGCTTTCGGCCGTCCGTCCTACTATGAGGATTTGTCGACGCGCTGGCCCGACTTCAAGCCGGACATGCCGGTGCGCCCGGCGGTCGTTGCCATCACCAGGCAAGGCGGCGGCAAGATCGCGGTCTGACACGCAGCAGGTCTTGCAGTCTCAAGGAAGGATTTCGGCGGTACGAAATCCTTCCTTCCGATACGGGATGCATCCATGCTGCGCATCATGCGCCGACTAATCATTCGCTGCGCTGAACCACGGCCACATTCATTGTGCTTCGCAACCTGAAGCCGATGGACTCGTATAACGCTATGGCCGCGGCGTTGCTGGCATAGGCGTGGAGATAGGGAACTTCGCCGCGCGCCACTATCCGGTTTGCCACGAATAGGGACAGCAGCTTTCCTAGACCACCGCCGCGAAATTCCGGATGTGAGCACACCCCGCTGAGTTCAGTATAGCCAGGTTGCTTCATGCGCTCGCCGGCCATTGCCGCAAGCCTGCCCTCGATCTTCACACCCCAAAAATCGCCCAGGCTCAAGGCTTCGAGCGTGAATGGGCCAGGCTTGGTGAGCAATGCCAGGGCGAGCATCTCAGCAGCATCGTCTCGGGTCAGACGATGCACGCGCGGGTCGGAGACGATCTGCAATGACTGCTCGGCGATCATCTGAACCCCGGCTGCGGTCGAAGTCGCGGAAAGCCCCGTGGGCAGAGCAATCGCGTCCGCTTGAAGCAGGATCACACTCTCGCCCGGGGAGACAAGCTTTTCGAGCGCCAGCAGGCTTTCCGGGTCGTCCGCGCCAGTGGCGGCGAAAGGGACGATCGACGGCCGATATCGCATGGCGAGGTTGTCACCCTCCGCGAAGGCCCGATGTCGCGTCTGAAGCGCGCTCCAGATAGGGCGGTCGAGCAGATGTCTCATTGCGCGGCACCCTCAGGCTTATTTACACGACGGTCGAGAGGGGCAGCGGCGAGGCTGTCCTCGATGGCAGCCAGCTGCTCAAGAAGCGGCCCCGAAAAACCCGCGCACAAATCCGCGACCACGTTCTCGATGCAAGGCCAGACGTCGCGCTTTGCGACATCGACCAGCCGCCGCCCGTCCCGAGTAAGCGAGACGATCCTGCGCCGCTGGTCATCGGTCGACGGACTGACTTCGAGCAGTCCCAATTCGGCCAGAAGCGAGACGCTTCGCGTTACGCCTGGCTGCGCGATGCCAAGGGATTGCGCCAGTTCCCCGACCGACAGCGGACCCAGCCTGTCGAGCGCGGCCAGCAGCGGGTATTGGCTCGCCTGAACCGGGACATCCAGCCGGTCGAGCAGGCGCTGCGCCTCCGCTTGCAGTTGCTCGCCTATACGCTTCAGCCTGCTGCCCAGGCACAGAAAGCCAAGCGATCGTATGACGTCTTCCATAGGCCAACTCATCCCCATGAATATCGATAACATGATATATAACAATGCATGAAAAGCAACATCGAGGCATTCAAGCGCCGGGTTCCAGGCCTATCGCCTTCGGCAAGGAAAGGTCGATCGATCAGGCTCCTTCGCCTGGACGAGGCCCGTTCGATCAGTTGCGCAGCCGGTAGCCGGTCCTGAAGATCCAGGCGACGATCGTTATGCAGATGAGCAGGAAGACCACCGTCATGCCGAGGCTGACGCCGACCGAAACGTCGGACTTGCCGTAGAAGCTCCAGCGGAACCCACTGACCAGGTAGACCACCGGGTTGAACAGCGTCACCGTGCGCCAGATGCCGGGCAGCATGTTGATCGAATAGAAGCTGCCGCCGAGGAAGGTCAGCGGCGTGATGATCAGCAGCGGCACCAGCTGCAGCTGCTCGAAGCTCTTCGCCCAGATGCCGATGATAAAGCCGAACAGGCTGAAGGTCACCGCCGTCAGCACCAGGAAGGCGAGCATCCAGAACGGATGCTCGATCGTCAGCGGCACGAACAGCGAGGCCGTCGCCAGGATGATCAGGCCAAGCACGATCGACTTTGTCGCCGCGCCCCCGACATAGGCGATGACGATCTCCAGATAGGACACCGGCGCGGACAGCAATTCGTAGATCGAGCCGACGAATTTCGGAAAATAGATGGCGAAAGAGGCGTTGGAGATCGATTGCGTCAGCAGCGACAGCATGATCAGCCCCGGTACGATGAAGGCGCCGTAGCTGATGCCGTCAATCTCGGTGATGCGCGAACCGATGGCCGAACCGAAGACGACGAAATAGAGCGACGTCGAAATGACCGGCGAAACGATGCTCTGCAGCACAGTGCGAAGGGCGCGCGCCATCTCCACCCGATAGATCGCCCATACCGCATGAAGATTCATGGCCGCGCGCGGGTTCATGCCGGTTTCCTCACCAGATTGACGAAGATCTCCTCGAGCGAGCTGTTTTCGGTATCGATGTCGCGGAACTGGATGCCGGCCGCCTCGAGCTCGCGGATCAGCGAGGCGACGCCCGGCCGTTCGCTCTGGTTGTCATAAGTATAGGTCAGCTGTCCGCCATCCGGCGAAAGCTCCAGCGCGTAGTGCGAAAAAGCATCGGGAACGGTGGCCAGGGGACTGCGCAGTTCCAGCACAAGCCGTTTGCGGCCAAGCTTGCGCATCAGCTCGGCCTTGTCCTCCACCAGTACGATCTCGCCGCGGTTGATGACGCCGACGCGGTCGGCCATCGCCTCGGCTTCTTCGATGTAATGCGTGGTCAGGATGATGGTGACGCCGTCTTCGCGCAGCCGGCGCACCATCGCCCACATGTCCTGGCGCAGCTCGACATCGACGCCTGCCGTCGGTTCGTCGAGGAACAGGATGCGCGGCTCGTGCGACAGCGCCTTGGCAATCATCAGCCGGCGCTTCATGCCGCCGGACAGCGTGATCGCCTTGGCGTCCTTCTTGTCCCAGAGCGACAGGTCGCGCAGCACCTTTTCGACGAACGCCCTGTCGGCCGGCTTGCCGAACAGGCCGCGGCTGTAGTTAACCGTCGCCCACACGCTCTCGAAGGCGTCGATGGTCAGTTCCTGCGGCACCAGCCCGATCAGACTGCGCGCGGCGCGGTAGTCGCGGTTGATGTCATGGCCGTCGACGGTGACGGAACCCGACGAGCGGTTGACGATGCCGCAGACGATCGAGATCAGCGTTGTCTTGCCGGCGCCATTCGGCCCGAGCAGCGCAAAGATCTCGCCGCGCACGATGTCGAGATTGATCTCCTTCAGCGCCTTGAAGCCGGTGGCGTAGGTCTTGGAGACCCCGGAAATCGAGATGATCGGCTGCATGGCTGAAAACGACTGCTTGAAACAGAGTTGTTGGTTTAATCCGCTGAATGTCGGTCCGCAAATCCGGATGTCAATGGCGCTCCCGACAGTTCTGGACATCGAGGTTCGCCGGAATAGGCAACACCTGCCCGGTCGTCCAGCCAAATTCCACGCAAAAGCAGATTAACCGCACTGCGGCGTTCCGCCTCGCGGCGGGACGCCGCTTTGACCGTCCGGTGCATCAAGCCTATCCTTCAACAAACAAGCAGCAGCCGGAGCCGCCATGGACCCGCTCATTCTGTCGCGCATACAGTTCGGCGCGAACATCTCGTTCCACATCCTGTTCCCGGCGATCACCATCGCGCTCGGCTGGGTGCTGCTGTTCTTCAAGCTCCGCTACAACGCGACAAACGATTCCGCCTGGATGCGCGCGTATTTCACCTGGGTTAAGGTATTCGCGCTGTCCTTCGCCATGGGCGTGGTTTCCGGCGTCACCATGAGTTTTCAGTTCGGCACCAACTGGCCGGGCTATATGGAGACGGTCGGCAACATTGCCGGCCCGCTGCTGGCCTACGAAATCCTGACCGCCTTCTTCCTCGAGGCGGCGTTCCTCGGCATCATGCTGTTCGGCTTCCGCCGCGTCTCGAACCGCGTCCATACGCTGGCGACGGTGCTGGTGGCCGGCGGCACCACCTTGTCCGCCTTCTGGATCATCGCGCTCAATTCGTGGATGCAGACACCGGCCGGTTTCGAGATGCGCAATGGTGTTGCGCACGCCACCGACTGGTGGGCCGTTGTCTTCAATCCGTCCATGCCCTACCGGCTCGTTCATATGCTGCTTGCTTCGGGGCTGACCGTCTCGTTCCTGATCGCCGGCCTGTCGGCGCTGCGCTATCTCTACGGCGATCGCTCGGAATCGATGTGGAAGGCCCTGCGCACCGGCGTCTTCACCGCCGCTATCCTGATTCCCATCCAGATCTTTGCCGGCGACCAGCACGGCCTCAACACGCTGGAACACCAGCCGCAGAAGATCGCCGCCATGGAAGCCAACTGGAACACCGGTCCCAACGTGCCGCTGGTGCTGTTTGCTCTTCCCGATGAAGCGGCCAAGCAGAACAGGTTCGAGCTCACCATTCCGGATGGCGCCAGCCTCATCCTCAGGCACAGCGCCGGCGGCATCGTGCCGGGTCTGAACGATTATGCCGGCAACCATCCGCCGGTATTTCCGGTGTTCTGGGGCTTTCGCATCATGGTCGGCACCGGCCTCCTGATGCTCGCCGTCTCCTGGTCGGCGGCCTTCTTCCTCAAGCGCCGCCACGGCCTGCCCAAGCCGCTGGCGCTTGTCATGGTGCCGATGGCGCTGTCCGGCTGGCTGGCGACGCTGGCCGGCTGGTACACCACCGAGATCGGCCGCCAGCCCTGGCTGGTCACCGGCGTGCTGCTTACCGCCGATGCTGTCGGGCCGGTCGCCGGCAGCCATGTCGCGCTGTCGCTCGCGGTCTATCTCATCCTCTACGTGCTGCTCTTGATCGCCTATCTCGGCGTGTTGGTGCATCTGGCATTGAAGGCGGCGAAGGATGGTGACACCTCGCCGCTACCGGGCGTCATGAACAGGCCGCTGTCGCAGCCGGTTGCGCAACCAGGAGAAACATCATGAGCGTCGACTGGCCGACCCTGCTGCCTCTGATCTTCGCCGGGCTGATGGGCCTCGCTATCCTGATCTACGTCATCCTCGACGGCTTCGATCTCGGCATCGGCATCCTGTTCGCCGCAGCCGAAGACACCGAACAGGATACGATGATCGCCGCCATCGGCCCGTTCTGGGACGCTAACGAGACCTGGCTGGTGCTGGCGGTCGGCCTGCTGCTGGTCGCCTTTCCATTGGCGCATGGCACCATTCTGACGGCGCTCTACATTCCGGTCTTCGTGCTGCTGGTCGGCTTGATCCTGCGCGGCGTCGCCTTCGATTTCCGCGCCAAGGTGCCGGCCGGCAGGAAGCACCGCTGGAACCGCATCTTTTTCCTCGGCTCGGTCGTCGCGTCGCTGGCGCAAGGTTATATGCTCGGCGTCTATGTGCTCGGCCTCGACGTCGGCCCCGGCGGCGTCGCTTTCGGCGCGCTGGTGGCGCTCTGCCTTGCCGCGGCCTACGCGGCGATGGGCGCGGCCTGGGTCATCTATAAGACCGAAGGCGATCTGCAGAAGAAGGCGGTGCTGTGGCTGCGCACGGCGCTGGTGCTGACCGCGCTCGGCATGGTCGCGGTATCGCTGGCCACGCCTTTTGCCAGCGCGCGCATCTTCGACAAATGGTTCGTCTGGCCGGCCATGCTCTATTTGTCGCCGCTGCCTATCCTGTCGGCAGTGCTGTTCCTGTGGCTGTGGCGCCAGACCTTCCATCTGCCGAAACCCGGCGACCGCCACGCGCTGCTCCCGTTCCTGACATTGGCCGCGATCTTCACGCTCGGCTTTGCCGGCCTCGCCTGGTCGTTCTACCCCTTCGTGGTGCCCGACCGGCTGACCATCTGGCAGGCTGCTTCGGCACCCGAAAGCCTGGCCGTCATCCTGGTCGGGACGGTCGTCGTGCTGCCGATCATCATCTTCTATTCGTTCTTTGCCTACCGGGTGTTCGCCGGCAAGGCGACGGATCTGACCTATGACTGACCGGCATAGCAGTCGCAGCCTGAAACAGAATATTCATCTTCAAGCGGAATAACCTTCTCTGGCCGGACCAGCAGAATCGCCGGCAAGAAGAAGGGCAACAGAATGAACCCCTTTTTTGCGGCAGGACAGGATCGGCTGCTGCTTTTGCTGATCCGGACGGTCGCGCTGATCGGCGCACTCGCGCTTTCCGGCCTGCTGCCGGCCATGCCGCAGGCGCATGCCCAGGACGCGGCCAACTGGACGGGCGTGTGGGACACGAAGTGGCGCGGCGGCGGCGCCCAGATCAAGTTCGAGCAGACCGGCACTGACGTAAAGGGCGTGTACCCGCTTTATAACGGCCGTATCGAGGCCAAGGCCGAAGGCGACAAGCTTGTCGGCCACTGGTTCGAAGGCGACCGCCAAGGCGCCTTCACCTTCGTCCAATCGCCTGACGGCGGCAGCTTCATGGGCCGCTTCGATGCCGCCACCGCCGAATGGTGGACAGGTGTGCGCGTCAGCGCCGTCGAGGACGTCCGTGTCGACCAGTCGAGCCCGATGAGCACCATGCGCTCGTTCCTGCAGACGATGAACGAGAGCGGCGCCGACAATGTGCCGCGCGCCGCCGGCGGCGGCATGGGTCTTGCCGGTCTGGCAGCGGGTCTCGTCGACGTCACCGAGGCCGACCGCGGCGGCCTCAACATGCCCGATTACACCAAGCTTCTGTTCACCGTCATCGACAACGCGACGTTCCGCCTGTGGAGCCTGCCGCATGATGCGATTTCCGGAGACGAGGTGACGGCGACGCTGCCGCAATACGGCACCAGGGTCTCCTTCGCCGTCACTTTTCGCCGCAAGAATGGCGACTGGTTCATCGTCGGGCCGCCACTTGGCCAGCTCCAGGCAAAGCTGGCCGAATTCCAGGAAGCGCGTGGCGAAGCCGTCGACATGGTCGACGATCCGAGCAGGCTCGCCTCGCCGCGCGACACGTTCAAGGTACTGTTGAGCGGCCTCACCGAAGCCGGCGACCCAGCCCAGGCGGCGCTCGACCTGCGCAACTACAGTCAGGCGGTGCGTGGCGACGAGGCGTTCCTGCTCGAGCGCTATCTCAAAAAGGTCATCGACCGCATCGGCTACGTCTATTGGCAGGAGATCCCCGACGATCCGAAGAGCAACACCCCCTTCGTCTATTTCGAGCATCCCGCCGGCAACATCGTCATCGGCCCGGTCGAGACTGAGAAGGGCAAGATCTGGCAGTTCACGCCCGAGACGCTCGCCCACATCCGCGCGCTCTACGCCGATGTCGAAGACGTGCCGGTGGCGCCGGAATTCGCCGCCTTCGCCAGCACCGACCCGTTCTTCATCGCCCGTGGCCTCGCCCGCGAGATCAGCCCCGGCCTGCTCACCCGCGCCGGCCCGATGGAGCGCTGGCAATGGTCGATGCTCGGCCTTGCCGCACTGGCCGGCATCGTCTTCGGTTTCATCGCCAATGCGCTGATTTCCTTGTTTGTGCGAAGGACGGACAGCCCTGCCTTCTTCCGCATCGTCGAATGGGCGGTGCGCTCGATCGTGCTTGGCTTCTTCCTGCTGTTGACGCTGCGCCCGCTCGGTCTGCCGCAAGTGGTCGCCGCCCCGGTCAAGGCAATCGCCTGGAGCCTGGTCGTGATTGGCGCCGTGCCGGTGGTCTGGCACCTGATCGGCAAGGTCGCCGACCATTACCGTGGACTGTGGCAGGTGCCCGGCTATCACGACACGCTGATTTCGCTGTCCACCGGCGTGGCGCGCGTCGCCGTGCTGGTCGTCGCCTTCCTGCTGCTGGCCGAAGTGCTCGCCATCCCCTACGAAGGCGTCATTGCCGGTCTCGGCATCGGCGGTTTGGCGGTGGCGCTGGCCGCGCAGCCGACGCTGCAGAACTTCCTCTCCGGCCTGACGCTCTATGCCGATCGGCCGGTCAGCGTCGGCGACTTCTGCAAGTTTGGCGACCAGTCCGGGACGATCGAGCATATCGGCATGCGCTCCACCCGCATCCGGTCGCTCGACCGCACGATCATCTCGGTGCCGAACTCGGATTTCGCCGGCATGCAGATCGAGAACTACGCGCATCGCGACCGCACCAGGTTCGCAACGACGCTGCAGCTGCGCTACGAAACGACGCCCGATCAGCTACGTTACGTCCTGGCCGAGCTGCGCAAGCTGCTGATTGCCCATCCGCGCGTCATCGATGAGCCGTGCCGCGTGCGCTTTGCCGGCTTCGGCGCCTATTCGCTCGATATCGACGTGTTCACTTATGTCAAAACCGCCGACGTGGCCGATTTTCAAGCCATACGCGAGGACATCCTGTTGTCCATGATCAACATCATGGATGATGCCGGCGCGCAGTTCGCCTTCCCTTCGTCACTGGAATACAGAGCCACCGACCGTCCGGTCGACGACGAAAAACGCATCGCCGCGGAGAAAAGGGTCAGCGCTTGGCGCGAGGCGCAAAACCTGCCTTTCCCCGACTTCAGCCAGATCGACAAATTCGCCCTCAACAACACACTTGCCTACCCGCCTGAGGGCTCGGCGCATTATCGCGAGACAGAACCCGACCCGGACTCGGCCGAGGCAAAGGCGACGCTGGAGAAGGTGCGCTGGAGCCTGCCCTGGAAAAAGGGGGAGTAGTGCGAAGCGCGGGGCCTGCTGATCTCCCCTCTTGAGGGGGAGATGTCGCTGAAAGCGACAGAGGGGGTCGCCGCGCGTGGAGTGCCAACTTCGTCTTCCTCGATATGCCGGACCGCGTCGCGCCAACCGAACCGACCCCCTCTGGCCTGCCGGCCATCTCCCCCTCAAGAGGGGAGATCAGCAGGCCCCCCGCAAAAGCTCAGCTCTTGTTGGCGGCCAGCACCAGCACCGGCTTTTCGCTGTAGAGGTTGGGGAACAGCCGCTTCAGGTTCTCGACCTTGGGCAGATCATTGTAGACGATATAGGGATAGGTCGGGTTGAGCGTCAGAAAGTCCTGGTGATAGTCCTCGGCCGGATAGAAGGTCTTGCCGGTCTCCAGCGTCGTCACGATCGGCTTGGGAAACACCTTGGCCTTGTCGAGCTGGGCGATGTAGCTTTCGGCGATCTTTTTCTGTGCGTCGTTTTCGGCAAAGATCGTCGAACGGTACTGGGTGCCGCTGTCCGGGCCCTGGTAGTTCAGTTGCGTCGGGTTGTGCGCGACCGAGAAATATACCTGCAGCAGCTGGCCGTAGGTCACCTTGGACGGCTCGTAGGTGATCTCGACGGATTCGGCATGGCCCGTCCGGCTGGTGCCGACCATTTCATAAACGGCCGTGTCCTGGTCGCCGCCGGCATAGCCGGAAACGGCGCTGGTGACGCCCTTGATGTGCTGGAACACGCCTTGCACACCCCAGAAGCAGCCGCCGGCGAAGACCGCCTTTTCGGTGCCGGCGGTGGCCTTCTCGTCCATTGCCGGCGGCGGGATCACCACCGCGTCTTCGGCCGAGACTGCCGGCGTCTGCCAGAATACGGCCGCGGCGGCCGTGAGGATGAGCGCGGCAAGTGCTGCTTTTGCGAAAATCGACGATCGTTTCACGGCTCCGGTCATGTCTGATCTCCCATGATGCTGGTTTGGATTATACGACGGATAGGTCCGCCGGGCTCTCACATTGCTGTGCGCATCGCCTATTTGGTCGGAGCCATGGCATCGCAGGCCTTGGTCGCTTCGGCTTTCTTCATGGCGTCCGTCTCGGCGGCGGCCTTGTTCATGCAGTCGGCCTTCATCGGATCGCCCGCCCTCATCGCGGTCGTGGCCATCGCGTCAGCGGCCATGGCGCCGGCCGGCTTCATGGCATCCGTTGCCGGCTTCATGGCGTTTGTCGCCATCGCCGGCTTCATCGCATCTTCGGCCCGCGCCGCGCCTCCTGCGAACAGCGCCGTCGAGCAAAGTGCGAAGGCGAGTGCCGCCAGGGTCGGGCGATTGGTCAAACGATTGGTCATGATGATCTCCTAGGGTTCTGGCAGGGTTGATCGCATGCGGCGGCGCCGCTGCGCGTTGTGAAAATTTCGGCAGGGTTTCTAGTTCGTAGCGGCAGCAAGGATCGGCCCGCCGCCCGGCACCTGCACCAGCACCGCTGTGCTGAGGCCGCCCGTCGCCGCCGGCAGCGGCAGTGCGGTGGCGTCGCCGGTCCAACTGCCCAGCCTGGTCAGCGAATGCACGACGTTGGCGTGCGGCAGCGTGCGGCCGGTGTTTTCGCCGCGCGCCACCGGCACGTCGACGATGCCCTTGCCGTAACGCACCAGCCAGACGTCGGCCTTGCCGCCGGGCACCGGACCGGCGCCGATGCTGACCTTTCCGCCGGCGAGCGACAGCGAAGGTCCGTCACCGTGGCCGCCGCTCGAAATCAGCTGCTCGATCTCGCCCGGCCTGGCGCCGACGGCATCGGCCCTGCCATTGACCACCACTTGCGGCGTGAACGGGCCGGAACGGCCGAGCGACGGTTCATAGCGGACCTGGCGCTGCGTGAATTCTTCTTTGCCGAATGTGTCCTTCCAGCCGAGATAGTCCCAGTAGGTGACGTTGAAGGACAGCGCCAGCACGCCGGGCCGGTCCTTGACCTTGATCAGATTGGCGTTGGCCGGCGGACAGGACGAGCAGCCCTGGCTGGTGAACAGCTCGACGACGGTCAGCGTCTCGCCGGCGGCCGCGCTGGTTGCCGACAGCACAGTCGCGGAAAACAGTGCCGCGGCGAGCCCCATCAGGGCTGTGCTGCGTTTCGCTGTCGATCCGGGCATCGCATTTCTCCTGCGCAGACATCGTGTCATGTCCACACTTCGCCGCCGACGCACGCTTCGTTACAGCATCACCGCTTCGTGATTGAGGAGAAGTCCGAGTTCCTAGAGCATTAGCGAGGGCCGAGGCAATGTCCGATCTCCCCCCTTGAGGACCCACAAGGGGGAGGTAGGCACTCAAGTCGCCCCTATTGTGTGAGCACGGTTTCCGAAGGCCGCTTGTTGAACGCGCACTTGCCGGTCACAAAATAGGAAAAATCGGCATCATCTATGGTGTTGTTGGTAAGTGATCCGCCATCTTCCCATGCTTGACTGCTGGTGATGCCGCACGGCACGGCCTCAAAGATGTCGACAGTCGTATTGGCCAGCGTCTTGACCTTGTCGATGAACAATCGGTCGGACGTGGCCGGATCGTCCGATCGCAGGGTTTCTTTCGTGCCCGAGGCCAGATAGCCGCCGCCAAGACCAGGATTGGGATTCGGAATCTTCATCTCCAGAGACAGGTTATCCATGTCCTTCACGTCGATCACCGCACCGGCGCCGGTCGCGGGATACATCGTGTTGACGCAGGTGGTTGCGTATTTCCTGGTACCGCTGATCTGAGTGATTGTGCCGGTGGGCAAGCCATAGAAGCTGGTCACCGTGACGGTCGTGCATACTTGTTTCTGGACCAGCGTCTCCGTCGTTCCGTTGATCGTGTAAACAGAGGACGTCCCGTAGCCTTTGGGATCGCCAAACCTGTTGTACGCGTAGGAGATCCTCATTAGCTTGTTGGCCACCGTGTCCCCGAATTTGGTGCCGTAGAGCGTCACCGTCTTGTCCCACCAGCCAGAGATCTTGTCGACCTTGAACGTGGCCTCCACCAATGCCGGCCGCTTTGTCACTGCCGACGCAACGCCGACCTGCACCGTGTTGATCCTGGCGATCTGCATGAAATTCGTCGGCATGGCAAAGCCGGCCGAAGCCTTGATGCTGGCGGCGCCGTCGGTGGCGACGACGAAGCTGTCGAGCTTGGCCGTGCCTTGCCCGCCATTGGCCAGATATGAGTCCTGCAGGCTTACCTGGCGGTCCGCCAACGTCGTGGTCGTCGCAAGCGTCGTGATCGACAGCGACGCTGCATCGAGGGCGTTCTGCATCGATGCCCTGGTTGAAACCGCGGAGGTATAGTCGGTGGAAAAACCCAATGCGGCAACCATCGGGATAAGCAAGATGGCGAGCAATGGCGCGAACGAGCCGCTCACCGATCTGAGAAGTTTGCGTGCTGACAGCGGCATTCCGATCCCCCCGAAACGGCGATAGACCGGTGGGTTATCACGCCGGGCGCAAACTATGCTCTAATCTCATGGATCAAAGTTTAACGACTTTGCCGCCCCGCCGCCGCACCCGCGTCCCGCCGCTTGCCGATGTACCGTGCCCCTGCTAAAGCGCGCCGCATGACCACGCCGATCAAGAACATCCGCAACTTCTCCATCGTTGCCCATATCGACCATGGCAAATCCACGCTTGCCGACCGGCTGATCCAGTCGACCGGCGGGCTGGAGCTGCGCGACATGAAGGAGCAGGTGCTGGACTCGATGGACATCGAGCGCGAGCGCGGCATCACCATCAAGGCGCAGACGGTGCGGCTGAAATACCGCGCCAACAATGGACAGGACTATGTCCTCAACCTGATCGACACGCCCGGCCATGTCGACTTCGCCTATGAAGTGTCGCGCTCGCTCGCCGCCTGCGAAGGTTCGCTGCTGGTCGTCGACGCCTCGCAAGGCGTCGAGGCGCAGACGCTGGCCAATGTCTACCAGGCGATCGACAACAACCACGAAATCGTCGTGGTGCTGAACAAGGTCGACCTGCCCGCCGCCGAGCCCGAGCGCATCCGCGAACAGGTCGAGGAGGTGATCGGCATCGACGCCTCCAACGCCGTACTGATCTCGGCCAAGACCGGGCTCGGCATTCCCGACGTGCTGGAAGCGATCGTCAACGATCTGCCGCCGCCGCGCGAGGGCGACATCGCGGCCCCGCTGAAGGCGATGCTGGTCGACTCCTGGTACGATGCATATCTCGGCGTCATCGTGCTGGTCCGCATCATCGACGGCGTACTGAAGAAGGGCCAGACCATCCGCATGATGGGCACCGGCGCCAGGTACCTGGTCGAGCGCACCGGCGTCTTTACGCCCGCCCGCATCAATGTCGACGAGCTCGGCCCCGGCGAGTTCGGTTTCTTCACCGGCTCGATCAAAGAAGTCGCCGACACTCGCGTCGGCGACACCATCACCGAGGACAAGCGCCCGACGGCACAAGCCCTGCCCGGCTTCAAGCCGGCGCAGCCGGTGGTGTTCTGCGGCCTGTTCCCGGTCGACGCCGCCGATTTCGAGGATCTGCGCGCCGCTGTCGGCAAGCTGCGCCTCAACGACGCCTCCTTCTCCTTTGAAATGGAAACCAGCGCCGCACTCGGCTTCGGCTATCGCTGCGGCTTCCTCGGGCTGCTGCATCTCGAAATCATCCAGGAGCGGCTGGAGCGCGAGTTCAATCTCGACCTCATCGCCACCGCACCTAGCGTCGTCTACCGCCTGCTGTTGAACGACGGCTCTGTCAAGGAACTGCACAACCCGGCCGACATGCCCGACGTGGTCAAGATTGCGGCCATCGAGGAGCCATGGATCCGCGCCACCATCCTCACCCCCGACGACTATCTCGGCGGTATCCTGAAGCTCTGCCAGGACCGGCGCGGCATCCAGGCCGATCTCTCCTATGTCGGCAAACGCGCCATGCTGATCTACGATCTGCCGCTCAACGAGGTGGTCTTCGACTTCTATGACCGGCTGAAGTCGATCTCCAAGGGCTACGCCTCCTTCGACTATCATTTGACCGACTACAAGGAAGGCGACCTGGTGAAAATGTCGATCCTGGTCAATGAGGAGCCGGTCGACGCGCTGTCGATGCTGGTCCACCGCACGGCGGCGGAAAAGCGCGGCCGCCAGATGTGCGAGAAGCTGAAGGAGCTGATCCCGCATCATCTGTTCAAGATCCCGATCCAGGCGGCGATCGGCGGCAAGGTCATCGCCCGCGAGACGATCTCGGCGCTGCGCAAGGACGTCACCGCCAAATGCTACGGCGGCGACGTCTCACGCAAGCGCAAGCTGCTCGACAAGCAGAAAGAGGGCAAGAAGCGGATGCGTCAGTTCGGCAAGGTGGACATCCCGCAGGAGGCGTTTATCCAGGCGCTGAAGATGGGCGATTGAGAAGTCCGGCCTGTGGCAAGGCCGGGTCGGAGCTGCCGAAGGCAGCGGGTCTTACCCGGGGCTGTGCGCACTCTTCCCCAAGACTACCAGCAGCCGACTAGGCCGATGAAACAACCGGTCCTAGACCTGTCTAGCCAATGACAATCACAGGATGCCCCCGGTGTCGGGGGTTTCCCGGAAACATGCAGTAACAAATATGATTGTTCTTACTCAGACCAGGCCTCTTCGGACCGTAAGCACTCTCCATACTAAAAAACACGGCACCATCAGCACCAGTAGCGAACCCGCTGTAGCCATTCTGGATGAAGTTTGTAACCTTGCCGTCAGATCGATGAACGTCAATGTAGCAAAGTTCATCGCACATCACTATTAGCTGGTCCGCAGTGGGTCTACCAGAAGGATCATATTCTAGGCACCGCTCGATAGTTGCCTTTAGCTCTGTCGCCAGAGGCTCGTACTGCGGATTTTGAACCATAAATACTGGCCAAGACTTGCGATTCTTGTTTCGAACATTCACTGCTGCCTCTAAGTAAACGCCAAAGGGATATTCCCCGGTTAAAAGGCGAAACATTAGAGCACCAAGAGACCAAATATCGGCGGCTTGTCCAGGATGATCTCCCGGCGACCGAAACATCATTTCCGGAGCCATATAAGGAAGGGCACCTCTAATCGTTCCTGACGTAGAACGAGTGAGGTCGCCATCCTTTGCGGCTTCGTTAAAAATCTCCTCCGTAAGAGTTGCTATGCCAAAATCAGTGATTTTTAGCTGGTGCAGATTCACTCCAGCTTCTGCAATAATATTACTTGGCTTCAAATCTCGATGAACTACCCCTGCGCGATGTGAAGCCGCAACCCCTTTCGAAAGGTGATGTAGAACGCGCGCGCCAAGGTGTGGATCAACAACACCGAAACGATTTAATTTTTCTTCAAGAGTTTCACCTGGAACATATTCCTCTATCAAAAACAGTCGGCCGCCTTCTTCGACGTAATCCAGGGTCTTTGCTACATTATGATGATTAACGCGAGCCGCAACGATCGCGCTCTGTGAAAATCGTCGCTCTTGCTGTCCAATTTGCGGCGTTTTGAGAGCCACGTCGGTTTCCAATAGCTGATCCGTGGCCAAATAAACGTCCTGCATCCCGCCTCGCCCTATGTGACTTTTGACAGCGTACCTTCCAGACACTACGTCACCATTTTTCATGGCATTACCTCCGGATTCGATACGTCGAAAGTTACAAACCGGCGATTTCCGCTAGCGCCAAAGGTGATAACGCAACATCCCGGCACAACATCGCCTTTATTCGCAATACTATTGTTCAAGAAAACCGACCCCGCAGAGGCGGTAACCGAAAATCTCATTCCATCGTATTCGATAATGAGCGAAGCGACGCCAGGAGCGTTTAGCGTTATTCTCCTGCTACGTTTATTTAGGTGATGATGTCTACCGTCCATAACAACCAATGCGCGATGCTCGTCCCTTAGTAGGTGACCCGCCAAGCTCTTCTGCACGGTTTCCATATCCGGGCGTCTTCTCGGATCCATACTCAGGCATCGATGGACTACCTCGACTATATCCGGTGCCACTCCCGCCATGGCATTCTCTAGTGATGTCAGCGGAACTGCTTGCGGTGGCTGCTTGCCCAATGGGTCGAGCACAGTTCCGTTCATCAAAGCCAAGGCGGTCACCCCGAACGCATAAACATCTATCGAACTGTTAAAGCTAATTGTCTCGGTTCCCCATAGTTCGGGTGCCATAAAAATCGGAGTGCCAATAATACTACGGGTCTTGGCGTCAAATCCGGCGTCCCTGGCCAGGCCAAAATCCAGTATCTTAACAACGCCCTCACCATCTAATCGTATATTATTCGGCTTAATGTCCCGGTGAATTATTCCGGCCCGATGAATATCGCGAAGGCCACAGGCGATTTGCCACAAAATCTTAACGTAATGTAGGTTCGGCTCCAACGAGCCGACTTCCAAATTGTCACCCTCAATATACTCCAGAACGATCGCTTTCTCTTTCCTTCCCCGATCCGCAAGCTCGACGATGTCATAAAGTTGAACGACATGTTTAGATCTCAGTTTGGCCAACGCCTTTTGTTCATCAACAATTCGCCGTTCATCGATACCGGACTGAAGTCGTTTGATGATCACTGGGCGTCTGAGGTGAGAATCTCGGCATTCGATGATCTCACCCATTCCGCCAGCCGTCATTTTTCCTGTTGGCTCGTATCGATTCGCGATCATCATTATTGTTCTGCCGGGTCCTCGGAGCTCTCTATTTCGATCTCAAATTGCAAATCTTCGTCAGCAGCTTTTTGTTTGCGAGGCTTTCTCGGTTTTTTTTCTGTTGATTTACCAGCTCGCGCCCCGGCCTTTGCTTTCTCCGATTCAGTCGCAGACGGGACGCGCTTTCTTTCGTCAGGATCCAAGTTGACGTTGGATTGGTTGCCCTCGGATCGCTCTGTTTCCCCTCTTACCCAAAGTGTTTGTAAGCTGCCAAAAGGGTCCCAAAGTTGAATTCCTTCTATATCTCTTGTTCCTAGTATATTAGATAATTCAACAGTGTCGACGAGGGCAGACGACGCGTTGTCAGATCCTCCACACCATCTCGCGAGTGCCGCCAGCCTTTCGGCAGCCGATTTAAGATCAGAAGCGTGAGATAGAATGTCGTTAAAGGTTTGAGTTGGGAGGAAATGTATGCCGTCCGTCGTAATCGCTATCTTCAAAGCACTGTTAGGCATTGCGTTGATGTGGGGTTGAATTCCTGGCCCCATCCCGATGAACTGCAACAGATCTCGCCCGTGTCCACCAACGGCCTCGGCCAACGAATCGTCGACAGTGAGCCGCTCCACAGAGACATCGTTTCCAAACGAATAAATCCGGCTGTCACCAATATTAACTATCACCGGCTTTAGTTTATGATCGATTAGGACGGCAGAAAGTGTCGCTCCGCCGTTACCTCCATACAGCTCAAACACGCTGTCGTTCGCGTGCAGAATAGCTGTAGCGACACGTTGTTCTAGGCTCTGAAATCTATATAAAGTCAAAGCATAGAAGAAACTTGACATCGCAATGGTTGCACATTTGCCCCCATCTCGCATGCCGCCCATTCCATCGGCGACGGCTACTGCGGTCAGAGGCCGCCCTGCGGACGAGCGCGAGCTAATTTTCATCGCCGCCACACGATCTTGGTTCTCGGATCGATGTAGTCCAATATCTGTCGCTAACACAGCGGGCAGATCAAAGCAGAGATTTACAGCCCGATCTGGTACCCTGCGCGACAACCAGCTTTCTAATTTTTCTCGAAACATCTTCTTTCCGAAGCTAATTGTTTGGAGGCAAGGCCTTCTCGGGTGATCCGAGGGAAGGGAAAATGATAGGTGCGCAACTCGCGCGGCACAAGCTTACTCTGCTTCTATAGACGACCATTCCGGACATATTGACGAAACCGATCGAGGAAGCGGTATGAACGGATCAGACCTATTCTGTGTTTTTCATCGTCGCGTGAGCCGGCCGCGCCCTAGTCTAGCAGCCCACCACTCTCGACACCTCTCCCGGTTTCGCTTCACTTCGCCCGCATGTCGGCCCCGTCCAACCCCACAGCAGCGCTACCGGAAGAATCTTCCCAGCCGTCGGCCGTTCACGATATGGTTGATTTCGGCTCGCATAAGCCCACCCTTTGAGAATACTCGCTCTGAAGTGTCCTTAGGCGGCTTGGGGAGACATCAATGCGTTCCACCTTGGACACCATTGCCGCGATAGGCCTCGCCATCGGCGGCGCCTTTGGCCTCGCCGGCACCTTCGTCGAGAGCGCGCCCCTTCGCGAAACGCTCTGGACGATCGACGGCGTGGCGCTCGTGGTGGCGACCGCGCTGTTGACGATGAAATATCAGCGCCAGGGCAATGACTGCGTGGCGGCTGGATTTTTGACCTTTCTCGCCGGCGAAAGCCTGCTGCTCTCCGGCAATGCGGCGGGGCTTGAGGCCAGCGTGCCCTCCTATGTCGGCGGTATCTCGCTTTGGGCGGCGGCGCTGGTCATGGTCAGCGCGCCGAAAACTTTCGCGCTGTGGATGCGGCTCACGGCTGTCGTGGCCGCCTTGCTGTTTGTTGCGTCGGCGGGCCTGATCCTCTGGGGGGCGCCGTTGCTGCCGACCTCGGCGCCGCTGCCCGCTGCCGGATATCCCTTCCTGGTGCTCACATTCATCGGCTGGATCTGGACGCTGCTGAAGCCCAGCCGGTGAGGCCAGTCGGACCGCCCCCTCTCCGGCCGCTTCGCCTCTCCCCCACTTTGTGGGGCGAGGAACCCAGGCTTCGTGAGACTTCGGCGATTGGCGGTTTCCTCGCCCCACGAAGTGGGGGGAGAGGTGGTTTGCGAAGCAAACCGGAGAGGGGTCTTCCTTGGCAACGCTGCGCTTTCGCGATGTGCAAATGGCGCACCCCTTCCACCCATCCCGCCGCCATGCCATGTTCCCCCTCGCGGCCGGGCAGGCCGCTTCATTCCGGGGGGAAATCATCATGTCGTCCTACGCTTTCGGGCGCCGCATTGCCGCGGGGCTGTTCATTGCCGCACTGTTTGCGCCCGTCGCGCATGCCGGTGATGTCACCTTCGAGATCAAGAACAGCCATCCGAACGCCATGCGCGTCGAGCTCTACAGCCAGGACCGCGATCATGTCTGGCCGGGCAACAATCAGGATTACTATCTCAACGACGGCGAGACCAAGTCGATCCCGCTGTCCTGCAGTGACGGCGAATCGATCTGCTACGGCGCCTGGGTCGACGGCGACGAGAACACCTATTGGGGCGTCGGCCCAGGCAATACGGAAAAGTGCGACGATTGCTGCTACACCTGCAGTGGCGGCGAGACCGAGGAAATCGATCTGGTTCCGTGACGTGGCAGATCTCCCCCCTTGAGGGGGAGATGTCGCCAAAGGCGACAGAGGGGGTCGCCGCGCATAGAGCGCCAACCTGTTCTGCAGCAGCAGGCCGAGTCCGGTCGTGCCGACCCCCTCTGGCCGCTGCGCGGCCATCTCCCCCTCGAGGGGGGAGAGGGCCGTCCCGCGAGTGCAGGCCGGCAACGGAATTCAAAGCCGAAACAAAAAACCCGCCTCGGTGGGCGGGTCGTTGGAGCCAATTGGCACCATACGCAAATTAGTAGCATAGCTGCCGGCACAAAGCAAGAACAAAATGTGGTGCTGCGAGCAAAAATGCGAATTCCCTTCCCGCCGCGCCCGAGGTCGGCCCTCACGAGGGGGAGAATGCTGCCTTGACGTCGTCCTGACTGTCGCCATAGCGTAGTCCGACAGGAGACCCACCCATGGCAGTGGTCGAAGGCGAGAACATCGACATCGGCTTTTCGGGAAAACGTTGCATCCATTCGCGCAACTGCGTGCTTGGCGATCCGCATGTTTTCGTGCCCAACGCGCCCGGCCAGTGGATCCATCCGGATGCGGCCAGCGTCGAGAAGATTGTGGCGCTCGCCGAAGCCTGCCCGTCCGGCGCCATCACCTATGTCCGCAAGGATGGCGGGCAGCAGGAACAGCCGCCGGTGGTCAACATTGTGCGCATCCGCGAAAACGGCCCGCTTGCCGTCCATGCCGAGATCGTGTTGGGCGGCGAAACGTTTTACCGCGCCACGCTCTGCCGCTGCGGCGCCTCGGAAAACAAGCCGTTCTGCGACGGCAGCCACACCAAATCGGGCTTCACCGCCACCGGCGAGCCGGCGCTGAAGGACGCGCCGGCGCTGGAGGTGCGGAATGGCCCGCTGACTGTCACGCCGACGACCAACGGCCCGCTCAAGCTCGAAGGCAATGTCGAAATCGTCACCGGCACCGGCCACACGGTCGACCGTACGCAACGCACCTTCCTCTGCCGCTGCGGCCACTCCGCCAACAAGCCGTTCTGCGATGGCTCGCACAAGCGCGTGGGGTTTGTGGGGTAGGCGCCGCCGCTATCTCCCTCCTTGAGGGGGAGATGTCGCCGAAGGCGACAGAGGGGGTCGGTGCGTCCTGACGCCAACGCCATCGCGGCCAGAGAATGCCGGGGCTCCACGCGAGACGACCCCCTCTGGCCTGCCGGCCATCTCCCCCTCGAGGGGGAGATTACGCTGCCTTGGCCCAGCGCTCGTGCCTTTATCGGCCCGTTCATATCCGCTAAGGGGCGGAGACGAATTCTCCGGACCCAAATATGACCGCCAAGACCAAATCGCCACCCCTCTTGCTCGGCATCGACACCGGCGGCACCTATACCGATGCCGTGCTGTGGTCGGAAGCCGGCGGACCAAGCGGAAAAGTGCTGGCAAAGGCCAAGGCGCTGACGACACGGCACGATCTGGCGGTCGGCATCTCCGGCGCGGTCGATGCGGTGCTCGAAATGGCCGGCACCGACCCGGCAGCGATCAAACTGGTGTCTATGTCGACGACGCTAGCCACCAATGCGCTGGTCGAGGGCCAGGGCGGCCGCGTGGCGCTGGTGATGATCGGCTTTGCCGAGGGCGACCTTGCCCGCGACGGGCTGAAGGCGGCGCTCGGCACCGACCCGGTGGTGTTCTGCCCCGGCGGCCACGATGTCCACGGCAATGCGGCAAAGCTCGATCTGTCCGGGCTGGAGGCAGCTTTGCCGGAACTGGAAAAGTCGGTGTCCGGCTTTGCCGTCTGCGCCTATTTCGCCACCCGCAACCCGGCGCATGAGCTAAGCGCGCGGAACCTGATCCGCGACAGGACCGGCCTGCCGGTCACCGCCAGCCACGAACTGTCGGCCAAGCTCGGCGGCCCGCGCCGGGCGCTGACGACATTGCTCAACGCCAGGCTGATCTCGATGATCGACCGGCTGGTCGCGGCAACCGAAGGCTTTTTGGCCGCGCGCAACATCGCCGCCCCGCTGATGGTGGTGCGCGGCGACGGCGCTCTGGTCTCGGCCGCCTTTGCCCGCCAGCGGCCGATCGAGACCATCCTGTCCGGCCCGGCCGCCAGCCTCGTCGGTGCCCGCCACATGACCGGCCTCGACGATGCCGTGGTCTCCGATATCGGCGGCACCACCACCGATGTCGCCGTGCTCGACAAGGGCCGGCCGCGGCTTGATCCGGAAGGCGCCACCGTCGGCGGGTTCCGCACCATGGTCGAGGCCGTCGCCATGCGCACCTTTGGCCTCGGCGGCGATTCCGAGGTGGCGCTGGAGGACGGCGCGCTCAATCCGAGAATCCTGCTCGGCCCGCGCCGCCTGGTGCCGCTGGCGCTGGCCGGCTTGATGCATGGCGAGGCCGTCACATCAGAGCTCGAACGCCAGCTGCGCGCGCCCAATCCCGGCCGCATGGATGGCCGGCTGGCGGTGCGCACCGGCGTGCCGGAGCGGCTGGCGGCCGGACTGACCGGCGCCGAAGCCAAGCTTTACGAGCTGATCGGTGCTGTGCCGCAGGCTCTCGACAGATTGCTGACCTCGAACGCCCAGAACGCCACCTTGAACCGGCTGGTATCGCGCGGGCTGGTGCATGTCGCCGGCTTCACGCCGTCGGACGCGGCGCATGTGCTGGGCAGGCAGGCCAATTGGGATGCCGCCGCGGCGCGTCTGGGTGCCGAGCTGTTCGCGCGCAGGCGCGACGGCCGCGGCCAGTTCATCGCCGCCTCGCCGGAGGCGATCTCGGAACGGGTGCTGACCGCGCTGACCCGCCTGTCGGCCGAAGTCATCCTCGAAACCGCCTTTGCCGAGGACGGGCTGGATGGCGCGGCGACCGTCGCCCATGCCCTGGTCCAGCGCGCCGTCGACGCGCATCCCGGCATCGCCCGCTTGAGCGTCGCCCTCGACCGTCCGGTCATCGGCCTCGGCGCCTCGGCGCCGCTGCATTATGCCGGCCTGGCCGAGCTGGTCGGCAATCGATGCGTGGTGCCGCAGGATACCGATGTCGCCAACGCGCTCGGCGCCGTCGTCGGCCAGGTCCGGGTGTCGGCGGAGGCGCGGGTCAGCCAGCCCAAGGAAGGGCTGTTCCGCGTTGCCTCAGGTGAAAGCGTGCGCGATTTCAACGACGAAGCAGCGGCGATCGCCGCGGCGGAGAAGGATGTGCGGGCGATTGCCGCCGGGCGGGCTAAGGACGCCGGCACCGACAGCGCCGAGATCGAAATCGCCAGCGAGTTCCGCGTCTCCACAGTAGAGGGGCAGCGCATGTTCATCGAGGCGCATGTCGTGGCGGTGGCGTCGGGACGGCCAAGGATTGCTGTGTGAGCGCGTAATCTCCCACCTCAAGGGGGGAGATCGGCAGCGAAAACGCCCTACCTTCACCCTGAGCTGAATTGACCCTGCCACCGTGACATGCCAAAGGCCCGGCCTAGCCTTTCGTCTGGAGAAGCCCTGATGACCGATCGCGTCGAGATCGCCGGATTGCGGATTGCCCGCGAGCTTCATGATTTCGTCGTGAACGAGGCGCTGCCGGGCACCGGCATTGAAGCGGAGGCATTCTGGAGCGGTTTTTCGGCGATCGTCCATGATCTCTCGCCAAAAAACCGGGCACTGCTCGAAAAGCGCGATGCCATGCAGGACAAGCTCGACCGCTGGTATCGCGACAATGGCGCGCCCGTCGACATTGAGGCCTACAAGACGTTCCTCCGCGAGATCGGCTATCTGCTGCCCGAGGGGCCGGCCTTCAGCGTGACCACCGAAAATGTCGACCCGGAAATCGCTTCGGTCGCCGGGCCGCAGCTGGTGGTGCCGGTGATGAACGCGCGTTATGCGCTGAACGCCGCCAATGCGCGCTGGGGCTCGCTGTACGATGCGCTCTATGGAACCGACGCCATCCCGGAGACGGCCGGCGCCGAGCGAGGCAACAAATTCAATCCGGCGCGCGGCGCCAAGGTCGTCGCCTGGGTGAAAAGCTTCTTCGACGAGGCGGTGCCGCTCACCACAGGCAAATGGGCCGGCGTCAACGGGCTTTCGGTCGCCAATGGCATGTTGCGGCTCGGCGAGGGTGCCGGCGCCACCACGCTTGCCGACCTCAGACAGTTTGCCGGCTATCGCGGCGATGCCGCCGACCCTGAAGCCGTGCTGCTCACCAAGAACGGCCTGCACATCGAAATCGTCATCGACCGCAACAACCAGATCGGCCGCACCGATCCGGCCGGCATTGCCGATGTCGTGCTGGAATCGGCACTGACCACCATCCAGGACTGCGAGGATTCGATCGCCGCAGTGGATGCGCAGGACAAGGTGCTGGTCTACCGCAACTGGCTCGGCCTGATGAAGGGCGACTTGGCGGAGGAGATCACCAAGGCCGGCAAGAGCTTTGTCCGCAGGCTCAACCCCGACCGCACCTATACCGCGCCCGATGGCGGTACGCTGACCTTGCCCGGCCGCTCGCTGATGCTGGTCAGGAATGTCGGCCACCTCATGACCAATCCGGCGATATCAGACCGCGACGGCAACGAGGTGCCGGAAGGCATTATGGATGCGGCGCTGACGGCGCTGATCGCGCTGCATGACATCGGCGTGAACGGGCGCCGCGCCAATTCTCGCGCCGGCTCGATGTACATCGTAAAGCCCAAGATGCACGGGCCCGACGAAGTTGCCTTCGCCGTCGAGATTTTCGACCGCGTCGAGGCGCTGCTCGGCGTGCCCAAAAACACCATCAAGATGGGCATCATGGACGAGGAGCGGCGCACCACCGTCAACCTCAAGGAGGCGATCCGCGCCGCGAAAGAACGCGTCGTCTTCATCAACACCGGCTTCCTCGATCGCACCGGCGACGAGATCCACACCTCGATGGAAGCCGGCCCGATGATCCGTAAGGGCGACATGAAGCAGGCCGCCTGGATCGCCGCCTACGAAGCCTGGAACGTCGACATCGGGCTGGAATGTGGGTTGGCCGGCCACGCCCAGATAGGCAAGGGCATGTGGGCGATGCCCGACCTGATGGCGGCGATGCTGGCCGAGAAAATCGTGCATCCCAAGGCCGGCGCCAACACCGCCTGGGTGCCGTCGCCGACGGCGGCGACGCTGCACGCCACCCATTATCACAAGGTCGACGTCCATGCCGTGCAAGCGGCGCTGAAGAGCCGGCCCAAGGCAAAACTCGACGACATCCTGTCCGTGCCCGTCGCTGTGCGGCCGAACTGGTCGCCAGAAGACATCCAGAAGGAGCTCGACAACAACGCGCAGGGAATTCTGGGCTATGTCGTGCGCTGGATCGACCAGGGCGTCGGCTGTTCGAAAGTGCCTGACATAAACGACGTCGGTCTGATGGAGGACCGCGCCACGCTGCGCATCTCCTCGCAGCACATCGCCAACTGGCTCCATCACCGCGTCTGCACGCCCGAGCAGGTCATGGAGACGATGAAACGCATGGCGGCGATCGTCGACCGCCAGAACCAAGGCGATCCACTCTACCGGTCGATGGCGCCGGATTTCGACAAGTCCATCGCCTTCCTCGCCGCCTGCGACCTGGTCTTCAAAGGCCGCATCCAGCCCAACGGCTACACCGAGCCGGTGCTGCACGCGCGGCGGCTGGAGCTGAAGGCGCGGGATAACGGCTGAACCGAAAGCACGATGCACGCCGGCCAAGGGTAGGCGCCGGCGTCCCCCTCCCCCTTGAGGGGAGGGTGGGCCGAAGGGCCGGGTGGGGTCGCCAATGCAGTGCGCCAACCCAATTCTGACGGTGCGCCTTAGGAGGAGCATCGCAACGCTCCGCACCTCGGTCGGTTTCGAAATGCGACAGGCCGAGCGTCTCACCGGCGACCCCACCCGGCCGCTTCGCGGCCACCCTCCCCTCAAGGGGGAGGGGAACGTCACGCCGCCTGCGCCATCCGTTCCGAGCTCATGCGGTAGGAAATCGCTTCGGCCAGATGGATGCGGCCGACTGTTTCGCTGGCCTCGAGATCGGCCAGTGTCCGCGCCACCTTCAAGACGCGGTGATAGGCTCGTGCGGAAAAGCCGAGCTTTTCGCTGGCATCCCTGAGCAGCGACAGGCCGGCGGCGTCGGGCATGGCGATCTCCTCGATGACTGACGGCGAGCAATGGGCGTTGGTGGTGGCGGTCGCGCCGAGCCGCTCGAAGCGCTCTCGCTGGATCGTACGGGCGCGGGCAACACGTAGTGCGACGGCGGCACTTTTCTCCGCCCGGTCCGGCCGGATCAGATCGCTGGCCGAGACCGCCGGCACCTCGATCCTGAGATCGATGCGATCGAGCAGCGGGCCGGAAATGCGCGCCTGGTAGTCGGTGCGGCAGCGGTCGCCGCGCAGGCAGCGATAGCCGGGCTCGCCGGCCATGCCGCAACGGCACGGGTTCATCGCCGCGACCAGCTGGATACGCGCCGGATAGGTGACGCGATGATTGGCGCGCGCGATCATGCAGTCGCCGGTCTCGAGCGGCTGGCGCAGTGCATCGAGCGCCTGCGGCGAGAATTCGGGGAATTCGTCGAGGAACAGCACGCCGTGATGGGCAAGCGAGGCCTCGCCCGGCCGCACGCGCAACCCGCCGCCGACCATCGCCGCCATCGAGGCCGAATGATGCGGCGCGCGGAACGGCCGCCGGTCGGTGAGTTTTCCTTCGCCGAGTTCGCCGGCCACCGAGGCGATCATCGAGACTTCGAGCAATTCCCTGGGCGCCAGCGGCGGCAGGATCGACGGCAGCCGCTGCGCCAGCATCGACTTTCCCGACCCCGGCGGTCCGACCATCAGAAGATTGTGGCCGCCGGCGGCCGCCACCTCCAGCGCCCGCTTGGCGGTCTCCTGGCCCTTGATGTCGGCAAGGTCGGGCAGGTCGCGCGCCGCGGCATGGATGCCGGCTTCCGGCCGTGACAGAACCTGCGTGCCGCGAAAATGATTGGCGATGGCGATCAGGCTGCGCGGCGCCAATATGTCGAAGTCCTTGCCGGCCCAGGCCGCTTCCGGCCCGCAGGCGAACGGGCAGATCAAGCCCTTGCCTTCGGCGTTGGCACCGATTGCCGCCGGCAGCGCGCCAGCCACCGCGGCGATGGTTCCGTCGAGTGACAATTCGCCAAGCACGACATAGCCGGCCAGCATGTCGCCCGGAATGGCGCCGAGCGCCGCCATCAGCCCGAGGGCGATCGGCAGATCGTAGTGGCTGCCTTCCTTGGGCAGGTCGGCCGGCGCCAGATTGACGGTGACCTTCTTCGACGGCATCGACAGGCCGGATGCATGCAGCGCTGCCTGCACCCGCTCGCGGCTTTCGGCCACAGCCTTGTCGGCCAGCCCGACGATGTGCATGTTGACTTTGCCCGGCGCGATCATCACCTGCACATCGACCGGCACGGCCTCGATGCCCTGGAAAGCAACCGTGCGAACCCGCGCCACCATGTCTTCACCCCAGATGCAGGCTTTTGCCCCAAGCCTTTGCGATCATGCCGCGAACGGCGTCACCCGAGACAACCACAGATTTCCGGCGAAGGCAAGAACATTTGGGGAACAGCTGAGCGCCACGGCTGCAATGGTTTGCAACGCGGCCGCTCGCGAAGCGAGGCTAGTTGCGCTTCTCCTCCACGGCATCCCAGAACAGGCTGGCGATGTCGGCGCCGCCGAAGCGCTGCACTTCGCGTATGCCGGTCGGTGAGGTCACGTTGATCTCGGTCATGTAGTCGCCGATGACGTCGATGCCGACGAGGATGAAGCCGCGCTCCTTCAGCGCGGGGCCGATGCGGGCACAGATCTCGCGTTCGCGTTCCGTCAATTCGGTCTTTTCGGCGCGGCCGCCGACATGCATGTTGGAGCGCGAATCATGCTCGGCCGGCACGCGGTTGATGGCGCCGACAGGCTCGCCGTCAATCAGGATGATGCGCTTGTCGCCACCCCGCACCTCCTTGAGGTAGCGCTGCACGATGTAGGGTTCGCGGAACAACTGGCCGAACATTTCGAGCAGCGAGGCGAGGTTGCGGTCGGCCTCGTGCAGGTGAAAGATGCCGGCGCCGCCATTGCCGTAGAGCGGCTTGACGATGATATCGCCGAACTCCTTGCGAAAGGCGGCGACCTCGAGCGGGTCCTTGGTGATCAGCGTGTCCGGCATCAGGTCGGGAAATTCGGTGACGAAGATCTTTTCCGGGCTGTTGCGCACCCAGGCCGGGTCGTTGACCACCAGCGTCTTCGGATGGATGCGCTCGAGGATATGCGTGGTGGTGATGTAGTTCATGTCGAAGGGCGGATCCTGCCGCAAAAGGATGACGTCCATCTCCGCAAGATCGGTGCGCACCTTCTCGCCCAGCGAATAATGGTTGCCCTTCTCGTCGCGGACCTGCATCGCCTCGATACGGGCAAACACCTTGCCTTCGCGCAGCGACAGCCGGTCGGGCGTGTAGTGGAACAGCTGGTGCCCGCGCCGCTGCGCTTCCAGCGACAGCGCAAACGACGTGTCGCCGGCAATCGACACGGTAGAGATGTGGTCCATCTGGACGGCGACTTTCAGGGGCATGGGTGCTCTCCGGCGCAGTTGCAACGAACGTGCGTCCACCTGGACGCACATACGCTCCAACACTTTGAATCCATGCATCGCGCTTTCCGAAAATCGATTCCGATTTTTCGGGCCGATGCATCGACGAGAGCGATATAAGGAAATCGGCGGCCTCTGCCAATCGGCCAAGGTCATGATGAGGCTGCGCTTCTGGCGCAGACCCCAATGCGATGTGCGTTCAGCGGTCGAAGACCAGCTTGGAATAGCCGAGGAAGGACAGCGCCATGGCAACCAGCGAGGCGACCGCAAGGGCGACGAGCGGCGGCACCATCGGCAGCGCGAACAGCATGGCGCAATAGACGAGATAATTGACGAGGCTGGTGGCGATGCCGACGCCGCCATAGCGTGCGCCCTCTTGCGCGACGCCGCGGCTGGAAGGCGAGAAGGTCAGATGGCGATTGATCAGCCAGGTGACGGACAGGGCAAAACCGATCGAGATGATTCGGGCTGCGAAGGGGCCAAGCGGCGTTGTCGCCAGCACCAGCCAAAGCGCCGCCGCGTCGGCGACGAAGCCGATGCCGCCGGCGACAATGAAGCGGGCGAGGCGTCCCATTTACGGCTCTAAGCCGCCCGCGGGGTCTTGCGCGGTCCGGTCTTCAAAGTCGCGAGCGCACTTGCGCGTTCGCGTTCGATGCGGCCGGAAGGCATCGACAGATAGAAGATGCGCTTCTGCTCGGCCCGGCCGCGCGACACCGAATCGAGGATTACCCCGGTCACCGCCGCCAGCATCGACAGCAGCAGCAGCCCGACTGACAGCACCCACGTCGGCATGCGCGGCACAAGCCCGGTTTCGGCGAACTCGATCAGCACCGGCGCCATCAGAAACAGGCTTGATGCCAGGAAGAACACCGAAAAAGCGCCGAAGAAACGCAGCGGCTGCGTCTCCTTCATCAGCATGGCGAACATCCACAGGATCTTCGCGCCGTCGCGAAAGGTCGACAGCTTCGACGAGGAGCCTTCCGGCCGGCGACCATAGTCGAGGCCGATCTCGCTGACCGGCAATTTGAGCTGCGAGGCGTGCACCGACATTTCGGTCTCGATCTCGAAACCGCCGGAAACGGCGGGAAAACTCTTGACGAAGCGCCTGGTGAAGGCGCGGTAACCCGAGAAGATATCGGTAAAGTCCGAGCCAAATAAACGTTTGTAGAGGCTGTTGAAGATGCGGTTGCCGAAGGCGTGGCCTGTCCTGCCGGCGTCGTTGGCGACACCGCGCCTGGTGCCCACCACCATGTCGGAGCGCTCGGTCAGCAGCGTGTTGATCAGTTGCGGCGCGTCCTCCGGCGCATAGGTGCCGTCGCCGTCGGCCATCAGGTAGATGTCGGCCTCGATGTCGGCGAACATGCGGCGCACGACATTGCCTTTGCCCTGGCGCGGCTCGCGCACCACGATGGCGCCGGCGGCGCGGGCTCGGAGCGCCGTCAGGTCGCGCGAATTGTTGTCGTAGACATAGATCGCTGCGGCAGGCAGCGTTTCGCGAAAGCGCCGCACCACTTCGCCGATCGTCAGCTCCTCATTGTAGCAAGGCAGGAGCACGGCGATGCTCGGCTCATGGCGCACTTCTTGTGGCATTTTCGTCTCCGGATGCCCTGTAAGGCCCCTGACCGCTCAAACGCCGGCCTCGCTCGGGCGGCTTTACTATTTATTGAAGCTGTTAAGGCTAGGTTTAAACCGCACCGTATTCCTTCCAAAGGTCCCGATATGAGCACAGCCGACGATGGCGCCTCCAATTCGAGGTCCGATATCGCGCTGGCGCTGCTTGCCACGGCGCTGGCGCTTACCGTCAATGCCTTTGCCGGCTTCCCGGCACTGACCAATGCCGGCGGCGACAACGACAATCTGCTGCGCCTCGTCGAAGTTCGCGACATGCTGGCCGGCCAAAGGTGGTTCGATCTCCACCAGTACAGGATGGGCCTGGAAGGCGGTTTCGTCATGCATTGGTCGCGGCTGGTCGATGCGCCGATCGCCGCCATCATCATCGCCGTATCGGCCCTGACCGGCAGCGCGGCCTTTGCCGAGAATGTTGCGCAAGTGCTGTGGCCGGCGCTGCTCTTCTGCCTGACCGTATTTTTCACGGCTCGCGCCGCGCGCAGCTTTGCCGGTGACAGCGCCGTGCTGCCCGCTGTCGTGATCGGCGCTGCCGCACTGTATTTCCTCGGCATTTTTTCGCCTGGCGCGCTCGATCACCACAATATCCAGCTGATGCTGAGCATGGCCAGTCTGAGCCTGTTGCTTGAAGCGCCAACGCGCAGGCCGGCGGCATTGCTCTCCGGCCTGTGCGCCGGATTGATGCTGGCCGTCGGCATGGAGACCGCGCCTTATGTGGCCACCATCGGCGCCTTTGTTGCCATGCTGTTCGCCCTCGGCGCCAATGGCGAGAGGCTGATCGCCCGGGATTTCGGCCTCGGCTTTGCCGGCGTGTCCGCTCTCGTCTTTGTCGCCACCATTGCGCCGTCTGCCTGGGGTCAGGCGCAATGCGACGCCTTCTCGGCCGTGCAGTTCGTCGTCGCGGCGATTGCCGGAACCGGCCTTGCGGCGATAGCGTCGATCGAGCCCGCCGGCCGCACGCGCCAATGGCGCATCGCCTCGCTTGGCCTGCTTGCCCTGGTATTGGCCGCTGTCATCGTCTTTTTGTTCCCACAATGCCTGGCAGCGCCCTACGCCAACCTCGATCCGCGCCTCAAGGAGCTATGGCTTGATCACATCGACGAGGCGCAGTCGCTGTTCAAGCTGCTCACTGAAGATCCGGCCGGGGTGGTGGCGCGCTATGCCACGCCGCTCATTGCGCTCATGCTGATGGCGCTTCGCCTTGGCCGCGGTGGCTGGCGGCGGCAGGACAGCCTTGTCGGCGCGCTGCTTGTCGTGGCCTTCATCGTCAGCGCCTGGCAGGTACGCGGTTCGACATTCTCGATCGCCTTCGCCGTCATCCCGCTTGCCGCCTGGATTGCCAAATGGCGTCAACGGGCCGAGGCCAGCGCGTCGCGCGGTGTGGCGCTGCGCATGGCTGCCGTCTGGCTGGTTTCGGTGAATGCGGTCTGGACTGGAGCTGCCGCGGCGACCTCGGTAGCCTTCGACGACAGCAACACCACGGCGGATAATGGCGACGGCGCCGATGTCGCTTGCCAGCGCATGGCCTCCTTTGCGGCGCTTGGCCGCCTGCCAGGCACCACCATACTGGCAATTTCCAATCTCGGATCGCCGATCCTGGCCTATTCCGGACATCGCGTCTTCGCCGGGCCCTATCATCGCAACGTCGCCGGCAACCTGTTGGCGCTCGATGCCTTCCTTGGGTCCGATGCCGATGCCAGGACCATCCTGGCGGATCATCACGTCGGCCTCGTCGCGCTGTGCCCCGGCAGCGCCGAAAGCAAGCTCCTCGCCGCCAAGGCGCCGGCAGGCTTTCTTGCCGGGCTGATGCGCGGCAGCGTGCCGGAATGGCTTGAGCCGGTTGCCGGGACCAGCGGAGCCGCCGTCGAATTGTACCGCGTCCGACTGGGCAGCTGATCGATCGGCGGCCCGTGCGGCCTTTTGTCGGACATAAGTCCTGACAATCCACTCTTTCGCCCTTGCCCGCCCGACACGGCTGGATAGGATGCGCGCCGGCCGACCGAGATCATTGGACCGGGAGAGAATTTCATGATGCCATCGGCACGCTTTGCCGACCTCGAAGGCGCTTCGGTGCTGATCACCGGCGGCGGCTCCGGCATTGGTGCTGCCTTGACCGAAGGTTTTGTCCGCCAGGGGGCAAACGTCGCCTTCATCGATATTGCCGACCGTGCGAGCCTGGCGCTGGCCGATCGGTTAGAGAAGGAGCTGGGCCGGCGGCCGCTTTATCTCAAGACCGACATACGCGACATCGAGGCGTTGCGGCTATCGGCGGCTAAAGCCGCCAAGGCGCATGGCGACGTGACCGTGCTGATCAACAATGCCGCGCAGGATGAGCGTCATGCCGTCGAAGACGTCACGGTGGAGTTCTGGGACAACAACCATGCCATCAACCTGCGCCCGCATTTCTTCAGCGCACAGGCGGTGGCGCCGGGCATGAAGCGGGCCGGCGGCGGCTCGATCATCAACTTCACCTCGACGTCGTTTCTCATCAACCATCCCGATATGCCGGCCTACACCGCCGCCAAGGCCGGCATCGTCGGTCTCACCAAGGGTCTTGCCGGCAAGCTCGGCGTCGACGGCATCCGTGTCAACGCGATCGCGCCCGGCTGGGTGATCACCGAGCGGCAGAGAAAGCTCTGGGTCACCGAAGAAGCGCTCGCCGCTCATGTCGCCAAACAGTGCATCAAAGAGGTGATGCAGCCGGAAGACATTGTCGGCACTGTGCTGTTCCTGGCGTCGGATGCCTCACGCATGCTGACCGCGCAGATGCTGATCGTCGATGGGGGGTTCCTGTGATCTCATCGAGCAAGGCAGCTTCCGTCGCGGCCGTCGACTGGGGCACCACCCGCATGAGGGTCTGGTTGCTCGACGGCGCCGGCAAGGTTCTCGCCGAGCGGCGCGGCGATGACGGGCTGATCACCGCCCAAGCTAAAGGATTTTCGTCCATTCTCGAAGGGCATCTGGCTGCCTTGGGCGCAGCCGAGGCGCTGCCGGTCATCATTTGCGGCATGGCCGGTTCGCGCCAGGGCTGGCTGGAGGCACCCTATGTCAGCGTGCCGGCGCCGATCGGCGCTATTCTCGCCGGCGCTGCCCGCATTCCCGGCCAGCGCCGCGACATCCGCATCGTGCCTGGCCTTGCCCAACGCCTCGCCGATGCACCTGACGTCATGCGCGGCGAGGAAACCCAGCTTGCCGGCGCCGGTTTACCGGCAAAGGGACGCCACCTCGTCTGCATGCCCGGCACCCATTCGAAATGGGTGCTGGTCGAGGACGGCTCTGTTGCCGGTTTCGGCACCTGGCCGACCGGCGAGCTGTTTTCGGTGCTGGCCGCGCACTCGATCCTGCGCCATTCGCTGGGCGAGCCGCCGAAGCCGGTTGCCGCCGAAAATCCATTTTTCCGGGAGTGGTGCCTGAAGCCGTTGGCCGAAGGCGGTGACATCGGTTCAAGACTGTTCTCGATCCGCGCCGCCAGCCTGCTGCAGGATCTGAAGCCCGAGGATGCCGCCGCGTGCCTGTCCGGCCTGCTGATCGGCGGCGAGATCGCTTCGGCAAATCGCCGTTATGGGGCGAGTGCCGTGCCCGTCGTGCTGATCGCGTCGGGCGCACTCGGCAAGCTCTATGCCGAGGCGCTCGGCCTTGCCGGGCTCGCGGTCAGGGTGGTCGACGCCGACGAGGCGGTGCGTGCCGGTCTTGCTGAAGCCGCGCGCGAAAATGGCATGATCGCTGGAAATGGAGTTGCCGCATGACCGAAACCGCACCTTTTCCAAAGCTCGAGCGGGGTCTGGTCGCCATCCTGCGTGGCCTCAAGCCAAGCGAGGCGGTGGCAATCGGCCAGGCGATCTTCGGCGCCGGTATCGAAGCGATCGAGGTGCCGCTCAACTCGCCCGATCCTTACGCCTCCATCGCCAGCATTGTCGGAGCGCTTCCTCCAACAGCCTTGGTCGGTGCCGGCACGGTGCTCAGCGCCGCCGATGTCGACGGCCTGCACAAGGCCGGCGGGCGGCTGCTGGTCAGCCCCAATATCGATGCCGAGGTCATGGGCCGGGCCATGCACTACGGCATGGTGACGATGCCCGGCGTGTTCACGCCGACCGAGGCATTTCAAGCAATCCGGCTCGGTGCCTCGGCATTGAAATTCTTCCCGGCGAGCGTGCTTGGCGCGGCAGGCATTTCGGCGATGCGCGCGGTGCTGCCGGCCAGTGTGCTGGTCGGCGCGGTCGGCGGCGTTTCGGACAAGGATTTTGCCGGCTACAAGGCAGCGGGCGTCAGCGTCTTCGGTCTTGGCTCCAGCCTGTTCAAGCCGGGCATGAGCGTCGACGAAGTGGCAGCACGGGCGAAAGCCGCAGTTCAGGCCTGGGACGCGGCGTTTGGAGTGGCATGATGAGCGAGACCATTGTTTCGGTTTTTTCCGACCATGTCTGCCAACTCGGCGAGGGACCAAGCTATGACCCTGCCACCGACACGCTCTACTGGTTCGACATCGTCAATGGCCAGCTCCTCGAACAGCGCCTGTCGGGCGGTGCGGTCAAGATCCACGAGCTCGGTCAGATGGCCAGCGCCGTCGCCATCGTCGACGACCGGCGCCAGTTGATCGCCACCGAGACCGGCCTGCATGTCCGCGACGTCGCGACCGGCAAGCTGACGCTGCACACGCCGATCGAGGCCGACAATGCGGTCACCCGCTCGAACGATTCACGCGTTCACCCTTGCGGCGCGCTGTGGGTCGGCACCATGGGCAAGGGCGAGGAGAAGGGTGCCGGTTCGATCTACTGGTTCTTCAAGGGCGAGCTGCGCCGGCTTTATGCCGACATTACTGTGCCCAACTCGATCTGCTTTTCCGAGGATGGGACCATTGCCTATTACACCGACACCAGCACCGGGCTGTTGATGCGCGTCGGCTGCGATCCGGCGACCGGCCTGCCGGTTGGCGAACCGAAGGTCTTCGTCGACCACCGTTCGACCAAGGGCTATATCGATGGTTCGGTGCTCGACCGTGACGGCATATTGTGGAACGCCTGCTGGGGCGGCAGCGTCGTCGAAGCCTATGGACCCGACGGCAAGCTCGTCCGTTCGGTGGCGATGCCGGCGACGCAGCCGTCCTGTCCGGCTTTCGTCGGCAGGAATGCCGACCGGCTGGCGGTCACCTCCGCCTGGTCGGGCAAAAGCGAGAAGCAGCGCCTGCTCGACCCGCAAGCCGGCATGACATTCATGCTCGACATTCCAGTCAATGGTCGCTTCGAGCCACGCGTGCTGATTGGCTAGACCCATGTCTAGCATTGTCGTGCAGGCGTCCAGCTGACGTCGGTTCCGCGAAAGCCGAATGCATTCGCCGCGCGATGCTAGAACGGTTCATCGTTTCGCGGGAATGCTGAACCGCTCTATCTCTTTGTTTTGACGCAATTCCGGACGGAAAACCGTTTCACACTTTTCCTGGAATTGCTTTAGGCAATCGTGCTGCCGGGAAATCGTTTCGATCATGTCAAGCCGCGAGCCGAAGCTGATCCTTGTCTACGAGCCGGAAAAGGCTTGCTTCGATCGGCTGGTCGCCGATAACCACGTGCCGGAGCGTGCCGCCGAAATCGCCTCCTATCTGGCGCAATCGACCGACATCGCTGCTGAATTCGACGCACTTGCCGCCGCTTGCCAGACGCGCGGCCTGTCGTTCGTACCGCTGGCGCTCGACGATGCTGCAAGCGTTCTCGCCGGCGAGGACCCGAAGACCACGCTTGTCTGGACGCTGACCGACGGCATTGCCTATTTCCGCGGCGGCGCCGCACCAGCTCTGGCACGGCTGAATGGGCTGAAGGCGATCGGCGCCGACGATGCGTCGTTCGCGCTCTGTCAGGACAAGTTCCGGTCCGGCGCCGTGCTCGGCGCGCTTGGCCTGCCGGTGCCGCGGGCGGGCCTTGCCCGTGACGGCGCCTGGCTGGTCGCGCCACCGGCCTCGCCCGGCGGCTGGTTCGTCAAGCCGAACCGGCTCGGCGCCAAGATCGGCATCTGGCCGGATTCGCACTGCCACGATCTCGGCCACGCGCTGGAGCTTAGCCGGCGCGTCTTCGCCGCCTATCGCGACGATGTCGTCGTCCAGCCCTATGTCGCCGGCCGCAACGCGCGCGCCAGTTTTCTCGGATTGAGGCCGGATACCGGCGTCGAGGCGCTGGGCATCGCCTTTGTCGATTCGGGCGGCGACTTCCAGACCATGCAGGACAGCCTGGCGCTTTACGGCGATGCCGGCGCAGCGGCGAAAGCTGCGGGAAAATATACCGAGCCGGTGCTGCTGCCGGTCGCCGGCAGCCAGCCTGAAGCCGATGCAAGAATCCGTCGCATCGCCGAACGCCTGATGGTCGGGCTTGGCCTGCGGGATGTGTTTTCCATCGATTTCCGGGTCGAAGCCGACGACAGCGTCCACCTCATCGAGTTCGAGGTCTGCCCCGGCCTGCCCTGCTTCGATTTCCGCGATTACTGTCGCCAGCAATGGGGCTTGAGCCTCGCCGATGCGATGGCGGAGGCAGCGGCGAACCGGCTTCTCGCCTAAATCCCCTCGACCAACACGATTTCGCCCTCGGCCACCTTCTGGCGGATCGCGACGGCGCGCTGGTATTCGGGCGAGTGGTAGCAGTCATGCGCCGCCGCAAGCGACGGAAACTCGATGATCACGTTGCGGTCGCGGCCCGGCCCCTCGGCCTTCTCATGCGCGCCGCCGCGCGCCAGGAACTTGGCGCCGAAGCGGTCGAAGGCCGGTTTGGCAGCTGCGACATAGTCCTTGTAGCCTTCCGCATCGCGTACATCGACGCGAGCGATCCAGTATCCCTTGGGCATGGCTTTTCTCCGGGTTAATTCCTGCCCTCAGGCCGAGCGCATTTCATCGAGGATCGCTTCCGCCGCCGCCCGCCTGTCGGCCGCACCGACGATCGGCCGGCCGACGACGAGGTGGCTGGAGCCGTTGCGGATCGCCTGCGCCGGCGTCACCACGCGTTTCTGGTCGCCATGGTCGCTGCCCTTCGGCCGGATTCCCGGCGTCACCACGGCCAGGTCGGGGCCGACGATGCGGCGCACCTCCTCGGCTTCTTCGGCCGAGCAGACGATGCCGCCCATGCCGGCATGCAGCGCCTGCTCGGAGCGCCTCAGCACCAGTGTATGCGGATCATACTCATAGCCGGCGTCGATCACGTCCTGCTCGTCCATCGAGGTCAGCACGGTGACCCCGAGCAGGCAAAGGTCGCTGCCCCTGGCGGCCTCGACCGCCGCCTTCATTGTCTTCGGATAGGCATGGATGGTCAGCATGCTCATGCCCATCCTGGCGATGTTTTCGACGCCCTTGGCCACCGTGTTGTCGATGTCGAGCAGCTTCATGTCGAGAAAGATCCTGGTGCCGCCGCTGGCCAGCTCGCGGGCGAAATCGAGCCCGCCGGCAAAGGCGAGCTGGTAACCGATCTTGTAGAAGGAGACGATCCCGTCGAGCTCGCGCACCGCTTTCTCGGCTTGCTTCAGCGTCGGCAGGTCGAGGCCGACGATCAACCTTTCCTGCATCGTGTCGGCATGCGCGGCGTCCGGGATCATGCCTCGATCCGCGTCGACAGCATGCGCGAGGTTTCGATCAGCGTTCGGCATAGGTGCTCCATCGATTGGCTTAGTCTCTCGTCCCTGAACTTGCCCTCGTCGTCGAAGGCGTTGCCGCCCTCCGGCACCGAACATTCCGGTGTCACCACCTCCATCCGGCAGCGTACCAGAACGGCGCGCAGATGGTTGATGCAGCGTATCCCGCCGAAGGGTCCGTTGGAAGACGAGCAGAGGCCGGCGACCTTGCCGGCAAGTGGCCTGAACGTCCGGCCGCCATCCTTGCGCAGCTGGCTCACCCAGTCGATGCTGTTCTTGAGCAACGGTGGAATGGAGCCGTTATATTCGGGCGTCGCGATCAGCAGCCCGTCATGGGCGGCGATCATCCGGCCGAGCTTGACGGCGTTTTCGGGAATGCCTTCGTCCTTTTCCAAATCCTGGTCGAGGATCGGCAGCGGATAGTCGGCGAGCGAGATGCGGGTCACCTCGGCGCCCTGCATGGCAAGTTCCTTCTGTGCCACGTCGGCGGTCCTGCCGCTATAGGCGCCGCTGCGCACCGAACCGGCGACGACGAGAATTTTCGGGATCACAGCCATGGGTCTGCCTTGTCACCCGATGGGTATAAGACAAGTGCTATTCAAACCCAACGTTTCAATTCATGCGGCCCCGCGTCGGTAGATCCAAAGCTGCGTCGGCGGAATGTTGCGGATGACGAAATGGAAATGCTCGACCGTATAGTCGCCGCGGCCCGGCGGGATCGGCGACAGCGGCCCGTAAGTCAGCTGCACGATCGGCCGGCCCGCCGGGATACGGTCGAGCAGGCTCTCGACATAGGCGATGCGCTGGGCGACAGGGAAATTGAGCAGCGGCACGCCCGATATCACAGAATCGAAGATCAGGTCGCGCTTGTCGCCGAGCGTCGCGTCGAGATTGAAGGCGTCGCCCTCGATGACGTTGACGCCTGGATAAAGCTGGCGCAGATGGCGCACGAAATCAGTGGAATATTCGACCGCGTAGAGATTCTCAGGCTTAATGCCCTGGGCGAGGATGGCGCGTGTGATGACGCCTGTACCGGGTCCGACCTCGAGCACCGGCAGGCCGGATGTCGGATCGACGATCGAGGCCATCTTGCCAGCGGTGATGGAACTGGTCGGGACGATCGAACCGACCGCCTTCGGCTTGTCGATCCAGCCCTTGAAGAACTTCAGCTCGTCGTCGAACTTTTCCGCCAGCGTCTTTCGCAGTCCGGGACTACGCGTCATTGAAAGTCCTCCTCAACGCTCCCTCGCATGCTACTTAGCAGTTACGAGGTGCAAGACAAGGCGAATCCCCGGATAAGGTGTTGATGACGCTCGGGAAGCGTTTTCCAGGGATCAGCTTCAGTGCTCGCCGAACGTTTCGAAAAAGTCTTTCATGCGGGCGAAAAATCCGCTCGACTGAGGCGAATTGTCCTTTGAGGAAAGCTGCTCGAATTCCTCCAGCAATTCGCGCTGACGGCGCGAAAGGTTCTGCGGCGTCTCAACCACGGTCTGGATGTAGAGGTCGCCGATATTGGGCTGGCGCAGCACAGGCATGCCCTTGCCCTTGAGGCGGAACTGGCGACCGTTCTGGGTGCCCTCCGGCACCTTCACCTTCGTCTGGGTACCGTCCAGTGTCGTCACCTCGAACGAGCCGCCAAGCGCTGCCGTCGTCATCGAGATCGGCACCTTGCAATAAAGATCGGCCCCGTCGCGCTGGAAGAATTCGTGCGGCTTGACCGCGAGGAAGATGTAGAGATCGCCCGACGGGCCGCCGCGCAGGCCGGCCTCGCCCTCATTGGCCAGCCGGATGCGGGTGCCATCCTCGATGCCGGCAGGGATGTTTACCGACAGCGAGCGCTCCTCGGTGACACGGCCCTGGCCGGCGCATTTCGGGCACGGATCCTTGATGGTCTGGCCGCGCCCCTGGCATTGCGGGCAGGTGCGCTCGATCGAGAAGAAGCCTTGCGTGGCGCGCACCTTGCCGTGGCCGTTGCACATCGAGCAGGTGACGGGCTGGGTGCCAGGCTTGGCGCCGCTGCCCGAGCATTCCGAGCAGGAAATCGAGGCTGGCACCCGAATCTGCGCGGTCTTGCCGGAAAATGCCTCTTCCAGCGTAATTTCCATATTGTAGCGCAGGTCGGCGCCGCGCTCGCGGCCGCCGGACGAGCGGCGCTGGCGCCCGCCCATCATGTCGCCGAAAATGTCTTCGAAAATGTCGGCGAAGCCGCCGGCGCCAAAGCCTTGCGCCCCGCCATTCATGCCGCCGTGCTCGAAGGCGGCGTGGCCGAAGCGATCATAGGCGGCGCGCTTCTGCGGGTCCTTCAGTGTCTCGTAGGCTTCGTTGATTTCCTTGAACTTGTGCTCGCAGGCATGGTCGCCTGGGTTGCGGTCGGGATGGAACTGCATGGCGAGCTTGCGAAAAGCGCTCTTGAGCTCCTTCTCGTCGGCGCCCTTTTGCACGCCTAGCGTTTCGTAAAAATCAGCTTTCATGTTTTCCCGCAGTCCGGATAGTCAACGTCTTGAAGCATCGTTGCGTCGTTTGCCGGCACGCTGTTCCGATTTAGGTGTGATGGAGGCGCGATGCCAGTGTCTACGAGGCTTTGTCCGCATTTTTTCGGGCAGCGCAGCGTTTTTCCGGCAAAGGGTTGCAAAAAAGCCCGGCTGTGCGCCGGGCTTTTTCCCTTACCTGTACCGTCAGGCGGTTCAGGCCGACTTCTTCTTCTCGTCGTCTTCGTCGATTTCCTCGAAGTCGGCATCGACGACGTCACTGTCCTTGGCGGCATCAGCCTTGGCGTCGGCCTCGGCGGCTTCCTTCTGCGAAGCCTCGTACATGGCCTGGCCGAGCTTCATCGAGACTTCGGCGAGCGTCTGCGTCTTGGCCTCGATCTCGGTCACATCGTCGCCTTCGGCAGCGGTCTTCAGCGCCGCGATCGCATCGGCAATCGCCGTGCGGTCGGCCTCGGAAACCTTCTCGCCGTATTCCTTCAGAGACTTCTCCGAGGAATGCACCAGCGCCTCGGCCTGGTTGCGGGCCTCGACCAGCGCGCGCCGCTTCTTGTCGGCTTCGGCATTGGCCTCGGCGTCCTTGACCATCTTCTCGATGTCGGCGTCCGAAAGGCCGCCGGACGCCTGGATGCGGATCTGGTGCTCCTTGCCGGTGCCCTTGTCCTTGGCCGAGACGTTGACGATGCCGTTGGCGTCGATGTCGAAGGTGACCTCGATCTGCGGCACGCCGCGCGGCGCAGGCGGGATGCCGACCAGATCGAACTGGCCGAGCGCCTTGTTGTCGGCGGCCATTTCACGCTCGCCCTGGAAGACGCGGATGGTCACCGCCGACTGCGAATCCTCGGCCGTGGAGAACACCTGGCTCTTCTTTGTCGGAATCGTCGTGTTGCGTTCGATCAGCCGCGTGAATACGCCGCCCAGCGTCTCGATGCCGAGCGACAACGGCGTCACGTCGAGCAGCAGCACGTCCTTGACGTCGCCCTGCAGCACGCCGGCCTGGATAGCGGCGCCTAACGCGACGACCTCATCCGGGTTGACGCCCTTGTGCGGCTCCTTGCCGAAGAACTGCTTCACGATCTCCTGGATCTTGGGCATACGGGTCATGCCGCCGACCAGGACGACTTCGTCGATTTCGCCGGCCTTCAGGCCGGCATCCTTGAGCGCCGCCTTGCAAGGATCGATCGTGCGCTGGACGAGATCCTCGACCAGGCTCTCGAACTTCGCCCGCGTCAGCTTCAGCGTCAGGTGCTTGGGGCCGGTGGCATCGGCGGTGATGAAGGGCAGGTTGATTTCGGTCTGCGTGGTGGACGACAGCTCGATCTTGGCCTTTTCAGCCGCTTCCTTGAGGCGCTGAAGGGCGAGCTTGTCGTTCCGCAGGTCGATGCCCTGTTCCTTCTTGAACTCGGCCGCCAGATATTCGACCAGACGCATGTCGAAATCCTCGCCGCCGAGGAAGGTGTCGCCATTGGTCGACTTCACCTCGAACACGCCGTCGCCGATTTCGAGCACCGAAATATCGAACGTGCCGCCGCCAAGGTCATAGACAGCAATCGTCTTGCCTTCCTTCTTGTCCAGTCCATAGGCAAGTGCTGCCGCCGTCGGCTCGTTGATGATGCGCAGCACTTCGAGGCCGGCGATCTTGCCGGCATCCTTGGTCGCCTGGCGCTGGGCGTCGTTGAAATAGGCCGGAACGGTGATGACTGCCTTCTCGACCTTCTCGCCGAGATAGGCCTCCGCCGTTTCCTTCATCTTCTGCAGGATCATCGCCGAGATCTGGCTAGGCGACTGCTTCTTGCCGCCGGCCTCGACCCAGGCGTCGCCATTGTCGCCCTTGACGATCTTGTAGGGGACAAGCTTCTTGTCCTTCTCCGTCACCGGATCGTCGTAGCGGCGGCCGATCAGGCGCTTGACCGCGAAAATGGTGTTCTCAGGATTGGTAACCGCCTGGCGCTTGGCCGGCTGGCCGACGAGGCGCTCGCCGTCGCTGTTGATGGCGACGATGGAAGGGGTCGTGCGGGCGCCTTCCGCATTCTCGATCACCTTGGATTCCTTGCCGTCCATGATGGCGACACAGGAGTTGGTTGTTCCCAGATCGATACCGATTACTTTTGCCATTTCTCTAATCTCTCCGCTAAGCAGGCTCTCAGGACCCGTACAGGCGTTCCGACGAAAGCCCCTGTTCACAAGAAATTCCGCTCCGGCAACCGGCATTCGGCGCTGGACGGCTTGGCGCGTATATAAGAACAGGCTGCGTGGCGCGCAAGCATTCTGCGCAAGGCGTTCACCATTCATCGCGGTTGATCGGATTCGGGACCGGCAGGCCCGTATTTTCGGCGGTGATCCAGCCGGGCCGGCCCCCGGCCCATGAACCTTTCCGCCTCGCCCCGCGACTGATGCTCAGGTGCCGCGTGGTGCGGCCCCGGAAAGGAAAGCCCCATGACCACAGATCCAGAGGCTCCATGGTCTCCGGGAACAGCAGGAGCTCAGCGCGACCATCGCCTTCGGGACCGGGTCGATGCGCTGGGCTTTTCGCCGGTTCCGTTGACCCTGCGCGGACCCAGGCGTATCGTGACGTTGAGGAAAGCAGACAATTCGATCAGGGATGAACGTGCCGGAACGCCGCGCCTTGCCCTGATTTGCGCGCCGGGACCGGATGTTTCTCCCATGACCTGTGGGGGGAGATCCATGTCTTGCGACCACGGCGCGTTCGTGCGCTCTCGTGCCGGCCGTTTGCGCCGCGCCATCGAGGCTGCCAGCGGATTGTCGATCCTGGCGCTCGCCGCTGGGCTCTGGCTCGGTGGCTCGGCACAGGCTCAGGAAACCCGGATCATCTATCCCGGCTCGATGGCAATGACCGGATTCTCCGGCACCATCATTCCCAATTTCGAGGAAGGCCTGCCGCCGGGCGTCGATCCCGTCGACGAAACCTTCATCGACACGGCGCGCGCGACCTTGCGCATCTTCGACGTCTCAAGGCTGGGCGGGCCGGCGTCTGGCCAATTGGTCTTCACCCCGCCACCGTTCGAGGTCACAGCCGGGCAAATCGGCCAGGTGTTCGGCATCACCTACGACGACGGCGTGCGCGACGGCGTCCCATCGGCCATTCCAAACCTCTATGCCGGCGCCACGTCGCTGCACGGCATCCGCATAGTCACGCCAGACGGCGACGCCGACGGCCGGCCGGAGCGGCAGCGCCGCGGCACGGCTGACGCTGTCTTCATGGACGGCCAGTTCGGCACCGAAAACGGCGGCGGCCCCGGAACGATCTGGAAGATCGACGGCATTACCGGCGCCGTCTCGAAATTCGCCGATATCGACACCAATAGCGGTCCCGGCATCGGCGACGTCACTTTTGACAATATCCACCGCCAGTTCTTCGCCAGCGATCTCGACACCGGCCTCATCCACCGCATCGACGCCAATGGCGCGCTGCTCGACACGTTCGACCACGGCATAGCCGGCCGCCCGGCGCACGGGCTTGCCGCCCTTGCCGACGACGGCTCGGTGATTGACATCCAGGGTGCTGCCTTCGACAGCGAGGACCCCGACAGCTGGGGCTACACGCAGGACGAGCGCCGCGTCTGGTCGGTCGCCTATCGTGGCGACCGGCTCTATTATTCGGTCGGTGATAAGGCGGAGATCTGGTCGGTAGGCGTTGCCGGCGACGGCAGTTTCGCCGGCGACCCGCGCTGGGAACTGACGGTCAAGGCCGACAAGGATTACGCGGTCACCGACATCGCCTTCGACAACGAAGGCTTCATGTACCTGGCCCAGCGCGGCCCGGTGGAGAACCGCTACGACTACAGCCAGTTCGCCGATTCCGGCAAGGGTGAGGTCATCCGCTACTGGCGCGAAAATCCGGACGATCCGGCGACGGAATCGGCCTGGGTGGAAGTGCCGCAGGAATATGCCGTCGGCTTCCCGCAAGACAACCGACAGTCGGCCGGCGGCCTCGACCTGCAAAATGGCTACGATGCCGAAGGCAATCTCGATACCGGCGTCTGCACCGACACGCTGGTCGATACCGGCGACAAGTTGCGCGACAACCCGGAGCTTGCCGAACAACTCGCGGCCGGCGGGCCGCTCGCCGTGCACGGCGTGCAAATCACGCCGACGGCACTGGTCAAGCCGGCCAACATGCCGCCTTTCGGCTCGTGGTTCGTCGACTTCGACAATTATTTCGAAGACCCGGAAGTCGAAGGCCATGTCGGCGACGTCGAGGTCTGGCGCCCCTGCGAGGGCCGTGCCGGCTATTATGAGCAGGTGCCGGGCGGCTATCTGCCGCCGTTCTATCCGCCGGACTTTCCGCCCCCCGGCAATCTGCCTCCTTGCCTCGATGTCGAGGATGTCAGGTATTTCTGCACACCCTCCGGCCTCGAGGCCGATCTCTATCTCCATGACCATGCCGGCTTTGGCGGCGATTCGATCAAGGCTCTGTCCAGGACGCCTGGCGTTGGGGTGACTTCACCTCTGTCGCATGCGCCCGGCGCGCCATACACGATCGGCATCACCGGCCATTACCCTGGCGATACGGTCGACGTCGGGCTCTGCTTCTACAGGCAGTCCGATAGCGACAAGGGTGGCTACTACCCTTGCTGCAAGATGACCTTGCCGCTCAGAACCCCAGCCGTCAGCTGCGAACCGTGAGGAGGGGAAGATGAGCAATCTCGCATTTTTCCCGCCTGCGACGAGCAGCCAGTCAACCGGCAAACAATCATTCGTCATCGAGACCATCATGAAACCCCTGTCACTCGCCAGGCGCGGTGTGCGCTGGCTGATGGCGGCCGGTATCGCGGTCGCCATGCTGAGTCCGCTGCAAGGCTTCGCTGAAGACCTTGCTCCGGTCAAGACCAAGCCTGCCGATGCGGGCATCTACACTGCCGTTACAGATCCCAGGCTCGATTTCGACAATCCTCGCATCGTCAATCCGGAGCCGGGCCGGATCGTGCCCTTGTTCACCAAGAAAGGCACCCAGAGAGGCTGCGACTATGTCGTATACTCGCTGAGCTTTGGCTTGCGCGGCAATCCGCAGGGTTTTGCCAGCCCGGACCTCGCCGCCATGCTGAAAAAGGTCAGGCTCGATTTCAGGGACCAGCTCCCGCACGGCCTGCGCATCGTCGGCGTGCATGTGACCGGCGACGGCACCGATGCGTCCGACGGACCGCTGCCTGGTGCTGCGATCAGCAGTTCGGCTGGCCCGGACGATACCGCGACGGTGTCCAATTTCCGGATTTCCGCCAGCGATCTCGACGGCATCGGCGCTGCGAACGAGCGCGTCGTCACGTTCCAGATCGCCGCCAGGATTGACCATGCGGCGTTTCCGTCGCCGACGACCGTTCACAACCAGGGCGTGGTCAAGGTCAGCCGCGAACGCGGCGCCGGCGTCGAAATCCCGTCGCAGGATCCGGGCAAGCCGGACGACGGCAATTATCTCACGGGTGCAAAGACGTCGATCAAGATCGACGTCACCAGGTGCAACCCGCCGCCTCCACCTCCCGGCAAGGAATGCTTCAAGGTGGAGCGCGGCACGGTCGATTGCGTGCCCGGCGGCGGCGCCTTCATCTACCACATGCCGGTCGGCCCAGAGATGGCTGGCAAATGGGTGCAGCTTTCGACGACGACACCCGGCATCACCATCATTCCCGACACGCAATTGGTGCCGGCCGGCGGCGGTGTGCTCAATTGGAAGATCGTCGGCGCTTCACCCGGCGACGTCATCCACATCATCGTCACCGGTATCGAAACCTATGCCGGCCCGAGGGAGGGCTGGGGCCTGTGCTGTACGCAGACTGTCGATATCGTCATCCCGCGTGATCAGCGCTGCCCACCGAAGGACAAGGAACCGGATCTGAAAGTCGAAAAGCGCGCCGACGTGCAACGTTGCACGATGGGCGGCGGCTGCGACTTCATCATCAGGGTCACCAATGTCGGCGATGCACCCTACCACGGCAAGATCGTGCTCAACGAAGTCACCCTGCCGGCCGGCTCCACCTTCCATTCAGGGCCGAACCCGCCTTGGGTCTGCGCGCCTGGAACCACCCCGATGATTTGCACTCATCCGGTGACCACGCTCAATCCGGGTGCCTCTGTCGACCTCAAGCTTGGCTTCAAGCCGGCCGCAGGCTGGCGAGGCAGCGTCTTGCGCAACTGCGCCACTTACAATTACGGCGCCAGCGGCAAGCCGCTTTTCGGCAGCCAGCAAAACGATCGCGGCTGTGCTTCGATCCCGGTCTGCCGGCGTGGCGATCGTGGCCGCGACTGCCGGCCGCCGGTGGAGAAGAAGGTCGACCTGATCCTGAAGAAGCGCGCCCGCACCGAATTCTGTTCGGCCGATGGCGTCTGCACCTTCGTGGTCGACATAATCAACAATGGCAGCGTCCCCTATAATGGGCCGCTGACGGTCGTCGATACCTATCCGGGCGGCGCGCCGGCATCCTCGACCTTCGGCCCGACGCCGCCATGGACATGCGGACCGAACGGCCCCGGCCAGTTCCGCTGCGACAATGCCGGCATCGTGCTGTTGCCTGGCGCCTCGACGCCGATCTTCGTCAGGGCGGTGATGCCGGCCAACTACCGGCCCGACAGTGTCGAGAACTGCGCCGAGGTGAAGGCTATTCCCGGTGAGAACGACATCACCAACAACAGGGCCTGCGCCAAGGAACGCATCCGTCATCCGAATGGCGGCCAGCCGGCCCTGCGCATCACCAAGGTGTGCAATGGTTCGCTGGCCGGTGCTGCGGTCGTTTCCTGCCGCATTACCGTCATCAGCCTCGGCACCACTGCCCCGACCGGTCCGGTACGGGTCAACGATGCCGCGACGCTGATAGCCAGCGGAGCGCCGGTCCAGATCCAGACCGTCACCCCAGACGGCGCGGAATGGACTTGCGGACCGGTTCCGGCCAATGCGCTGTCGTGCCAGATTCCCGGCGCCGTCATGACGCCTGGAACCAGCCGCCATTTCGACGTGACGGTTGCCGCGAACGGCGAATTCGAGAACTGCGCACGCGGCTCCTACGGCCCGGCTCCGGGAGACGACATCGTCTATCCGATCGGCCAGGCCTGCGCCAAGGGCGGCGGCGCCTCGACCATCCGCGTCGAGAAGACCGGTGATGCCGAGTGCAAGCCCGGCCAGCCCTGCTCGTTCGAGATCACCATCACGAACGATGGCGCGAGCGCCTTCTCCGGTCCGGTTCGCGTCGGCGATGCGATCGGCGTCGAAGGCCTCGGCCGGCTGGAAGACGTTGCGATCACCTCGATCGATCCGCCCTTCGGCTGCTCGCCGGAGCCGGCAATCTTGCCTCTGTCCTGTATCGCCCAACTGACGCTCGGCGCCGGGGAAAGCCACGTGCACACAGTGACCGTGACTATTCCCGACGACGGCCGTCTGGCCAATCTGCAGGGCATTGTCAACGGCCAGAACTGCGTCGGCATGCTGTCTCCGAACACGCCGGTGCAAGGCGGTGGCGACGTGCTGTCCCGCGGTGCGGCCGACGTGCAGGGTGATCGCGGCAAGGCCTATGCCTGCCATCCCTTCACCATCAGGAATGAGGTGAAGAAGGAATGCTCGCAAGGCTTCGTCATGAACGACGCCGGCAACTGCGTCTGCCCGCCCGGCACGACCTTCCGCAATGGCCAATGCTCGTCCGGGGGCGGCACGGTCATCGTGCCGAAGCCAAAACCTTGCGTTCTGCTCAAAGGCCAGATCCGTACCGAAGACGGACGCTGCGTCTGTCCGCGCGGAACCGAGCTGGAGAACGGCGCTTGCGTGGGCAGCAAGCCGCAGCCCGAGCAGTGCACCATCCGTGGCCAGATCCACGACGCTGCCGGCGATTGCGTCTGCCCGCGGGGCACCGAAGTCAAAGGCAATGCCTGCCGGCCAATCCAGCCGAAACCCGAGCAGTGCACCATTCGGGGCCAGATCCATAACGCCGCAGGCGATTGCGTCTGCCCGCGGGGTACGGAAGTCAGGGGCAATGTCTGCCGGCCAATCCAGCCGAAGCCGGAGCAGTGCACCATCCGCGGCCAGATCCACGACGCCGGAGGCGATTGCGTCTGCCCAAAAGGCACGGAAGTGCAAGGCAATGCCTGCAGGCGCAAGAAGCCTGTTGTGGTGGAGTGCTCGATACCTGGTCAGATCCACAACAAGCGTGGCGTCTGCGTCTGCCCGCGTGGGACAGAGCTGCGCGACGGCGCCTGCCGCAAACCGCGGCTGGAGTGCGCACCGGGCGCGCGGCCGATTAATGGCCAGTGCCAGCCGATCCGCAAACCGAGCCTGCTGCTGAATCCAGATGTTCTTCAGCAGCTGCCAAGGCGCAAGCCGCAGCTCGAGCAATAGGATCGCACGCGAACTTCAAAACGGTGATCATTCGATCAAGAAAACCCCGCCGGAGCGATCCGGCGGGTTTTTCTTTGGCTGGCAGATGAAAGAGCAGCGAAAACCTGAAGCCGTGGCATCAGCGGAAGGACAAACCGGCTTCCACTTTCCGGACTCGACTCATGGTCTAGGCAGGCGATACAGAGGGGCCGTAAACCGAGGCGTTCGGGAAAACCGCGTCATGAGCAAAAAAACCCTGATCGCGCCATCGGTGCTGGCTTCCGATTTCTCGAAGCTCGGCGACGAGGTCGAGGCGGTGGCGGCCGCCGGCGCCGACTGGATCCACCTCGACGTCATGGACGGGCATTTCGTCCCGAACATCACCTTCGGGCCGCCGGTGATCAAGGCGATCCGCAACCGCACCAAGGCTTTCTTCGACTGCCATCTGATGATCGCCCCGGCCGACTCCTATCTGGCCGCCTTCGCAGAGGCCGGCTGTGATGGCATCACAGTGCACGCCGAAGCCGGGCCACATCTCGACCGGTCGCTGCAAACGGTCAAAAACCTTGGCAAGAAGGCCGGCGTGTCACTCAACCCCGCGACACCGGAGACGATGATCGAATACGTGCTCGACCGGCTCGATCTTATCCTGATCATGACGGTCAATCCGGGCTTCGGCGGCCAGGCCTTCATTCCGGCGATCGTAGACAAGGTGAAGCGGGTGAAGGCGCTGATCGGTGACAGGCCGATCCGGATCGAGATCGACGGCGGCATTTCGCCGGAAACTGCGCCCCTGGTCACCGCCGCCGGCGCCAGCGTGCTGGTCGCCGGTGCGGCCATTTTCAAGGGCGGCAGCGTCGCAGCCTATCGGGCAAACATCGAGGCAATCAGGGCAGCGGCGGACAAGGCGGCCGGCTGACCGCCGCCGTTCGGCCGGAGACAGCCGCTCGGGGGGACTTTTGAGCAACCATCTGTTCGATGCTTTCCGTGCCCGGATGCCCACGCCCGGACGCCTTTTGATGGAGGCAGAGGACGGGCGCTCGATCAGCTATGGCGAAATGCTGGCGCGCTCCGCTCAACTGGCACATGTGCTGTCGCAGCTGGGCGTCGAAGCCGGCGACCGCGTCGCCGTTCAGGTCGAGAAGAGCCCGGAGGCCATTTTCCTCTATCTCGCCTGTCTGCGTGCCGGCGCGATCTTCCTGCCGCTCAACACCGCCTATACGCTGACCGAGCTCGACTATTTCTTCAGGGATGCCGAGCCGCGACTGATCGTCTGCGACCCGGCGCGAGTGACCGAGATCGGCGCTTTGGCGCAGACCTCGGGCGCTGCGGTCGCGACACTCGGCAGCAAGGGCGAGGGTTCGTTGACCGATCGGGCCTCTGAGGCGGCCATGGACTTCCACGACGTGGCGCGCGGACCGGACGACCTTGCTGCGATCCTCTACACATCCGGCACCACCGGCCGTTCGAAAGGCGCCATGCTCAGCCACGAAAACCTCGCCTCGAATGCGCGGGTGCTGGTCGACCTCTGGCGCTTCACTGCCGCAGACGTGCTGATTCACGCGCTGCCGGTTTTCCACACGCATGGCCTTTTCGTCGCCACCAATGTCGTCCTGATGGCCGGCGCCTCGATGCTGTTCGAAACCAAATTCGACCCAGCCCGCATCGTCTCGCTGCTGCCGCGCGCCACCGTGCTGATGGGCGTGCCGACATTCTACGTCCGCCTGCTGCAGCAGGACGGTTTGAACCGGCAAGCGGCGAAAAACATCCGCCTGTTCATTTCCGGCTCGGCGCCGCTTTTGGCCGAGACGCACAGAGCCTGGCGAGAGCGCACCGGCCACGCCATCCTCGAGCGCTACGGCATGACCGAGACCAACATGAACACGTCGAATCCTTATGATGGCGAGCGGCGTGCCGGCACGGTCGGGTTTCCCCTGCCCGGCGTCTCCCTGCGCATCACCGACCCCGAGAGCGGCGAAACACTTGCCAAGGGCGATGTCGGCATGATCGAGGTGAGGGGTCCCAATGTCTTTTGCGGCTACTGGCGCATGCCGGAAAAGACCAAAGCGGAGTTCCGTGACGACGGTTTCTTCATCACCGGCGATCTCGGACTGATCGATGCCGACGGCTATGTCCACATCGTCGGCCGCGGCAAGGACCTGATCATTTCCGGCGGCTACAATATCTATCCAAAGGAAGTCGAGAGCGAGATCGACGCGCTGCCTGGCGTCGCCGAAAGCGCTGTCATCGGCGTTGCCCATCCGGATTTCGGCGAAGGCGTCACCGCTGTCGTGGTGAGGGCGCCGGGCTCGACCATCAGCGCCGCAGGGATCGTCGAGGCCATCGCCGGGCACCTCGCCAGGTACAAGCATCCGAAACGGGTGATCTTCGTCGACGAACTGCCGCGCAACACGATGGGCAAGGTGCAGAAGAACCTGCTGCGCGAAGCCTACAAGGACCTCTATACGTCCAAAGCCGGCTAACCCTAACGAGCAGGGCTGCCTGCAAAAACCCTGGCACCATCGATCCAGACGCTTTTAATGTCCAGATCGTCCGACAGCGAAACGATGTTGGCCGCGGTACCGTTGGCGAAGCGCCCGAGCCGGTGCGACTGGCCGATCGCCTGCGCCGGATAGAGCGAGGCCATGCGCAAGGTTTCGTCGAGGTCGAGGCCGACGACGCGGTGCATGAAGCGCACTGCGGAAATCATGTCGAGGTCCGCGCCCGCCAACGTGCCGTCGGCAAGTGTCAGCCTGCCATCCTTGCGGTGGATGGTGCGGCCGTTCAGCGTGAACGAGGTCATGTCGGTGCCGATCGTCGCCATGGCATCGGTAACGAGCAGGATCTTGCCCGGCCCCTGCTTGGCGCGCAAGGCGATGGCCATGGTGGCCGGATCGACATGGATACCGTCGGCGATGATGCCGGCATAGAATGTGCCTGTATCGATTGCGGCGCCCGCCAGCCCCGGCTCGCGATTGCCGATCTGGCTCATCGCATTGAACAGATGGGTGACCACCGTTGCGCCGGCCTCGGCTAAGGCGCGAGCCGTGGCATAGCCGGTATCGGAATGGCCGATGCTGACGACAATGCCGGCCTTGCTAAGCGCCGACACCTGGCTGGCCTCGACGGATTCGGGCGCCACCGTCGTCAGCAGCACGGGCAGGTCTTTCCGTGCGGCGATCAGCATCGTCTGGTCGGAGTCTAGCATCGGCCGGATCAAAGCCGGGTCATGTGCGCCCTTGCGGGCGATCGACAGATGCGGCCCTTCGAGGTGCAGGCCCAGGAACCCCGACACCTTCCTCCGTGCCGCTTCGGCTCCGGCCGCAACCGCCGCGGCGGTGATCTCGGACGTGTCGGTGATCAGCGTCGGCAACAGCGCCGCCGTGCCGAAGGGTGCGTGCGCCCGGCAGATGGTCTCGATCGAGGCGACGTCCGGATGGTCGTTGAGCATGACGCCGCCGCCGCCATTGACCTGCAGATCGACGAAGCCAGGCGCCAGCATGCCGCCACCGGTCTCGATACGCGCAACATCGGATGGAATGGCACCGGCGGCAACAATGGCCTCGACGAGGCCGTCGCGCACGACAAGCGCCGCATTGTCGTGCCAGTCGTCGCCATCGAAAATCCGGGCGCCAGTCAGGGCAAAACGGTCGCTCATAGGGTTTCCGTTACCTTGCGCAGATTGGGCGGCGTGTCGGGGTCGAGGCCGCGATGGCGGGCAAAAGCCTCGACGAAACCATAGAACGACACGATCAGCGTCAGCGGGTCGGTCAGCGGATGACCGGTTGCGACATGCGGCAGGCGCTGAGCGCTCTTTGCCTTGTTCGACGTCACAAAGACGGCAGCGCCCTTGCCGGCCAGGCTGTCGGCGGCATCGGCCACCGATGGCTCGGACGCATCGCGAGCAGCCAGCGCCAGCACCGGGAAACCGGGACCGACCAGCGCCAGCGGGCCGTGCATGACCTCGGCGGCACTATAGGCTTCCGCATGCATGGCGCAGGTTTCCTTGAATTTCAGCGCCGCCTCGTTGGCGATCGCCGCCGACGGGCCGCGACCGAGAATGAACAGCGACTTTTGCGTCTCCAGCGCCCCGGCCAGCGCCATCCAGTCGCAGGCGATCGCCTTGCGAAAATGCTCCGGCAAGCGCGCGAGCGCCACCAGAAGTTTGTCGTCGCCGGTGCAATGCGCCATCAAGGCGAGTCCTGCGACGGCTGAATTGACGAAGGTCTTCGTCGCCGCGACGCTGCGCTCCGGTCCGGCCAGGATGTCGATCGCGTAGTCCGAAGCCCGCGCCAGCGGCGAATCGGCGGTGTTGGTGATGGCGACGGTCAGCGAACCGCCGGTCCTCGCCGCTTGCGCCATTGCAACGATGTCCGGGCTCTTGCCGGACTGCGAGATCGCCAGGCAGGCCGAGCCGCCCAGCTTCAGCTTGGCGCCATAGATCGAGGCGATCGACGGGCCGACCGATGCAACCGCCAGCCCGGCGGTCAACTCCACGGCATATTTCATGAAGGTCGCGGCATGGTCGGACGAGCCGCGCGCCACGGTGACGACGAAATTCGGGTCGCGCTCGCGAATGCCGCGTCCAGCTTCCGTCAGCACCGCGGCCGAGCCATCGAGCAGACGGGCGGTGGCCTCCGGGATCTCCTCGATCTCGCGCCGCATATGGGTCGTTGTCGCGGTCATGGCCGGCCCTCTTCGCCCGGCCCGCTCAGCCGGAGTTCGGCGACAAAATCATAGGCGTCGCCCCTGTAGATGGAGCGGGTAAACTCGATCACCTTGCCGCTCGCCAGATAGGAGATACGCTCGATGTGCAGGCCGGCAATGCCCGGCGGTACTTCCAGCAGCTGTGCGTCGCTATCGCCGAGATTGGTGGCGGAAATGCGCTGCACCGCCCGCACCGGCCTGTTGCCGGTCTTTTCCAACGCGGCGTAGAGCGACGAACCAATCGCCGCCGGATCGGGCAGCACGCTTGTCGATAGCGAGGCGCGCTCGATCGCCAGCGGCGTGTCGTTGGCGATACGAAGGCGCGCCACGCGCGCCACCAATTCGTTCGACGCCAGGCCGAGCACCATCATCTCGTCGGGCGACGGCGGATAGAGGCCGCGGTCGAGCCAAGCCGAACGCACCGCCATGCCGCGCCGTGCCATGTCCTCGGTAAACGAGGTCAGCATCGACAGCGACTGCTCGACGCGCTCCATACGTGGCGCAACGAAGGTACCGGAACCATGGCGCTGGACGAGGATGCCGCCCTTGACCAGGTCCTGCACCGCCTTGCGCACGGTGACGCGCGAAATGTCGGCCTTGCTAGCGATGTCGCGCTCGGAAGGCAGCGCATCGCCAGGTCCGATCAGCCCGCGTTTGACCGCATCCTCGATACTCTTCCTGAGCTGCAGATAGAGCGGCGCGCCACTCTGCGACGATTGTTTCAGCGCCGCGAATATCTGGTCGGCGGCCTCACTCATCGAGCTGCCTCCGCCGTGTTTGCGAAAATCCGAGCCGCCATCTGAACCGCGCCGCCCAGCGCGTCGTCGAGCGGCGGTTTCAGCAGCGCCCGGTAGCGGGCCGACAGGCGCGGCGCGTAAAGCGGCGCCAACCCGCCGAGCAGGCAGAGCGGATCGCCGCCGCCCAGGTCGAGCACGCCAAGCGCTGCTTCGACATCGGCGACCGCCTTGTCGAGGATCCAGATAGCGACGACGTCGCCTTTTTCGGCATGTTCGAACACCTTGGGCGCGAAGCCGCCGAAATCGCCGGGCTTGGCGTTGGTGGTGAATTCGACCAGATCCTCGGGATTGTTACGGAAGATGGCGAGCATGGTCTCCGTCAGCGGCGATCCCTGGCGGATGCCGTCATAGGCGAGCAGCGTCTGCTCGAGCAGGTCGCGGCCGATACGGGCGCCGCTGCCCTGGTCGCCGACCTGGAACCCCCAGCCGCCGATGGCGCGCGACTTGCCTTGTTTGCGTGCCATATAGGCGGTGCCCGTGCCGAGTATGGCCATGGCGCCGTCGCCGGAGCCAACCGCGCCTTCCAGCGCGATCTCGGCGTCGGTCTCGACACGGCTGATGCGAAACGGCAGGATCGCTTCGAGCTGCTGCCGGTAGGTGCCGACATTGGCGCCGGCAAGACCGAGAACGGCCGGAGTTTGCGGGATCAGTGCGGGATCCTTGCCCGCGGCGACAAAGGCCTGCTGCGCTGCGTCGACGATGTTCGTCCTGGCGCCGGTGAGATCGGTTCGGATGTTGGCGGCACCGCTTTTGGCGCGGCCGAGGACGATGCCGTCGGCCGTTGCAAGGGCCGCCCTGCAGCTGGTGCCGCCGCCATCGATGCCGAGCACGAATTTCACGCGATTTCTCCTCCGGGCGGATAATACCAATAAAATACCAATAGCCAAGGATTAATTTCCGTTTCAAAAAAGTTAAGGCGTAGTTTGTTGGAAAATCAGCCAATTTCGTTCGCAAGCCTGCACTGCCGCAAGGATTTCATTAATGCGTGTGGACAAGTGGTATTTTTTTGGTATGGTTTTCTCGATTGGAGGAAAGCGGATGGCCGAAACGCGCACCGAAGCGCTTCACCAGAATGCCGAGGGACTGGATATCCAGGCCCCGGAAGCCGTCCTTTCCTCTTTGGCCAACGCACAGATCGAGGCCGCCAAGGCCGTGCACGGCGCCATTCCTGCCATTGCTGCGGCAGCCGAAATCATCGCAAGCAGACTGAAAAGCGGCGGCAAGCTCGCCTATGCGGCTGCCGGCAGTTCGGGCCTGATGGCACTGGCCGACGCGCTTGAGCTGCCGGGCACTTTCGGCATCCAACGCGACCGCATCGCCATCCTGATCGCCGGCGGCGACGAGGCCTTCAAGACACTGGCCGGCGGGCCGGAGGACGACACCGAGGAAGCTTCGGCAGCAGTTGCCGCCGCCCGCATCGGCAAGGGCGACTGCCTGATCGCCGTCTCGGCCAGCGGCTCGACACCTTATGCAGTCAGGGCGATCGAGGACGCCAGGCGCCGCGGTGCGGCGACCATTGCCATCGCCAACAACAGGGATGCGCCGCTGTTGCGGCTGGCCGACATCGCCATCCTGCTCGAAACGCCGCCGGAGCTGATTGCCGGCTCAACGCGCATGGGCGCAGGCACCGCCCAGAAGATCGCGCTCAACATGCTGTCGACGCTCGCCGCCATCCATCTCGGCCATGTCCATGACGGCTACATGGTCAACCTCATGGCCGACAACATCAAGCTGCGCGACCGCGCCGCACGCATCGTTGCCGCCGTCAGCGGGCGCGACAAGGACGAGGCGGCGCGCCTGCTCGAAAGGAGCGGCGGCGTCGTCAAGACCGCTATTCTGCTCGCCGCCGGCGCCGCCAGCGCCGATGCAGCCGAGAAGATATTGGAAGGGACTGGCCACAAGCTGCGGCCGGCCCTTTCCGCGATCGAGGGGAGCAAGGGGCGCAATGCCTCTGTTCTCATCAAAACCGAACCTGAAAAAGGTCAACAGGGAGACTGAGCATGACAACGAAGCTACTGACGGCACTTCTTCTCGGCACCAGCATTCTCGGCTCCGCCGGGGTGGCTTATGCCGACGACGTAACGCTCAACATCGAAAGCTGGCGCGGCGACGACCTTGCCATCTGGAAGGACAAGCTGATCCCGGCCTTCGAAGCCAAGAACCCGGGCATCAAGGTGGTGTTCGCGCCGTCGGCGCCAACCGAATATGACGCCGCCCTCGGCGCCAAGCTCGCCGCCGGCTCGGCCGGCGACCTGATCACCTGCCGCCCGTTCGACAAGTCGCTGGAGCTCTTCAAGAAGGGCAACCTCGCCGACATCTCGACCCTGCCCGGCATGGAGAACTTCTCCGATGTCGCCAAGGCCGCCTGGCAGACCGACGACGGCAAGTCGAGTTTCTGCGTGCCGATGGCCTCCGTCATCCATGGCTTCATCTACAACAAGGACGCCTTCGACAAGCTCGGCATCAAGGTGCCGGAGACGCGCGACGAATTCTTCGCCGCGCTCGACAAGATCAAGGCCGACGGCACCTACATCCCGATGGCGATGGGCACCAAGGACCTCTGGGAAGCGGCGACCATGGGCTACCAGAACATCGGCCCGAACTACTGGAAGGGCGAGGAAGGCCGCCTGGCGCTGATCAAGGGCGAGCAGAAGCTGACCGATCTGCAGTGGGTCGAGCCCTTCAAAGAACTGGCCAAGTGGAAGGACTATCTCGGCGACGGCTTCGAGGCGCAGACCTATCCGGACAGCCAGAACCTGTTCACGCTCGGCCGCGCCGCCATCTACCCGGCCGGTTCGTGGGAGATCGGCCTTTTCAACACGCAGGCGCAGTTCAAGATGGGCGCCTTCCCGCCGCCGGTGCAGAAGGCCGGCGACACCTGCTACATCTCCGACCACACCGACATCGGCATGGGCCTCAATGCTGCCTCGAAGAACGCGGATGCGGCCAAGACCTTCCTGTCCTGGGTGGCCTCGCCTGATTTTGCCACCATCTACGCCAACGCGCTGCCGGGCTTCTTCAGCCTGAACAACACCCCGGTGAAGATGGAAGACCCGCTGGCCCAGGAATTCGTCTCCTGGCGCGGCAAGTGCAAGTCGACGATCCGCTCGACCTACCAGATCCTGTCGCGCGGCACGCCGAACCTTGAAAACGAGACGTGGGTTGAATCGGCCAACGTCATCAACGGCACCGACACGCCGGAAGCTGCCGCCAAGAAGCTGCAGGACGGCCTCGATAGCTGGTACAAGCCGGCGAAGTAAGAGCGCGGCGAAGCGTTGTCTCCCCCCTCGAGGGGGAGATGTCGCCGAAGGCGACAGAGGGGGTCGGTCGAGGCAGGCTGCGGCTTGATCGCTGCTGGAAAGCACGGTCGAACGACGATGGCGCGCTGCCTCTGCCGACCCCACCCGCCTCGCTTTGCGAGGCACCCTCCCCTCGAGGGGGAGGGAGGCGCCGCGCCCTTTGACGGCAATAGCAAGACCTGATCGGCGGGGACCGAACGCATGGCCGCAGCACCGAAAAGACCGTTCCGTTGGCATATCGGCGTTTTCCTGGCGCCGGCAGTGCTGGTCTATACGGCGATCATGATCCTGCCGCTGGCCGGCACGCTGCAGCTGTCGCTGTTCCGCAACATCAATCAGTCGCAGGTCTTCGTCGGACTGGAAAATTTCCGCATGCTGTTCGGTGATCCCAACTGGTCGGTCAATTTCTGGAACGCGCTCAGGAACAATGTCTGGTTCTTCATCATCCACATGCTGGTGCAGAACCCGATCGGCGTCCTTTTGGCCGCACTTCTGTCCAGCCCTAGGCTGCGGTTTTCCGCCTTCTACCGCACGGCGATCTTCGTGCCGACGATCCTGTCCTTCGTCATTGTTGGCTTCGCCTGGAAGCTGATTCTGTCGCCGCTATGGGGCGTGGCGCCGCATATGATGGACCTGGTCGGCCTGAAAAGCCTGTTCACGCCCTGGCTCGGCAAGGCGCAATATGCGCTGACCGCGCTCAGCCTGATCTCGGTCTGGCAGTTCGTCGGCATCCCGATGATGCTGATCTATGCGGCACTGCTGTCCATTCCCGAAGAGGTGATCGAAGCAGCCGAATGCGACGGCATCACCGGGATGGCGCAGTTCTGGAAGATCAAGCTGCCGCTCATCCTGCCGTCGATCGGCATCATCTCGATCCTGACCTTCGTCGGCAACTTCAACGCTTTCGACCTGATCTACACCGCGCAAGGCGCGCTGGCCGGGCCGAACTATTCAACCGATATTCTCGGCACCTTCCTCTACCGCGCCTTCTTCGGTTTCCAGCTGCAGGTCGGCGATCCCAACATGGGCGCGGCGATCGCCACGATGATGTTCCTGATCATCCTCGGCGGCGTCTGCGTCTATCTGTTCCTCGTACAGACGCGCTTGCGTCGCTACCAGTTTTAGGGGAGCGCGACCATGAGCACCGCAACCCGCTCGCTGCCCCGCACCATTGGCGCGCATGCGATCCTTCTGACCTACACGGCGATCGCGCTGTTTCCGGTGATCCTCGTGATCATGAATTCGTTCAAATCGCGCGCAGGGATTTTCGGCGCGCCGCTGACGCCGCCGACGCCAGGGACCTTCGACCTGATCGGCTACACGACGGTGATCGGCCAGGGCGATTTCATCCACTATTTCCAGAACAGCCTTGTCGTCACCGTCGCCTCGCTGTTCTTCGTGCTTTTGTTCGGCGCCATGGCGGCTTTCTCGCTGTCGGAATACCGCTTCCGCGGCAATTCGCTGATGGGGCTCTATCTGGCGCTCGGCATCATGATCCCGATCCGCCTTGCCACCGTCGCCATCCTGCAATTGATGGTGGCGAGCGGGCTGGTCAACACGCTGACGGCGCTGATCCTGGTCTATACGGCGCAGGGCCTGCCGCTTGCCGTCTTCATCCTGTCGGAATTCATGAAGCAGGTCTCCGACGACCTGAAGAACGCCGGCCGCATCGACGGACTATCGGAATACACCATCTTCTTCCGCCTGGTGTTGCCGCTGGTCAGGCCATCTATGGCGACGGTCGCCGTCTTCACCATGATCCCGATCTGGAACGATCTGTGGTTCCCGCTGATCCTGGCGCCGTCGGAGGAAACCAAGACGGTGACGCTCGGCGCGCAACTGTTCCTCGGCCAGTTCGTCACCAACTGGAATGCCATCCTGGCGGCACTGTCGCTGGCGATCATGCCGGTGCTGATCCTCTACGTCATCTTCTCGCGGCAGCTGATCCGCGGCATCACTTCGGGAGCGGTCAAGTGAATTCGCAAAAACCCCTTCGCGTTGTCGTCGCCGGGCTCGGCAATATGGGGCGCAGCCATGCGTTGGCGTATCACACCAATCCGGGATTCCAGATCGCCGCGCTGGTCAACCGCTCCGATGTGCCGCTGCCGGAAGGGCTTTCGACCTACGCCATCCGGCGTTCCTTCGACGAGGCGCTACGCGACGAAAAGCCCGATGTCGCCTGCATCGCTACCTATTCCGACAGCCATGCCGACTATGCGGTCAGTGCATTCGAGGCCGGCTGCCATGTCTTCGTCGAAAAGCCGCTGGCAACGACGGTCGCCGATGCAAAGCGCGTGGTCGCGGCAGCCAAGGCCAACGGCAAAAAACTGGTGATCGGCTACATCCTGCGCCATCACCCGTCCTGGATCCGGCTGATCGCCGAGGCGCGCAAGCTCGGCGGCCCTTACGTGTTCCGCATGAACCTCAACCAGCAATCCTCCGGCCATAGCTGGGAGACGCACAAGCAGTTGATGCAGACGACATCGCCGATCGTCGATTGCGGCGTGCATTATCTCGACGTGATGCTGCAGATCACCGACGCCAGGCCAGTCGAGGTGCGCGGCATGGGGCTGAGGCTGAGCGACGAGATCGCGCCGTCAATGTACAATTACGGTCATCTGCAGGTGCTATTCGACGACGGTTCGGTCGGCTGGTACGAGGCCGGCTGGGGGCCGATGATTTCGGAGACGGCTTTCTTCGTCAAGGACGTGATCTCGCCCAATGGCTGCGTGTCGATCGTCATGAAGGAGGGTGTCAGGTCCGACGACATCGACACCCACACCAAGACCTCGACCATCCGCCTGCACAGTGCGGCGACCGGAGCCGACGGCAAATTCGCCAAACCGGACGAGATGCTGTCGATGCAAGGCGAGCCCGGCCATCAGGACCTCTGCGACCTGGAACAGGCGTTTGTGCTGAAGGCGGTCCGCGAGGATCTGGACTTGACCCGTCACATGGACGACGCGGTGAAGTCGCTCGCCGTCTGCCTTGCCGCAGACGAGAGCGTGCGCAGCGGCCTCGCCGTGAAACTCTAGAACAGGGACGAAGCCGTGGGCTCGCTGAACATCGAAAATGTGAAGAAGGCCTTTGGGCCGGTCGAGGTGCTGAAGGGCATCAACCTCGAGGTGACGGATGGCGAGTTCGTCGTCTTCGTCGGTCCATCCGGCTGCGGAAAGTCGACGCTGCTCAGGGTCATTGCCGGGCTGGAGGACTCGACCTCGGGCCGCGTGGTGATCGACGGGGCGGACGTCTCCGCCACGCCGCCGGCCAAGCGCGGTATCGCCATGGTGTTCCAGACCTATGCGCTCTATCCGCATCTGACTGTGAAGAACAATATGGGCCTCGGCCTCAAGCAGGCGGGCACGCCGGCGGCCGAGATCGACCGCCGCATCGGCATCGCTTCCTCGATGCTGTCGCTGGAGCCCTACCTCTCGAGGCGGCCGGCCGAGCTTTCCGGCGGTCAGCGCCAGCGCGTCGCCATCGGCCGCGCCGTGGTGCGCGAGCCCAAGCTTTTTCTGTTCGACGAGCCCCTGTCCAACCTCGATGCCGCGCTGCGCGTCAACACCAGGCTGGAGATCGCGCAATTGCATCGCCGGCTGAAGGCCACGATGATCTATGTCACCCACGACCAGGTCGAGGCGATGACGCTGGCCGACAAGATCGTCGTGCTGAACGCGGGAAAGATCGAGCAGATCGGCGGACCGATGGAGCTTTACAATTCGCCGGCAAATGAATTCGTCGCCGGCTTCATCGGCTCACCGAAGATGAATTTCGTCGACGGCGCCAGGCTTGGCGAGACGGCCAAGACCATCGGCGTCCGTCCCGAACATCTGACCGTCGATCCCAAATCCGGCGCCTGGAAAGGCACGGTCGTCCATGCCGAGCACCTTGGCGCCGACACCAACCTCTATCTCGACTGCGAGAAGGCCGGCTTGATCACAGTGCGCATCTTCGGCGTCTATAACGCTGAACCGGGTGCCACGCTCTATGCGACGCCGGATCCGGCAAAGACATACCGGTTTGGAGCCGATGGGAAGGTGCTGAAGTAGCGCAGGCGCCGACTCCCCTTCTCCCCTTGTGGGAGAAGGTGGCCGAGCGAAGCTCGGTCGGATGAGGGGTGTTGGACGGATCGCTACGCTGAAGGCGTAAGTGCCTAAAATCCCCTGATGTTTTCACGCCTCGTTTTCTTGCAGCACCCCTCATCCGTCTCGGCGCTGCGCGCCGATCCACCTTCTCCCCCAAGGGGAGAAGGAAGAGCGCCTACAAATCCGCCTTGAACGTCTGCTTCTGGATGCCCAGCCCTTCGATACCGAGCTCGACCACGTCGCCGGGCTTGAGGAAGACCGGCGGCTTCATGCCGAGGCCGACGCCGGGCGGCGTGCCGGTCGAGATGATGTCGCCCGGGTGCAGCGACATGAACTGGCTGAGATAGGAGACGAGATAAGCGACGCCGAAGACCATGGTCTTGGTCGAGCCGTTCTGCATGGTCTTGCCGTTGACCGTCAGCCACATCGGGATGTTCTGCGGGTCCTTGATCTCGTCCTTGGTCACCAGCCACGGGCCGATCGGCCCGAACGTGTCGCAGGACTTGCCCTTGGTCCACTGGCCCTGGCGCTCGGCCTGGAAGGCGCGCTCCGAGACGTCGTGCGCGACGCAATAGCCGGCGACATAATCCAGCGCCTCGGCCTCGGTGACATACTTCGCAGTCTTGCCGATCACCACGCCGAGCTCGACCTCCCAGTCGGTCTTCACCGAGCCGCGCGGGATCAGCACGTCGTCGTTCGGCCCGACAATAGCCGAGCTTGCCTTCATGAAGATGATCGGCTCCGGCGGCACGGTGGCGCCGGTTTCGGCAGCATGGTCGGAATAGTTGAGACCGATGCAGATGAATTTGCCGGTGCCGGCGACGCAGGCGCCGATGCGTGGCTTGCCGGAAACCGCCGGTAGCGTCTTCGGGTCGAGCTTCGACAATGTCTCGAGCGATGCCGGGTCAAGCGCCTTGCCGGCAATGTCGGTGACATGGGCGGAGAGGTCGCGGATCGTTCCATCCGCATCGAGCAGGCCGGGGCGTTCGCTCCCCGCCTCGCCATAGCGCAGCAGTTTCATGCAGTTTTCTCCCAGTTGCGACCAGAGGCCGTTTGCAAACTCGCTCCGCTGCGGCGAATGGCGTGGGTTTCGAGAACCGGAGCGGAGCGTACTTAAAGTACGTGAGCACCGGAAGCGCAGAAAGCCGCGTCAGGCGCCCGGCGGAGTAGGGTTTTCAAATGGCCTCTTAGATCGACCAGCCACCGTCGATATTATAAGCCTGCCCCGACGTATAGGTGGCGCCGGCCAGATAGACGGCGAGATCGGCGATTTCCTCGGGCGTGCCGAGGCGGCCCATCGGCTGGCGGGCGATGAAGGCGGCGCGAGCTGCTTCGTAGTCGCCCTGCGCATGCATGCGGTCCTGCAGCGACGGGCTTTCGACCGTGCCCGGACAGATCGCATTGCAGCGTATGCCCTTGCCGACATAGTCGGCGGCGACCGACTTGGTCAGGCCGATGACGGCTGCCTTGGTTAGGCCATAGACGAAGCGGTTCGGCACGCCCTTGGTCGAACTGGCCAGCGACGCCATGTTGATGATCGAGCCGTCGCCGCGCTCCAGCATGCCGGGCAGCACGGCGCGGATGGCGCGGATCATCGAGCGGACATTGAGATCATAGGCAAAGTCGAGATCGCCGTCCTTCATCTCGAGGATCGAGCCGGAATGGACGAAGCCGGCGCAGTTGAACAGCACGTCGACGGCGCCGATCTCGGCAAAAGCGGCGTTCACCGCCTCGTCGTTCAGCACGTCGAGCTTGCGGGTCTTGATACCGGGCGTCTTGCCGAGGTCGGCGAGCACCACCTCGTTAATGTCGGTGGCATGGACGACGGCGCCGGCCTTGGCGAACGCCAGCGCGCTCGCCCGGCCGATGCCTTGCGCCGCCGCCGTGACGACAACGACCTTGCCTGTCAGATCCGCCATGCTTCTCTCCTCGCCCGTCTGTGATCGTTCGGCTTTTTACCGGCATTAGGCCGGGGCGCAATGTGCCAGCCGGGCACTACCATCCCGCCTGTTTCGATATTCGCCTGCCGGCCAAATGTTTTTTCTCGGTAAAGAACATTTGTTGGCCCGTCAAGCCCGGACGTCCCTCCGGGACACTCAGTCGCCGTAGGGCACCCAGACGTTCTTGACCTCGATCGCACGGCGCAGCAAGGCATCGCCGGCTGCTTCGTTCGAGGGCCAGTCGAGGCTGTGGCCGTTGCCGGTCCAGACGCGTTTGAGATTGCCGATGGACTCGGCCTCGGCCTTGGCGCAAGTCTCGGCATCGGCGAACACCCAGAGCCCGTCGACATCGTCATGCTTGGCCAATACGCCGGCAAGCTCGGCGCTACGGCCGGTAACGATATTGATGGCGCCTGCGGGAACGTCGGAATATTCGATGACCTGGTAGAGGTCGGTGGCAAGCAGCGGGTATTTTTCGGATGGCACTGCGACTACGGTGTTGCCCATGGCAAGCGCCGGCGCCACCAGCGAGATCAGGCCAAGCAGAGGCGCATTATCCGGCGCGATGATGCCGACGACGCCGACTGGCTCGTGCAGCGCCAATGTGACGGCGCGGGCCGGCGGCTGGTGGACGCGGGCCTCGAATTTGTCGGCCAAGCCGGCATAGAGGAAAAGGCGCTCGATCGACAGCTCGACCTCGTCACGCGCCGCCTTGGCGGTCGCGCCGGTGAGCTGGGTCAAACGGGCGGCAAACTCGTCTGCGCGGCCGGAAAGGTTTTCGGCCAGGTAATAGAGCACCTGGCTGCGGTTGTAGGCGGTCGCCTCCGGCCAGGCCTTGCAGGCGCGCGCGGCCGCGACGGCGTCACGGATATCCTTGCGGTTGCCGAGACCGATCTCGCCGGCAAGCTTGCCCTTGGCGCTGGCGATGGCGAAGGAATAATTGCCGTCCGGCCGGACCTGCTTGCCGCCGATGAACAGCTTTGCCGTGCGGTCGATGGCGCCACCTTCCGCCTGCTCGACAGGTCGGGCCGAAGACGTTGCCGGTTTGATGATCGGGCCGAGCGGCAGTTTTGCCGAGAGATATTCGAACATGCCCTCGCGCCCGCCTTCGCGGCCAAAGCCGCTCTCGCGGTAGCCGCCAAAGCCGCAGGAGGCGTCGAACATATTGGTGCCGTTGACCCAGACGACGCCGGCCTTCAATTGCGGCGCGACGTGCAGGGCAAGATTGATGTTCTCGCTCCACACCGAAGCGGCCAGGCCATAGCGTGTGTTGTTGGCGAGCTCGATCGCTTCCTCGGTGTTGCGGAAGGTCATAGTGGCGAGCACCGGCCCGAACACCTCTTCATGTGCCAAGATGTTAGCCGGCGAAACACCGGTCGCCAGCGTTGGCAGATGGTAATAGCCCGCGGCGGGCAGTGCCGAGTCCGGCTGCCAGCAGATCGCGCCCTGCTTGGCGCCTTCGGCGATCAGGCCCTTGACGCGATCGAGCTGAGTCAAATCGACCAGCGGGCCGATATCGGTGTTCTTGTCGAGCGGACTGCCGATGCGCAGCCGGCTCATCCGCGTCTTGACCTTGGCGATGAAGGCGTCGGCGATGCCTTCTTGCACCAGAAGGCGCGAGCCGGCACAGCACACCTGGCCCTGGTTGAACCAGATGCCGTCGACCAGACCCTCGACGGCGCTGTCGAGGTCGGCATCCTCGAAAACGACGAATGCCGACTTGCCGCCAAGCTCCAGCGACAATTTTTTGCCCGAGCCGGCAGTGGCCTTGCGGATGATCTTGCCGACCTCGGACGAACCGGTGAAGGCAATCTTCTGGACGCCGGGATGGTTGACGATGGTCGCGCCCGCCTCCGGCCCGCCCTGGACGATGTTGACGACGCCCTTCGGCACGCCGGCGCGTCCGCAGATCTCGGCAAACAGGATCGCGGTGAGCGGCGTGAATTCCGCGGGTTTGAGCACCACGGTGCAGCCCGCAGCGAGCGCCGGCGCGATCTTCCAGGCGAGCATCAAGAGCGGGAAGTTCCACGGGATGATCTGGCCGACGACGCCGACGGCCTTGTGGCCGGGAAAATCCCTGTCCAGCGCCTGCGCCCAGCCGGCATGATGGATGAAATGGCGGATCGCCAGCGGCACGTCGATGTCGCGGCTTTCGCGGATCGGCTTGCCATTGTCGATCGATTCCAGCACCGCGAACAGCCGTTGGTGGCGCTGCATGGCGCGGCCGATGGCGTAGAGCACTTTGGCGCGTTGATATCCGGTGCTGGCGCTCCATTTCGGCAGCGCTTTTGTGGCCGCCGCAACCGCCGCGTCGATATCGGCGGCACCGGCATCCGACACCTTGGCCAGCAGCTTTCCCGAGGACGGATCGCTGGTGTCGAAGGTTTTGCCTCCGCTGGCTGCCTTCCAGTCGCCGCCGATGAACAGCGCTTTGCCGAAATCCCGCGCGGCAAGCCACGCATCGGCCTCGTTGCGCGCCTCCGGCGCCGGGCCGTATTCCATGGCGTGATAGCGTTCGAGGATGTTCATGAAGCGCTCCGAATCACGCCATCGCGTGGCGATGATTGGCCGAGTAGTGGCCGGTCAGATGATGCTCGAGCTGGCGCTCGATATCGGTCAAAAGGCTCGATGCTCCGAAGCGGAACAGCTCCGGCTCCAGCCACGGCCGGCCCAGTTCTTCTTTCATCAGCACCAGCCAATCGAGCGAGGCTTTTGCCGTGGAAATGCCACCGGCCGGCTTGAAGCCGATGAGATAGCCGGTTTCCTCGAAATAGGCGCGGATAGCGCGCACCATGGCAAGGCCGACCGGCAGCGTCGCGTTGACGCTTTCCTTGCCGGTCGAGGTCTTGATGAAATCTGCACCCGCCATCATCGCCACCATCGAGGCGAGCATGACGTTGCGCAGCGTGGCGAGGTCGCCGGTACCGAGGATCACCTTCAGATGCGCCTCGCCGCAAGCGGCGCGCATCGAGACGATCTCGTTATAGAGCTCCTGCCATTTCGCCGCGAATACCAGGCCGCGCGGGATGACGACGTCGATCTCGTCGGCGCCGTCGCGGACCGATGCTTCGATCTCTTGCAGGCGCGTCGAAAGCGGTGCAAGGCCATGCGGGAAGGCGGTCGAAACGGCGGCGACATGGACGCCGCTGCCGCGCAGCGCTTCTACGGCGGTGGCGACGAAGGGATGATAGACGCAGACCGCCGCCGGGCGGATCTTTTCACCAGTAATGCCCAGCCCCTCGACGATGTCGCGACGGAACGGGTTGACCGCCTTGGCACAGAGCCTGCGCACACGCTGTTCCGTGTCGTTCGAGTTCAGCGTCGTCAGGTCCATGCAGGCGACGGCGCGCAGCAGCCAGGCCGCCTGGTTATCGGCCTTGATCGAGCGTCTTTTGGTCAGGCTGGCGACGCGGCGTTCCAGCGCCGAGCGGTTGACGCCGCGCATCGATTCCATGAAGCCGAGATCGAGCCTCATGCCGGGATTGCGAGCAATGCCATGGGCTTGCGGCATCGGCGCATTGGCGGCGGCGCGCGCCGGCAGCGGCGTGATCTTGGACGTGCCGAGATCGGTTTCGCGGATTGTGCTGCTCATCTCCTGCCCCTTGTTCAGCGACTTATGCCGAAGATAGACCGTGAAGCAGCGCTTCACGAGTCCTTCAAGCAGTCATAGCGGAAAAAGGCGGTCAAGGCAGCCAGATTTTTGACCGCATGATCAAAATCAGGGTCTCGAACCAGTGGACGCTGAGCTGCGCGTCTCAGCCGACGAAGGCGCGCTCGACGACGAAGCTTGCCGGATGGTGCAGCGAGCCTTCCTGGAAGCCGAGGCTTTCGGCCAGTTCCTTGACGTCCTTGAGCATATGCATCGAGCCGCAGATCATGATGCGGTCGGTCTCGGGATTGAGCCTGTCGATGCCGAGATCGGTGTAGAATTTGCCCGAGCCGATCAGCGCGGTGATGCGGCCCATGCGCACGGAGGTCTCGCGCGTCGTCGAATTATACAGCGTGACGCGGCCGCCGGTCAGTTCGCCGATCAGCGGGTCCTTCTCAAGCGCTGTCACCAGCTCCTGGCCGTAGGTGAGCTCGGCATTGTCGCGGCAGGTATGGGTCAGGACCACCTGCTCGAACTTCTCATAGGTGTCGGGATCGCGCAGCAGGCTGGCGAAGGGTGCGATGCCGGTACCTGTCGAGATCATGAACAGGCGCTTGGCCGGCGTCAGCGCGTCGACCACCAGCGTGCCGGTCGACTTCTGCCGCATGATGACTGTATCGCCGATCCCGATTTTCTGCAGCTCCGAGGTAAGCGGGCCGTCCGGCACCTTGATCGAGAAGAATTCGAGTTCGTCGTCCCAGGACGGGCTGGCGATCGAATAGGCGCGGAACACTGGCTTCTCGGCATTGGGCAGGCCGATCATGACGAATTCGCCGGAGCGGAAGCGCAGCGACTGCGGCCGGGTGATGCGGAACGAAAACAGCCGGTCGGTATAATGCTTCACCGAGACCACGGTTTCGGCATAGACATTGGCCGGTATCGGGAACTGCAGCGGCCGGGCGCCGGCTGTGTTGAACGCGGATGTGGTGTTCATCAAACCTAACCTTCTGGGCCGGCTCAGCGCCGGCGCCAAATCTCCACCTGCGCGCCCGAACCGGTCAGGTTCCAGCGTGCCGTTTGCACACTCCGAAGCGGTAAGCTCTTGTGTCCGGAATTTATTAGTATACAAACGATATTTGCGTCAAGACGCCACCGTAAAACAGCTTTCCAAACTAAGGCATCTAGGCAGTTCGGGCATTTCGGGTTTCGACAATGGGACAGAATTTTTCGGCGCGAGCGCTGGATTCGACTGGCGGCGTCGTCGCCGGCATCGATGTCGGCGGAACTTTTACCGACCTCCTTCTGATCGACGGCCGTGACGGTGGCCGGGTGCATATCGCCAAGACCCCGACGACAGTCGACAACCAGGCGTTCGGCGTCGTTTCGGCACTTGGCGCCACCGGCTTTCCGGTCGACGGCATCGACCTCATCGTGCACGGCACGACGACGACTACCAACGCGGTGCTGGAGCGCCGGCTGGCCAAGACCGGCATGATCACCACGCGCGGCTTTCGCGACGTCATCGAGCTTGGCCGGCGGACACGGCCGCAGGCCTATGGCATGACGGGCACCTTCGTCCCGATCATTCCGCGCAATCTGCGGCTCGAAGTGTCGGAGCGGGTCGAGGCCTCGGGCGCGGTGCGCATCCCGCTCGACGAGGCCGATATGCGGACAGCGATTTCACAACTGATCGCAGCCGGCTGCGAATCCCTGGTCATCCATTTCCTGCATTCCTACGCCAACCCGGCGCATGAGCGGCGCGCCGCCGAGATCGCAGGGGAGCTTTGGCCGAACGGCTACATCACGACAGGCCACGCCCTGCTTTCGGAAGCGCGCGAATTCGAGCGCGGCGTCACCGCTTCGGTCAACGCCTCGGTGCAGCCAATCCTCGAACGCTATGTCGAGCGGCTGCGCAAGGAGCTGGCGTCAAAAGGCTACGCCCGCGACTTCCTGATCATGAACGGCAATGGCGGCATGATCTCGGCCCGCTTTGTCACACGTGAGTCGGCCAAGACCGTCATGTCCGGCCCCGCTTCCGGTGTCATCGCTGCCGCCTATACCGGAAAACGCGCCGGCTTCGAAAATCTGGTCACCTACGACATGGGCGGCACCTCGACCGACGTGGCGCTGATCCGCAACGCCGAGCCGGCGGTGTCGAACGAGATCGAGATCGAATATGCGATGCCGATCCACGTGCCGATGGTGGCGGTGCATACGGTCGGCGCCGGCGGCGGCTCGATCGCCCGCGTCGATGCGGCCGGCCTGATCCAGATCGGCCCGGAAAGCGCCGGCGCCAATCCCGGCCCGATCTGCTACGGACGCGGCGGCTTGGAGCCGACCATCACCGACGCCAATCTGGTGCTTGGCCGGCTGGCGCCGAAAAAGCTGCTTGCGGTGGAAAACCCGGTCACCGTCGAACGGGTCACCGGCATATTCGAGGACAGGATCGGCCGACCTACCGGCCTGTCCGGCGTCGAGGCGGCGGGTGCGGTGCTGCGGCTCGGCAACGTGAAGATGGCCGGCGCCATTCGCATGGTCTCGGTGTCGCGCGGCCACGACCCGCGCGATTTCGCGCTGTTCGCCTTCGGCGGCGCCGGGCCGCTGCATGCGACGGCACTGGCGCGCGAACTAGGCCTGCCGAAAGTGCTGGTGCCGGCGCGGCCGGGCATCACCAATGCTCTCGGCTGCGTCGTCGCCGATCTGCGCCATGATTTCGTCAACACGGTTAACCAGCCGGTGGCCAGTCTCGATGAAACCCAACTCCACGAGACATTGGAACGGCACCGAAACGAAGGCGAGGAGCTGATCGGCAAGGAAGCGGTGAAGCCGGAAGCAATCCGTTTCACGCATTCCGCCGACATGCAGTTCGTCGGCCAGACGCATATCATAAACGTGCCGCTGCCGTCGTCTGCGATGACACGCGAGGGACTGCAGCAACTGTTCGAGAAGGCCTATTTCGCCCGCTTCAAGGTCGAGCTACCCGAGATCCGCGCCAATCTGGTCAATCTCAACACCTCGGTCACCGGCGTGCGGCCGGCCATCGATCTGTCCCGGCTGATCGACCCGGCTGGGCGCGCCAAAACGCTCGAAGAGGCGCGGCGCGAGATCCGGCCGGTCTGGTATGGCGGGCGCTGGTACGACACGCCGGTCTACAGCAGGGAAAAGTTGCCGCTCGACGCAACAATCGAAGGTCCGGCGATCCTCGAACAGATGGACGCGACGACTGTGCTGGAGCCCGGCGACCGGGCGCGATCGGATGCCGACGGCAACATCATCATCGACATCGGTGAGGCCTGAGATGGCGCAGCTCGACACCATTACGCTTTCGGTCCTCCAGGCGGCCCTGCAGCAAGTCTGCGACGAAATGGACCTGACGTTTTCGCGCGCCGCGTTCTCGCCTGTCATCGCCGAGGCCAATGACCGTTCGGATGGCATCTATTCGGCGCTCGATGGTTCGCTGATCGCGCAAGGCAGCCAGGGCCTGCCGGTGTTCGTCGGCGTCATGCAGTATTCGACCAAAACCGTGATCGAGATGATCGCCGACGGACGCTGCCTGCCGCCCGAGCCGGGCGATATCTACATCGTCAATGATCCCTATCTCGGCGGCACCCATCTCATGGATGTGCGCTTCGCCATGCCGGTCTACCGCGACGGCAGGATATTCTGCTGGCTTTCGAACACCGGCCATTGGCCCGACATTGGCGGTTCGGTGCCGGGCGGATTCTCCGCCTCGGCAACGGCGGTCGAGCAGGAAGGCTTGCGGTTGCCGCCGGTGAAACTGTTCAAGAAGGGCGTGCTCGACCCGGAGATCTACGCCATCATCTGCTCCAACATCCGTGTCGCCGACCAGCGCATTGGCGATATCCGCGCGCAGGCGGCGGCACTGCTGATCGGCCAGGACAGGCTTAATGGAATCCTGGATCGTTACGGAGATGAAACGGTTGTCGAAGCGATCGCCGAACTGCGGCGCCGCGCCGCTGAACAGATGCGCGTCAACATATCGGCCATTCCCGACGGAATCTATCGCTCGCAGGCCTTCGTCGATTCAGACGGCGTGGTAAACGAGCCGCTGATCATCGCGCTGGCAGTCGAGAAAAAAGGCGACACGCTCAGCTTCGACTTCTCGGGCTCATCAAAGCCCTGCGCCGGGCCGATGAACAGCGTGCTGGCGACGACCTTGTCCTCGGTCTATCTCGCCATGCGGCACATTTTCCCCGACGTGCCGATCAGCGCCGGCGCCTTCGAGCCGCTGATCGTCAAGCGGCCGGAAGGCACCTTCCTCGACGCCAAATATCCGCGCCCGGTATCGGGCTGCGCGGCCGAGGTTTCGCAGCGCATCGCCGAGGCGGTGTTCGCGGCGATGGTGCAGGCCCTGCCGGACAGGGTGACGGCGGCTCCGGCCGGCTCCAGCGGCAATTTCGCGCTCGGCGGCAACGATCCGGCCCGCGGCCGCGATTATGTCATGTACCAGATCTCCGGCGGCGGTTATGGCGGCAATGCCGGTCACGACGGCCTGACCAATGGCTGCTCTACCATCGGCATCTCCAAGTCGCCGCCGGTCGAGATCATGGAGCAGGCCTTCCCTGTGCTCTACCGGCATTATGCGCTGCGCGAAGGCTCGGGCGGCGCCGGCAAGCACCGCGGCGGGTTTGGTCTCGCCTATGAGGTAGAGATCCTGCGCGGCGACGCCCGCGCCTCTTTCGTCATGGATCACGGCCGGTTCGGCCCGCAAGGCGCGCTCGGCGGCAAGGACGGCGCGGTCAACACGGTGACTGTGTTCCGCAACGGCGAGGAACATGTGCCGCCGCACCTCTCCAAGGAGCAGGACATCGCGCTGAAGGCAGGCGACCGCGTGCGCGTCGGCACACCGGGCGGCGGCGGCTACGGCGATCCGTTGCAGCGCGATCCGCAATTGGTCGCTCGGGATGTCAAGCTCGGCTACTATACCGCAGAGCAAGCCAGGGACCTGTTCGGAGTCGTAGCGGATGAGCAACCCAAATCCCCTGGAGGCTGATCTCTCGTCTGAACTGGCCTACGCAGTCGAACGCGTCTATGCCGCTTTCGCGTCTTATCCATCGCCCCGCCACCTGCATGGCTCGCCGTACAAGGATTTGGAATCGATCTTTCGGGGAGTATCCAGTGGTCCGCTTCGGGAGCTCAGTGGTGAAAACCTCGGCGCCTATGCCGGATCGGCCATATGGACGGTCGGCGACGTCGATGACTACCGGCACTTTCTGCCGAGAGTGCTTGAACTTGCCATCCAAGGCGAACCTTCGATGGGGTTCGACGCCAACGTGATTGCCGCAAAGCTCGAAAGGACCTCCTGGCGCGATTGGCCGTTGGAAGAACAGCAGGCTGTCGAGGAGCTGTTTCAGGCTGCCTGGCGAAAAGCGATGACCATGCATCCCGATGAAGGGAACGCGGTTCCCTGGCTGGAGGGCATAGTGCTTGCCGGAATGGATGTAGCAGCTGCATTAGCGGCATGGCATGATAGCCCTTACCCCGAGGCCATGTTGCACTGTGCGGACTTGATTACCGGCAACATCAAGACACTCGATAAGGGGCACGTGATCTTCAGCGAACAGGTCACCACATGGCTTCTATCCGACAGTCTCGCCTGGCACTTGTTCACCGTCGCGGTCGAGGCTCCCTTGCGCCCCGACGATCGCGAAAAGCTCGCTTGGGCGAGCGAGACCATCGAGGACAATCTGAACTTTCCCGGAAATTAAAGGCATTGATTGGGCCGCGGTTCGCCGGTCACGCTCTGTGGTCCAGCCTCGCGACCAGCCGGTCGCCGGCCCACTGGATGCCGCAGACCAGGACGATCAGGACGATGACCACGGCGATCATGACGGACGTCTCGAAGCGCTGGTAGCCGTAGCGGATGGCGAGGTCGCCGAGGCCGCCGGCGCCGCTGGCGCCGGCCATGGCCGAGGCGCCGATCAGCGTCACCAGCGTCACCGTGAAGCCGGCGACGATGCCGGGCAACGCTTCCGGCACCAGCACCTCTCGAATGATCGTCCAGCGGTTGCCGCCCATGGCGCGTGCTGCCTCGATCAGCCCGTGGTCGACCTCGCGCAGCGACACTTCGGCGATCCGGGCATAGTAAGGCGTCGCCGCGATCGACAGCGGCACGATCGCTGCCCAGGTGCCGATCGAGGTGCCGACGATCAGCCGCGTCACCGGGATCAGCGCAACCAGCAGGATGATGAAAGGCACCGAGCGGAAGCCGTTGATGACAGCGCCAAGCGCGCGGTTCACCCACAGGTTTTCGGCGATGCCGCCGCGGTCGGTGGCGACCAGCGCCAGGCCGAGCGGCAGCCCGAAAACCAGCGAGACGAGGCCGGAGGCGGCCGTCATCAGGATCGTTTCCCAGATCGAACGGACGAGAAGCTCAAACAGAACCGGCGACATGGCCAAGCACCTCCACCCGCGCTTGGCGGGCTTTCAAGAACGCGATCACCTCTGCCAGGTGAGCTTCATTGCTGCCGGCGACTGCCACGAACAGTGTCCCGACAGGCTGCTGCTGGACGTGATCGATGCCGCCATGCACGAGGCGGAACGAGCCGGGAACTGCCGAGGCAAGATCGGACAAAAGCGGGCTTCGGGCGGCCTCACCGGCCACGTCGATCCTGAGGATCGCCTCCACGCCGGCGTTCTGCGTTAGCTGGCTTGCGATCTCCACCGGCAATTGCGGCCGGATGCCGCCGAGCAGGCTTTGTGTGATCGCCGATTTCGGGTCGGCAAAGACCGACCACACCGGCCCTTGTTCGACGATCCGCCCAGCGTCGATCACCGCGACCCGGTCGGCGATCGAGCGGATCACCTCCATCTCATGCGTGATCAGCAGGATGGTCAGGCCAAGCTGCCGGTTGATGTCCCTCAGCAAGGCAAGGATGGAGCGCGTCGTCTCCGGGTCGAGCGCCGAGGTCGCTTCGTCGGACAAAAGTAGCGCCGGGCGCGCCGCAAGCGCCCGGGCAATGCCGACGCGCTGTTTCTGTCCGCCCGACAGCGACGCCGGATAGGCTTTCGCCTTCTCCGACAGCCCGACGAGCTCGAGCAGCTCGGCGGCGCGCGCCAGGCGTTCGGCCCTGGGCCGGCCTTCGATCTTGAGCGGCAGCGCTACATTGTCTTCGACCGTCTTGGCGGACAGCAGGTTGAAATGCTGGAAGATCATGCCGATGCGCCGGCGCAGCGGCTGCAATTCGCGCTCGCCGAGCCGGCTGATGTCGCGGCCTTCGATGAAGACCTGTCCTGAATCCGGCCGCTCCAGGCCGTTCAGGCAGCGTATCAGCGTCGACTTGCCGGCGCCGCTGCGGCCGATGATGCCGAGGATCTCGCCCTGGCGCACGCTGAGCGACACGCCGTCCAGCGCCGCTGTCGCGCCGAAGCGGCGTTTCAGCTCGATGAGGCGCACGACATCGTTCGGTCCGGCGGAGCGGCCGCCGACGGGACGCATGACTTCGGTGACCGAGGCGAAATGCTGGTTCATGAAAGTTCCTGTATTGGTGTCCCGCAAACGCGATCGCGGTCCGCGTTGAAGCGCGGACCGTTTTATCATGCCGGGCTTCGGCGCCCAGTCGAGCTCGGCATCAATAGGCGCTGATGCCGGTTCCCTTGTAGACTCGGTCGAATTCGGCCTTCACCTTTTCGTTCTGATAGGAGGCGACCAATGTCTTACCCAGGACTGGTTTTCATTGCCGGCCTTGACCGCGATGAAATTGCGGTAGGGATTGTCGGCCACCGCCTCCTGGGCGATGCGATTCTCCGGTGTGAGGCCGCTTTTAAGCGCCCAATCCGTGTTGACTACGGCCGCGTCGAGGTCTTCCACCGAGCGCCCGACAATCCCGGCGTCAAGCTCCTTGACGACCAATTTCTTCGGGTTTTCGGCAATGTCGGTGGTCGTCGCCAGAATGCCGGTGCCTTCCCTGAGCTTGATCAGACCTTCGCTCTGCAGGACGCGCAGTGCGCGGCCCTCATTGGACGGGTCGTTCGGCACGCCAATGACGGCGCCTTCTGGCAGGTCGGCAATCTTCGTGTACTTCTTGGAATAGAGGCCGATCGGCCAGACCCCGGTATAGCCGACCGGGACGATGTGATAGCCCTGCGTCTTGATCTGGTTGTCCAGATAGGGCTTGTGCTGGAAGGCGTTGGCGTCAATTTCGCCACGCTCGAGTGCTTCATTCGGCTGGGTGTAGTCGTTGAACACCACGGTCTCGATCGTCAGCCCCCTCTCCGCCGCCTGGGCGGTGACGACGCGCCACACATCCTCGTCCTCGCCGCTCATGATGCCGACCTTGACCGCCGTCTTGTCTTCGGCGAACGACGGCGCAGCAAGGCCGACAATCCCAACCGCCGACGCGAAAAGTACAGCCAGACCGGCGCGCCGGTTTATACTTGCGGAGAGAAATGAGAGCAAAGTGTTGGTATTCCCAGACATGATCTATCCCGTCGGTTCTGAAGTCGTTGCGGCCAGGCGGAGTGCCAAGACTTGCTGGCATCATCGGGAATGCTGACCGCCGGATCAAAGCACCGTATTTCCCGCGAAATGCGAAGCCAGGAATATTCTCTCAAAGTTTCGGGCCTGGCGAGCACAGGGCGTGCTGGGATCATGCGTTCTAAGCCAATGCTGGTTCAGAAATTGTCCGGACGTCGTCTCCGCTATGAGGCCCGCCGTGCTTCGAAGCGGCGGGCCTTTCTGCGTCCGAATGCCCAACACGGGCAGCAGTGTGGGATGTCGACAATGCTGGACGCGCCGCATGTCCCTTCAAAGCGACGCGCTTGCTCACTCGATGACCTTTACAATCCTGCGCGTGCCAGGATCGACCAGGACGGTCCGATTGTCGACGACGACATAGCGGTATTTGACGTCGGGAACCTCATGAAGCTCGACGGTATCGGGCAGGGTCGAGCCGACATTGAGCTCCACGCCGGGAAGCTGGACGGACGCCAGAGGCTGCTTTTTCACATACTCGCGTACGATCGTCTCCTGCTGCGGTTCGATGACCACGTCCTGAGCGGCAGCGGCGCCAATACCCGCAAGCAGCAAGAACCCAGCCGCGGCTGCCGAAAGATGCATTCTCATGATCGTCTCCTTTCATGGTGCGCCACCTCTACGCTGCGCCGCGTCATGCTGTTCGCAGCGGGGTCGCTATAGGCCGGTAACGTCATCAGGTGGAGCTTGTTCCGCCACTCGGATCGCTTGCCGTTTCGCTCCATTAGTTTGGAACAAAGTTTTTTAGACGCAGTTTTGCGGGGTGAAGGGACGCGTTTTCCAAGGAGATCTCTCATGAAAGGCGTTCTGATCACCAGCATGTTAGCAATCAGCGTCAGCTGCGGGGCCGCACTTGCCCAGACGCAGCAGTCGACCGGCGATCAGTCCGGCGCCAATTGTGCAGCGGGCACTGCCAATTGCCAGAACGGCGCCAAGATGGGCGAGCAGGCTCAGGGCAAGGCCGGCGCCACCACTGATCAACAGGCGCAGGGCAAACCGAAGCTGAAGACCGGCGAGCAGGCACAGGGCAATGCTGGCGCTACGACTGACCAGCAAGCCCAGGGCAAACCGAAACTGAAGACCGATCAGCAAGCCCAAGGCAAGGCTGGCGCCACGACTGACCAGCAGGCCACGGGCAACACGAAGATGAAGACCGAGGAGCAAGCCCAGGGCAAGGCTGGAACCACCACCACCGAGCAGGCTCAGGGCAACACCAAGATCAAGCCCAATCAGCAGGCTCAGGGCAAGGCTGGAACCACGACAACCACCGAGCAAGCTCAGGGCAAGCCTGGCGCCACGACCGACCAGCAGGCCACGGGCAGCACCAAGATGAAGACCGACGAGCAGGCTCAGGGCAAGGCCGGGACCACGACCACCGAGCAGACCCAAGGCAATGCCTCGACGCAGACGCAGGACCAGAGTTCGACCGCTTCCATCAGCAATGTGACCGTTGAACAGAAGACCCAGATTACCCAGGTCATCAAGGAAACGAACGTCCAACCCGTTTCCAATGTCGATTTCGACATCTCCGTCGGCGTCGAGGTCCCGCGAAAGAAGGTCCGGCTGCATCGTCTGCCGGCGCGCATCGTCAAAATCGTTCCGGCTTATGAAAATTACGAGTATTTCGTGCTCGCTGACGGCCGGATCGTCATCGTCGACCCGAATACCTACAAGATCGTGATTATCCTGACCTAGTCGTGGCCAGACGGTCTACCGTGGGTTGATTCACCAAAAAAGCCCGCCGCGCAGCTCGGGCGGCGGGCTTTTCCGTACCCAGCTCCAGCGTCTGCAAATCGCAAATCAAGGTCCGTCCTCGGGGCGAGGAGTGAGCACGGTATGATCGATGGTGTCGGGCAGGCAGGGACTGGGCAGGCAGCTTGTTCGGACTGACGCGGTGGTCATGGCATCGATATCCGTAACCAGCACCATTCTCGCGTAGTGCCGCGGCCACAGCGGCTCTCCAAACGGGACGAAGACGCCGCCAATCATCAAGGCCAGCAACATGAGTGCCGTAACATTTGCAAATATCTCGCCGTAGCGCATGAAGGCAGCCTGTCCCGTTCGGAAAGCGATTTCAGCCTGTGACAGCGGCGACCAGGACGGCGCCGAAAGCCGGCGCTACTATCCTTGACGCCCCGCGAACGCCGCCTTCCATTGGATCCTCCCCGAACAAGCCGGGTAAATAACGGCACTCTCGGTGCTTTGTTCCCGGCCGTGTGCCGGACGACAGCCGCGTCACACAGGCCGTGTGTGGGGCGGCCTTTCGTTTGCAAAAGGCACTCTTCGCTCTCATTGATGTGCGGCAGCGAGGTCCTTGACGTGACGTTCGTGCATTTGCAGCACCGGCAGCGTCTTCTTGGCAAACTCCTTCATCGCCGGATCGTCGCCGGAATTCGCGTAAGCGGAAAACAGCGCCACCGCTTCCTTATGCGCCTGGGTCTGCATGTCGATATATTTCGATTGGAAACTGTCCCCGCTGGCCTCCTTGAGTTGGTCGAGCAGCGCTTGGTGCTTGGTGTCCAGCGACGGGCCGGCCGGCGCGGTGGCCGAAGTCGTCTGCCCCTTGCTGAGCGCCGCCTTGAAGTCCTCGCCGGCCTTGGTATGGTCCGTGACCATTTGCGCCGCGAAGGCCTTCACATCGTCAGCCGTCGCCTGCGTCTGCGCAAGTCGGCTCGATTCGATTTCAAATGTATTGGCGATGGGCACGGTCTTGACGAATGTCGCGGTGTCAACCTTGCTCATGGTGTCGGTCGTCAGCGGCGTCAGCGTCGCCGATTGGGCAAAAACAGCCAAAGGCGCGCCGGCCATCATCGCTGCCGCAGTGATGGATAGAAGCGTTTTCATGGGGGTTCTCCGAGGCTGATGTCATCCCTCCGATGGCTCAACGCGGAAGCTGCGACGAGGTTGCCTGGTCGCAGTGGCCACAGCCGCCGCGAGCCAAACAAATGATTTGGATAACACAAAAATACAAAAATAGAGGACGCCGGCTGGGTCCTGCAAAGTGCAACGCAACCCGTAGGACCGTACGGAATCGTACAAGCTCTTTCGCTTTGCCGCAGTCTTGCTATCGTCTGCCGGGACAGATGGGTGGAGGCTTCCGTGGGGCAGATCAAGTCGCCGCTTGGAATCGGTATTGATACCGACAAAGCCGTTCATATCGTCATGGCCGACTACAATTCGGGCGACATTCTCTCGACCACTGTCGTCATAGCCGATTTGCGCAAACGCTTTCCCTGGTTCCGGCAAACCGACGAGGAACTGGTTGGCTTCATCGTTCGGGCGCTGGACGGTCGGGAGATCGCGGTCAGCTTCGACCACCGCTGCCGTTAGACGGCCGATTTTCATCGCCAATGCAGCCGCGGAGCGTACGCTCCGCAGCCTCATCACAGACTATGATAAACCGGGCGCTTACTTGCCGCAGTGGTTGTCGTTCACCGTCGGCGCCATCGTGCCCGGAGACTTGCCGGTCGCGTCGGGCAGAGCCCCCTGCGGGCCTGGTGGGCAATTCCGGTCGGCATTCGAATTCGTCGTTGAGAAATCGCGAATGCTGTTGGTGATGGTCGAATCCGTGCCGGTGTCAGGGCCGCCATTATCCGGGACTACTATCGTCCGCCCGCTGCCGTCGGCAGCGGCTCCGGAGGGATCGCCGACGTTCTGGGCCATCGCTGACGTGGCCAGACCGATCGTAAGCGCCGAAGCTGCGAGAATTTTCGTGAGCATGATGCTTCTCCTTTTTACGAGGGTCGTCGCGTTGCGACTACGAAAACAACCGTTCGGGCGGGCGAAGGTTCCGACAAATTCCCCATGAATTTCAGCATGTTCTTGGGTGTTCAAGGCGGCCGCCATGCCATTCTCCGCGGGCATGCATCTGTGGACTTTTCTGACGGCCCGGCCCGGCATTTTGCTCGCCGCATGAGCGTACGCCTTACCGTCCCGCCGGAACAGGAATGCTCCTTGTGAGTTCATACCTTTGTACAATGCGACGCGCTGATGCGAATGGCGGCAGCGCAAACAAGGAGAGCAGACATCATGGGCCTTGGAACCATTCTCATCATCATCTTGGTCCTTGCCTTGCTTGGCGGCTTCAGCGGCTTGGGCGGCGGACCGTTCTATGGCACGGGCTATTACGGTGGTGGCGGCCTCGGCTTGGTGCTGCTTATCGTCATTATCCTGGTCCTGCTTGGGCGCATTTGATGCATGTCGTGCAAAAGTGTGCAGCGGTTTTGTGATAACGACATGCATAAAACAGGAAGCTAAAGCGCGTCGCATGAGGCCGGCCAAACGCGACACGCGTTAGTGTCACGCTCGCGACAAAAACGCCTGCCGCTTGGTAATTAGCGCCGGGCGTTTTGTCGTGAAAAGACTAGATTTCCAAGATCCTTGGCAAACCGGGACCCTGGCTAGAAAGGGCGACTCGGTGCCGAACCTTTCGGCGCCGAGGACGCCACCATAGCAGCAGCTTATTGTTGGCGATCGGCGGCCAGCGCTTCTTTCAGATCGGCGTTGAGCACACCCTCGTTGAACAGCGACATGATACGGGCTGCCAACCGCTCGCGGACAGGACTGTCGTCCGCAACACCCAACTCGCGGCAGCAGTCGTCGAGCGCTTTTCTCAGCACGCTCAGTTCGGCTGGAGTTGCTGCACCTTGCATCGGCATGCCATCCTCCCTTGAAAAGGGCGAAAGCGCGAAGCGTCTTTCAAGCGTCCACTCGCCGTGCCTGTGTGGACGACTCCAATTCAATTAGCGCCGCTCTCGTCCAAACTCAATGTACGGAAATTACCAAGCAGACAGTTTGGGAACGACTGCCTTGCACCTGCATTGTTGCTGCGATCCAACCCACCCCTCATTTGGATCACTGGGCGTAGCCCACGACGCCCGAATGGAGCCCGTTGCATCCCTCGCGACGGGCTCTTTTCGAGCCCGGCGATCTCAATTGTCGTTTTCGTACCAAACCGACTTTGGTACGTTTCCAACTCTAACTTTCAGTCGGATGTTTTCGTAGGCAAGCGGCAGGAGAAACTGCCGTGCATCGATTCATTTTTTTATTTAGTAGGCTCCATACCTTTCAGTGCTTATATAAGCGTTATCGTCCGCAGGTTATACCGGGCGCGGACGGCTGGGAGATAAAAAGGCTCTTGCCCTGTTTTGGGCCCAGCTATGTCTGATCCAGCAAATTCCAATAAAAATCCGTACAAAAACAAGCTGTTGCGCCGAATGAGCGCCGGCGATTTCGCATCTCTCGAGCCGCACATCGAGCGCTGTTCGCTGGAGTTACGGCAATCGCTCGAAGTGTCCGGATCGCCGATCGAGGCCATTTATTTCCTTGAGGACGGCATCGGTTCGGTGGTTGCGAAAATGCCGAACGGCAGCGATGCGGAAGTTGGCCTTGTCGGCTTGGAAGGTATGACCGGCTCGGCCCTGATAATGGGCGACGACCGTACGGTCCATGATTGCTATGTGCAGCTGGCGGGAGAAGCTGCCAGGATCGACGCCGAGCCGTTCAAGGCGGCGCTGACGCAAAGCCCGACGCTGCGGCTGTTCTTGCTGCGCTACGTGCAATATCTGCATGTCCAGACTGGCTATACCGCGCTGGTCAACGCGCGATCGAAACTTGAAGACCGGCTGGCGCGCTGGCTTCTCATGTGTGACGATCGGGTGGATGGCGGCCGGCTGACGATCACGCACGAATTCCTGTCGATCATGCTTGGCGTAAGGCGCCCGGGTGTAACGGTCGCGCTGCAGCTGCTCGAGGGGCGAGGGCTCATCCGGTCCCGCCGCGGCGAAATTATCATCCGCGATCGCGATGGTCTCGTCGCACTGGCGGATGGCGGCTACGGCCTGGCCGAGGCCGAATATACCCGCCTGGTCGAGCATATCGGCGAGCGCTGACGGCGCTTTTCTGGCCGATTGCTGCCGCAGGTCGAAGGCCCCTGCGACACCACACGGCGGGTCGGAAAAATTTGCAAAGCTGCCGGACCGTCAGGGAACTTGTTTCCTGTCGGAGGGTTATCGGACGCCTCCACTTTGCGAGGCGGCACCAACCATTCGGGAGAGGATCATGGCGACTACGAAAAAGGCCGCGAAGGCGGCAAGCAAGGGCCTTGAGGATCTGTTCCTCGACGGGCTCAAAGACCTCTACTACGCCGAGAAGAAGATACTGAAAGCGCTGCCCAAAATGGCCAAGGGCGCGGAGTCGGAAGAAGTGACCGCCGCTTTCGAGAAACACCGCATGGAAACCGAAGGACATGTCGACCGCCTCGAGGAGGTGTTCGACAAATTCGGCAAGCCGGCCCGCGGCAAAACCTGTCCGGCGATTGACGGCATCATCGAAGAGGGCTCGGAAATGCTCGAGGAGTATAGTGGTGCTCCCGCGCTCGACGCCGGGCTTGTCGGTGCGGCGCAAGCCGTCGAGCATTACGAGATCGCTCGCTACGGCACTTTGATCGCGTGGGCGGAAGAACTCGGCAAGAGCGACGTTGTCGAGCTGCTCAGGGCAACTCTCAAGGAAGAGGTCGCGACCGACGAAGCGCTTTCCAAGCTCGGCGAAAGCGGCGTCAACGAACGCGCCATGCAGGAAGCTGCCTGATTTCAAAACCGCAACCGAGCCTTGGTTGCCAAGGCTCGGTTGGCCGCGGCGAACCGGTGAAATTCTGCATTGGTCCGTCATGAACGGGCAGCAAGCGCCTTGAAGCGGTGCCTCGGATCGGACTTACTCGATCTGCTCGAACGTGCATTGCCGCGGCTCCTTGTCCGGCCGCCAGCGCAACAGCTTGGTTCCGTGCCGGAACCGGTCGCCTGTCACATGGTCGAACCGAACCTCGACCACCAGTTCAGGCTTTATCGGTTCCCATTGTCCGCTCCGCTCCGTGCTCCAGCGGCTTGGTCCGTCCGGCGCCTTGCCGGTGAAACCTGGTTTGGCCCGCAGTTTTCCAGCCGTCTGGTCAGCGCCGCCCTGTCGTTCTTGCCGATGGTCGAAGTGAATCCGACATGATCCAGCCTGCCTTCGTTATTGTAGAGGCCAAGCAGCAGAGATCCGACTTCGTTGCTGCCGGCGAGATAGCGAAAGCCGCCGACCACGCAATCCGCAGTGCGCAGCCGCTTGACCTTGACCATGGCGCGCTCGCCGGGCCGGTATGGCTCGGCGATCAGTTTTGCAACAACACCGTCGGTCGAGCCGTGGCCGGCGCCCTGCAGCCAGCGCTCGGCGGTGGCGGCGTCGTGCGTATATTTGGACAGGTGCAGTTGGGGCCGTGCCGCCGACGCGACAAAGGCCTCAATCGCCTGCCTCCTGGTGGTGAGAGGCTCTTCGATGATGATCCTGCCGCCGGGTTCGGCCAGCATGTCGAACAGGACCAGCATGGCAGGCGTCTCGAGGCTCAACTTGCGGATCCTGCTTTCGGCGGGATGAAGGCGCATTTGCAGGGCCTCGAACGAGGACGATCCGTCGACCTCGATGACAATCTCGCCGTCGGCAACAAACCGTCGCGAGCTCACATCGCGCAGCACCGCGACCAGTTCGGGAAAATAGCGGCCAAGCCGCTTGCCCGATTTTGCACGCAGATCGACGGCATCGTCGCCCTTGAACACGAGGCAGCGAAACCCGTCCCATTTCGGCTCGTATTGCCAAAGCCTGTCGCCGCCAGGGATTGCATCGGCGGCTTTGGCTTCCATCGGACGAAGGTCGAGCGGCAACGGAAATGCGGTCATGGCTGGTCCGCGCCGCCGCTACGGCATTCGCTACCGCCGTCGGCCATTCCTCTGTGCCCCGCTTTGCCGCCTCGGCGCCTTGCGGCCGGCTTGGTCGGCTGAAGGCGACAGCGGATCGACCTCGTCGGTCCCGCCGATCTCCTTGGTGATGCGATAGGCCAGATAAGCGACGGCTCCAGCAAGCAGCAAGCGGACCATGACTGCAAATCCTTCGTTGGCGTGAACCCACCAACCCGCAGGGCGAAGGTTTTGTTCCGCCGCTGCCAATCGCCGGAGTGAATCGTCGGCGGCGCAACCAAAATCCAGGCGCATCGTTTGTTGCTTATCGACGAAAAGAATTTGCGATGAAGACGCTCTTGCCCTTGTTCGCTTTGACCATGGCGCTATTCCTGGCCAGCAGCGCTTGGCCTGACGGGTGACCGCGATGCTCCTCGTTGTTCCGGTCTGGCAGGACATCGCGGCACGACTGCTTCTGACCGCGCTCGCCGGCCTGTTGATAGGCCTCAACCGCGAGGCGCGCGGGCACGCGGCGGGGCTACGCACCACCGTGCTGGTCGGATTGGCCGCCGCCATCACAATGATCCAGGCCAGTATTCTGCTCGAGACCGTTGGCAAGCACCCGGATTCGTTTGCATCGATGGACGTCTTGCGCTTTCCGCTGGGCGTGTTGACCGGCGTCGGCTTTATCGGCGGTGGCGCCATTCTTCGCCGGGGCAATCTTGTCAGCGGCGTCACCACGGCGGCCACGTTGTGGGTGATGACGGCGATCGGATTGGCTTTCGGTGGTGGCCAATACGGCTTGGGCGCGGCCGGCACGGCGCTGACGCTGGCCACCTTGCTGGTCCTGAAATGGGTGGACCTTCGAATGTCGCGCGAACACCATGCCCAGTTGGCACTGACCTGGAAGGCCGCAGCCCGACAGGAACTCGATACGATGATCGGGCCGCTTGGCTACCGGGCACGCCTCGTCGCGATAGAGAGGCGCCCGGATCTCAAAGACCCTGTTTTCTCGTTCGAGATCAGTTGGAGGCGGCCGGACACTGGGGCACCGCCAATGGATCTGCTGGAATCGGTGGGCGAGCATTGCGAGATCCAGAAGTTTGATCTCCTCAGCGAACCTGCCCGCTAGCTGGCGGCTTGCAACGATCGCGGCATGAATCAGGCCATAGCTTCTCCACACCCCTTTCGATACCTATCTGTCGAGGCAGGACTCAAGGAGCAAGCAAAAGACCGTGGCACAGCGATCGGGAAGTGCTGATCTCCCACTTCACGGCGGGCGCGTGCCGAAATGGCTCGGCGACCGCATGACGCGGCTTGGCGCGGTCATGTGCGAGGCGATCATCCACCATTACGGCCGCGATGAATTGCTGCGCCGGCTGGCGCATCCGTTCTGGTTCCAGTCTTTTGGCGCCGTGATGGGGATGGACTGGCATTCCTCCGGCATCACCACCAGCGTCGTCGGAGCGTTGAAGCGCGGTCTGTCGCCGCTCTCCGGCGAGCTCGGCATCCACGTTTGCGGCGGCCGCGGCGCGCATTCGCGCAAGACCCCGCACGAGCTTGCCCTGATCGGCGAGCGTGTCGGCCTCGACGGGCAAGGCCTGGCGACTGCCAGCCGGCTTGTCGCCAAGGTGGACAGCGCCGCGGTCCAGGACGGTTTCGATCTCTATCTGCACGGCTTCATCGTCACCGATGACGGCAACTGGGTGGTGGTGCAGCAAGGCATGAACGGCGACAGCAAGGTGGCGCGCCGCTATCACTGGCTGTCCGAGGGCCTGAAGAGCTTTGTCGACCAGCCGCATGCTGCCATCGAGGGCGCCAATCAGGGCGAGATCGTCAACCTGACCGACCGCCGCGCCGAAGCGTCGCGCCAGGGACAACTGGACCTTCTGCACGGCCTTGGACCGGATCGCATCGTGAGGGAGCTTGCCGCTTTGGAGCGGGGTTCGGCGCCAGCGCCGGAGCCGGCACAAAAGCTGCTGCCGCATCTGGTGATGCCGGCGCACCACGATGTACGCGAAAGCGATGTCGTCATGCGCCGCCTGCACGGCAACATCGCCGCGGCGGCCGAGCGCGGCCCGACAGATTTCGCCGGGCTTCTCCTGGTGCCCAATGTCGGCGCGCGCACAGTGCGGGCGCTGGCGCTGGTCGCCGAAGTGGTGCATGGCGCGCCGTGCCGATTTTCCGATCCCGGCCGCTTCTCGCTGGCGCATGGCGGCAAGGACAGGCACCCGTTTCCGGTGCCGCTGAAGGTCTATGACGAGACGATCGGCGTGCTGAAGTCGGCTGTCCACAAGGCCAGGCTCGGCCGTGACGAAGAGATCGGCGCGTTGCGGCGGCTGGACGACCAGTCGAGGCAGGTCGAGCGCTATGCCACCGGGCCGAGCCTGAAGGAAATCGTCGCCGGAGAGTTCGAGCAATCGCATCTGCTCGGCGGCCGCAGCGTCTTCGGTTGGGAGGTTGTACCCGAAACGGCCGCAGTCAAATCAACGAAGTGATCGGCTCGGATCAAGCCTCCAAGTCGATCAGGGCGACGCCGAGTTCGGGACGGTGCCTGCGGCGCAGATGGCCAGGCGTCTCCACCAATGTGACCTCAAGCGTCGGCCGCACGATGCCGTCCAGCAGATGACCGCCCCTCGTGGTGCCGTCACTCAATCCAAGGACTGCGTGGACGTGCAAGCTGGGCCTGCCGTCGTCGCCGATGGCAACATCGCCGATCGCGCTCAGCACTTCACACTGTTCCCGGACGGGGATTTTCCGGTAGGTCCTTTCTCCAGGGTCGAACCAGCCGACGGTTGCACTTTCGAAAGCGCCGAGCGCGGTCAGCGACGCGCCGCCGACGCCACGGTCGACCGCAAATGACGTCAGCTGCGCAAACGCCTCTTCGCCGGGATCAAGCACAACGACGAACGTTCTCTGTCCGGCGCTTTCGGCGACAAGCTGTGATTTCATGATCTTGCTCCAGCCGTGAGGAATTCAAATCCACCAAACCAGCAATGCCAGCAAGACGAGACCCACCAGGCCGCCGATGAAAATGATCCGGCGCGCCCGCGTCCGCAGGATGATCTCGCCCTGCCGCGCCTGCTCCGCCGAAAAGACAGGACCATTCTTGTCCCGGTCGCTGCTCATCCATCGTCTCCTTCCGGGGCATTATTCGGCATTGAATGGATCTGGCGCCCGATAGAACACAATCTCGTTCGGCGGATGAGGTTCCACGGCGGGGCGCCGTTGCAGCTATTCCTTTGGCGCGGTGGCGGGCGCGGTATAGCGGCGGCGCACTGCGTCCAGGATGTGGTTGCGGCTCTCCTGCGCCGAAAGTGTGCCGTCTTTCTCCGCTTCGGCGGTTTCGCGCGCCAGTTCCTTGTCCCTGATCTGGTGGCGAAACCATTCGGAATAGTCGCCGGCGCGCAGATGATGTTCCCAGGTCCTGTCGTCGATGCCCTCGGCGATCTGGGCGAAAATCATCAGATTATGGGCGCGGAGGTTCATCGCATTGTCGGGGCCGCGGAAATAGAAGCTGCCCTTCTCGTCCAGCTGGCCCTCGGCATATTTGCGGCTGTGGCGCTTGAGCGACTGCCGCGGTTCGATCGGCTCGACCATGGCAGGTTTCTTGCGCGCCTGCGGCCGCCAGAACAGCACGCGCTCGTCTTTTGGAGAGTTCAGGTCCTTGTCCTTTGGCGGTTCGGTGCCGGTCTCGCGACAGAACGTCTTGATGACCTTTTTCGCCTTGGGGCCGAGTGCGATGACGGCGGTGACCAGCCGCAATGCCTCGGTTGAGATCGCGTCCGGATGAACCGTGATCAGGATCGTGCCCGGCAATTCCATGGCCAGCACCATTGGCGTGTCGTCGCGCCGCTTCGGCAAGAGGTGATGCGCCTCGTCGATGATCAGCCAGTGTGGTCGTGCCGTGCGGAAGCGAACACCGCCAAGGCCCAGCAGCAGGTCGGCAAAGAAGTCCGGCCGCTCGTTAACGCGCAGCGCCAGGCCATTGACGACCAGATTGTTGTCCGGCTTCCCCAGGAGATCGAGCAGTTGCGTCTTCGTCGGCGCGTTCGAGCCGTCGCCCAGCCGGACGGCGCCTTCGAGGCCATCGTAGTCGCCTTCCGGATCGAAGATGCAGAACTGGAACTTTCTCTCGACGAAGCGCTCCGTCAGTGCGGTCGCCAGGGTCGATTTGCCGATGCCGGAGCTGCCGGCGATCAGCACCGTATCGGTTGGCGACAGATACACCTCCTTGCCATTCTCCGAGCCAAGCACAATGCCGTCGCGGCTCGGCACAAGCTCGCGATCGCGCTCCACCACCTTGGCGATCAGTTCCTCGACGCCTTTTCCGCGCGCGCCGCGTGTCACGAGATCCGCCGTATCCTTGACTGCCGGCAGTGCGTTGTCGACGGCGACGCTGAAGCCGCAGGCGCGCAGGAAGGCGTGGTCGTTTTCGGCGTCGCCGACACCGACGACGTTGTGCGGCGACAATCTGAGGTCCTGAAGCGCAGCTGTCAGCCCGGTCGCCTTGTTGATGCCGCTGGGCAGGATCATCACCGCGCCCTTGTTGAAGATGATTTCCAGCTCCAGCCCCAATTTCTTGATGACCTCGAGCGCGGTAGCCTGATGCGGTTCCCAGGTTGCGACGATCGAGCGTCCGACCGAAAGCGGTTTGACACCGCGTTTCCTGAGTTTGGCGATGAACTCGGGGGCGGGCGGCGGAGATATCGTCCGCTCCTCCTCGCTGGCCGGCGTGTAGATCAGCGCCCCGTTTTCCGCGACCACCTTGTCGAAGATCGCGACTTCGGGAAAGACACGTTTCAGGTCGGGCAGCTCGCGCCCGGTGACGAGAATGAGTTTGCGGCCGCTCTTCTTGAAGCGTTCAAGCGCCGCAAGCGTCTTCTTGGCAACGACCCCTTCATGCGCCAGCGTGCCGTCATAGTCAGTGGCCAGGGCAATGAAATACATGCCGTCAGTAGCCGCCCACGATCGGCAATATCTCGCCGGTGATGTAGCTCGAGCAGTGCGGCGAGGCGAGGAACACGTAGGCCGGCGCGATCTCCTCCGGCTGGGCCGGCCGTTTCATCGGCGTGTCAGCGCCAAATTTCGAAACATCGCCGGCTTCCTTGTCCGAGGGGTTGAGCGGCGTCCAAACCGGGCCTGGCGCCACGGCGTTGACCCTTATGCCCTTCTCGACAAGGTTGCCTGAGAGCGCGCGGGTGAAGGCATGAATGCCGCCCTTGGTCATGGAGTAATCGACCAGTTGCTTCGAGCCCTCGATGCCGGTCACTGAACCGGTGTTGATGATCGCCGAACCGGGTTTCATGTGCGGCACGGCCTCCTGCGCCATGTGGAAATAGCCGTAGAGGTTGGTCTTCAGCGTCGTGTCGAAATGCTCCTCGGTCAGCTCGCTGAAATCGCTGGAGTGGATCTGGAAGGCGGCGTTGTTGACCAGCACGTCGATCCGCCCAAACTCCTGCACGATCTCAGCCACCGCGTTGTGGCAGTGGTTGCGTTCGCTGACGTCGGCCTTGATCAGGATGCAGCGCCGGCCTTCCGCTTCGACGGCCCTTTTGGTATCTTTGGCGTCCCTATCCTCCGAGAGATAGACGATCGCCACATCGGCGCCTTCACGCGCATAGAGCACGGCCACCGCACGGCCGATGCCTGAATCGCCGCCGGTAATGACGGCCACTTTGCCGTCGAGCTTTTTCGATCCGATATAGTACGGCGCATCGTAAAGCGGCGCCGGCTCGATCGCCCATTCATGCCCCGGCTTCGGCTGGTGCTGCTCGGGGAAGGGCGGCTCGGGATATTTGCGGGCACCGGCCTGCATGGCGCCTTTTTGCCTGCCATTGGATTTGGACTTGTCCTTCTCGTCGATCCGGCGCTGGATGTGCCGTTGCTTGGCGGCCTCGCCGGCGACTTCCGATTTCATCTGCATGGTCATCTCCCTGGCTTGAAACCCAACAACGCATGTCCGGCGAAAAGGTTTATGCGACCACGTCATTCCTTGAGCCCGGCGACACGCTCCAGCAGCGGCCGTTGCAGCAGCGGCAGATGGCCGACGACGCTGAAGGCTGCGTTCCTGACGCCTTGCATGATGCCGTTGTCCGATTGGGCCAGCGACAGGATGCGCTCGCTGAGCGTGATCCACCGTTGCCCCACCGGGTGGCGTTCGCTTGTGTAGCCGGCAAGCGTGCCGTCGACGAAACGCCTGGCGAATGACGCGGCGTCCTCGATGCCGAGATTCATGCCGCGCGCGCCCAGCGGCGAATGCACATGCGCGGCATCGCCTCCCAGGAAGACGCATGCGGTTTGATAGCGCGGCGCCTGTCGTACCGGAATATGGAAGCGGTCGGCCCGCAACAACCGCGTGATCCGGTAATTGCCGGGGATGCGCGCCAACGCATCCTCGCTGTTTGAAACCGCGCGATAGCGCTTCTCGCCGATCGGGATGATAAAACCGACGTCGCCGTTCCTGTGAAGAAATGCGTGGGCGGCCATCGGCTCATAGGGCCAATCGTCGATGTCGGCGTCGGCAATGCTCCATCGCCGCCGATGCGTGTAGCCATCGAAGCCGATGCCGATGGCATCACGCACCGTGCTTTGCGCACCGTCGGCTCCGAAGACAAGGTCGAAACTTGCCTCGTCACGGCCGTCTGGCGCCTCGATCCGCACCTCGGCCCGGCCTTTGTGCTCGGCCATCCTGACAAATGTGCTTCGCCATTCGACGTCGACGCCGAATCCCTTGAGCGTGTCGGTCATCAGCGATTCGGTGTCGCGCTGCGGCAATGACAGCAGAAAATTATGGCGGTGCGGCAGGATCGAGAAATCGATCTCGCCGAGTGCTCGTCCTTCGAAGTAGAAACGGGCTCGACGAATTTTCAATCCCTCGGCGAGCAACCGGGCAGCGACTTTGGACGGTTCAAGGACGTCCAGGCTATGCGAACTGATGCCGACCGCCTTGGCGAGCGGCGTAGGGCCTTCCTTGCGGTCGATGACGCGAGGTGCAATGCCGCGCCTTGCCAGTTCGACTGCCGCCGTCAGCCCGGTCGGGCCGGCGCCGACGATCAGGATGGAAGCGTCCCGCGAAGCCGTCATCGTCGGGCGTCAGCTTTTTGGCAGTGCGTAGGCAATGATGGCGTCGCCGATCCTGGTCTCCATAAAATGGTGGCTGCCGGGTGCAAGGGTCGCCAGCCAGGTCAGGACGTAAGCCATACACCGGCGGCATTGCCGGCAAGCAGCAGGCTGCCGGCGGCCAGCAGGGCGATCCCGGCGGGCAGATAGTACTAGGATCCGCCCAGCGCGATCAGCCAGGCACCACCCCCTCCGATCAGCAGGCCGAGGATCGTCAGCAGCGCGCCGACGAACATCGTCCACCAGAAGGCAACGCCGGACCGGCGAATGGGATGGGGTGGGGGATGGTCATGATCATGATGCTTATCCGGGTGAAACAGAACGTGACCTCATCCGAACGTATGGACGGTTCGATGGTTTCCGATCAGCCCGACCAGATGGGCCAGGGCGGGGTAACCATTCTGTGATCTCCGCTGCCCCAGCCGGAACTTACCCACGCAGCCGCAGTTAGGGGTTTTGGGGGGTGAATACGGTTTGCTGGATGCGAAATCGGCGAGGGAATGCCGCAGGTCTTTTCAAGGAGCGCCAACGGCATTTCACGCTTCGCTCTGTGGGGCGCGTGTTTCATGGCGATCTTTGCGGCTCTCGGCGGTACCGCCGTCTTGCGTTCGGACTTCCTCACCGGCGTTGGCCGGCCGTTGGCGCAACCAGTGCCGTTCAGCCACAGGCACCATGTCGGCGAGCTCGGCCTCGACTGCCGTTATTGCCATAGCGGCGTCGAGACTGCGTCATCGGCGGGTCTGCCGGCGACCGAGGTGTGCATGACCTGCCATTCGCAGCTGTTCACCAACGCGGACATGCTGGCGCCGATACGGGCAAGCCTTGCTTCCGGGCAGCCATTGCAGTGGCAGCGGGTGAACAGTGTCCCCGACTTCGTCTATTTCAATCATTCGATCCATATCGCTAAAGGCGTCGCCTGCGAGACGTGCCATGGCGAGGTCGACGACATGATCGGACAATAGGCCGAAGCGGCGCACCTCGTGATGCCTTGCCTGCGCTCGGACCGGCCTCATACGGCCCGCTTTTGCCCGGCCGCCAGCGTAGAAATCTTTTGGCCGTGGCCGTTGAGTTGCCGGGCCTCGTCCTCGGCTGCGTCTTCAAGCTTGGCGACGAGCAGGTCCTTGAGGTCGCCGACCTCTTCCTCGATGTCTTCGATGGGTACGCCGGCATCGGCAGCCTCTTCCTTGCATTCCCTGGCGAGGATTTCCGCCTCCCTTTCAAGCTTGATCGGAGGCGGCGGCACATGAACGTTTTCGTGGATCCAGTCCTGCAAGAATTCTATCGCACTATCACTCATGGCGCTCACCTATAGCGGCAACCTGTAGTGCACATTAACGTACGTGCTGCAAAATGGATGCTTGGCAACGCCGGATTTCGAATAGCGATACTTGACGATAGCGTGATCGCAGTAGGGGATAGAGCTTCTGCAGCCAAATGGATTATCGGCGTCGCGGAAATGCGGCTAGCCAGACAGTCGGAGCGGGATCATTCTGCCCTTAGGACGTATTGCGCCGCCGCGCCGGTGCTGCTCGATTAGGATCGCCTGACGGCCGAACAGCGTCATCCGCAGCAGCCGGTCGTGCCGGCCACTCGGCGGCGCGGTCGCCGCGCATTTTGCGTTTATGCGCCATCCAGAACGGCAAGAGCTCAGCAAGAAAACTGTATATCGTGGTCTTCATCGGCATGCTCCGGACACGGGTTACAACTCGTGATCCCCGAGTTCCGTTCCGACAAAGAGTTCCGTTCCGACAAATCCGTCGCTTCTACAATTGCGATTCGATCGGCAGGCACCCGACCAGCGCTGCAACGATGCGCCGATAGAGACTGGCCTCCGGTTCACGCGAATATTGCCGCATCTCGCCATCCGCCATGCCGAGCCACCGCAAGGCGCCTTTGTCCAGGACCAGCTGATAGCTCGTCTGCGGTGACTTTTCGTGCTCGAACAGCCGGCGCAACTCCATCACCAGATTGGTATCATGGAAAAGCACGCCCATTTCCGCATTCAACGACACCGAACGCGGATCGAAATTGAAGGAGCCGACAAACCCGAGCGTATCGTCGACCGTGAAGGCCTTGGTGTGGAGGCTGGCTCCCTTTGAACCGAAAACGGAAATGTTGGCCTGGCGGTCGAAGGGCTGCAATTCGAAAAGCTGGATACCTTTTTTAAGCAGCTTGCGGCGGCATTTGGCATAGGCGCCGTGCACGGCGGCGACGTCCGTCGCGGCGAGCGAGTTGGTCAGGATTGCAACCTTGACGCCACGATCCACCAGCTTCGACAGGATGGCCAACCCGGTGCGGCTGGGGATGAAATAGGGCGAGATAATTTCGAGGCGCTGCCTGGTCGCCGCGATAGCGGGAAGCAGCTCTTTGGTCAGCCAGTTCCTGCGCCGCTTGCCGCGCACCTTTTCCGGCGGATCGGAAATGACGCGAACGCCTTTCGTCCAGCAGACGTCGCTCTGCGCTGCAATGAACTCCGTGATCGTGCGCCAGGCACTGAGGCTGTTCAAAAGCTGGCCGTCTGCGGTCGCATCGAGATTGTCGAGGAAATCGGCGCGCGAGCCCACCGCAGCCGGGTTGAGCAGCTGGATCGGCTTTGCCGCCTCGCAATTCCAGAACGCCTCGAATATCTGCATCGTCTGCCCTACGGCAGGACCGAGAAGCAACAGGTCGAGATCGCGAAAATTCGTCTCCGCAGCGTCGAAATAGGCATCGCCGATATTTCTTCCGCCGACGATGGCCAAGCCCTCATCGGCGATCCAGGCCTTGTTGTGCATGCGGCGGGTCATCGCAAACAGCCGGGCGACCATCTCCAGCGAGCGAAAGATGCTGCCGTTCCTCATGCCGCTGGGGTTGAACAGCCTCAGCTCGATGTTCTTGTAGCTGTTGAGCGCCAGGTAAGCAGCGTCGCTGTTGCGCGGATTGATATCGTCCAGCAGCATGCGGACGCGGACACCGCGCTCCGCCGCCTTGACGACCTCCTGCATCAGCAGCCGGCCGCTATGGTCGTCGTGCCAGAGATAGTACATCAGGTCGAGGCTGCTTGTGGCACTGCGCGCAGCAAGGATTCGCGCGGCAAACGCGTCATAATTGTCGGCGATCAGCAGCAGCCCGCTATTGCCGGCAGCGATCTTGTCCCGGGCAAACCGCGAGATGGCTGTATCCATGAAGTGCACCGATAAACATCAGCGAAGCAAACCGTCTGAAATCTGACTAACAACCCTTCAGGTTCATTCTGGTTGCAGCCGCGGCTGCCGTATCGCGTCCAGGTTCAGCCGGGCCTTGATCGGCAGATGATCGGAAGCCCGCTGCGCCAGCGGCGTCTTGTGCACCTCGATGCTGGAAATCAGGTGCGGCGGCCTGGCCAGGATGCGGTCGAGCGCAAACAGCGGAAAGCGCGACGGAAAGCTCGGCAGAACCGCATCGATCGGACCGAAATGCGGCAGCAGGGCCAGCAGCGAAGACCTGTTGCGGACGCGCCATTCGTTGAGGTCGCCGAGCAGGATTGTTGGCCGCAGAACCGGGTGCGTGGCTTCGACAAGTGCGTTGACTTGCTGCGAGCGCGAGCGCCGCAGCAAGCCGAAATGCGCGGCTATGATCCTGAGCGAGACGCCCTTCAGCTCCAGGTCCGCGATGACCGCGCCGCGCGGCTCGAGGCCGGGCAGCCGGATCTGGTTCACGCTTTCGACCACGCCGCGCCGCGCCAGGATCAGATTTCCGTGCCAGCCATGGCTGCGGCGGTTTTCCGGGACATGGGTGGGGACGAGGTCGCTGTCCCGCTCGAGCGCCGCGAGATCCAGCAATCCCTGCCTGCTTCCGGTTCTTTCGTCGGCCTCCTGCAAAGCAATGATGTCGGCGTCGAGTTCCTTGACCACGGCCGCGACCCGCTCCGGATCGAACCTGCCATCGGTGCCGACGCATTTGTGCACGTTGTAGGATGCGACCGTGGTGCACGAAATTTCATTGCCGGGTGCCGTAAACCGCGGCACTTCCCTTCGCAGCGCAGCGCCAAGCGACCTTGGAAGGGTAGGCGATCGATCCAGCATGTTATCCATTTGCTGTTGAGTCGGTGAGTGGCGGCCATTGCGATTATGGCGCGTGCGGAGGTCTGAAACAACGACGACCTTGCAGAACCGTTCCACCATCCGGGCTCGGCGCGCCGGCGGTCTGGAACCCTGACGGGCAACAACACGTTTCGGAAAGGCAGCGCAGTCAACGGAGAAGTCGAATGCAGTCCTTAGCCGCAGATTCCGCCCCCCGCCCAGGCCCGCTCAGGATTGTCCCGTTCGATGGAACCGTGACCGTCCGGTTCTCCGATGCCATTATTGCGTCGAGCGAGCGGGCAAAGGTGCTCTATGAAGACGGCCATGATCCTGTTTTCTACATACCCTTCGAGGACATCTATTTCGACCTTCTGGAGAAGACGAACACGACGAGCCACAGCCCGCTGAAGGGCACGGCAAGCTATTGGCGGGTTCATGCGGTCGGTTCGTCGGCAGAAGACTTCATGTGGGCCTACGAGACGCCCGACACCCCGGCATTGGCGATCGCCCGCCACGGTGCGTTCGATCCCGGCAGGGCGCGGATCGAGGCCGATCCCGCGGAAGACAAGCGGCACACACCGCACGTCACCGAGTAGACCCACATCGGCGACAGCCGCCAGCGGTCCGTCAGCTCGCGAACTCTTCTCTGAGGATGCGCAGGCCGTCTTCGTATTTCGCCGTCGAGGCCCCGATCTGCCGTGCCTGCCATAGATTGTCGGCAAGATCGGCGCGCTTGACAGGCAACGCCAGCGGGTTGGCCGCAGCCCTGCGAACGAACGCGGCATCGTCCTCGTTCGGCAGCCGCGTCATGGCGTCGACGGCAGACACGATGGACGGCCCGAACCCGGCCGCCTCAAGCCGGTCGCGGTTCCAGCCGTCGCCTTTTTCGATGACGTCGTGAAGATAGGCGATAGCTTTCTGGTCGAGCGTTTCGACGGCATCGACGAGCCGGCGGCAATGTTCGATATATGGCCGCCCTGTCTTGTCCGCCTGCCCGGCATGAGCCTGTTCGGCGATTTTCGCTGCGCGATAAAGCACGCTCATTGGGTCGACCCCGTAACGAACAGAGCATGTCCTGGCGCACCAACGCGCCATCGTCGGTGCGAGTTCCTACGCGCCGCGGCACCCTGCTGCCTCACTTGCGAGCGGCGGGCGCGAGGCGTCAGGACACGCGTTCAAAACTGTCGAGGCTGGTTCCAAAGGCGCGCCAGGCGGGCAGTTTCCTGGCTCGGGCCGGGGCACCTTCCTTTTCCGCCGACAAAGCGGCATCCGCAACGGTGTGCCACAGCATCTCCAGCTTCCCATCCCTGAGAATGCCGGTATAGCTCACCGCTGCGGCTCCGACCCGCCCTTCGGCCGCGCAAGTGAAGCCGATGACATCTCCATGGCAGGCTCCGAACAGCGGCACGGTCATGCCGAAAAAGGCGCTGTCCTCCAGCGCCGTCCTGAAGGTTCCGCTGATCCGTCCGCCCTCTTCGCTGGTCAGTTCGACCACCGACCCGTACTGGTTTTGCCAGATGCCCAGCCAACTCATCGCTGCTCCTCCTGATTGCCTCCATGGGGATTGTGCTGCCACACGGCCGCCAAGCCGCGGCCGGTGTAGCGGCCTTCAATCAGCCGCGATGCCAGCCATCGACATCTGAACGAAGCGCAGCGGCGCTTCCAGCGTCCAGGTGATGCCGTGCCTGGCGAATTCCAGGCGGCCGGTGCCACTGAGCGCCTGCGGCGTGACGCGTTTGAGCACAACCGTTCCGAACCCGCGTCGCGTGTTTTCATCCACCAATGGCCCGTCCAGTTCCCGCCAGACAAAGCGGAAGCCATCGCTGCCGTCGGCGGCTGGCGTCACGGTCCATTCGACCTCGACCCGTCCGTCATGGTGCGACAGCGCTCCGTGCTTTACCGAATTCGTGGCCAGCTCGTGAAAGGCAATGCCGAGATATTGCACCGCGTTCGGCTGCAGCATGATCATCGGCCCGCTCATCGACAGACGGGCCTGTGTCGCGAAGGCCTTGGTCTGGGCATGGATCAGTTCGCCGATAGTCGCCCCACGCCATTCGGCATCGACCAGCAGATCGTGCGATTCCGATAGCGCCATGATGCGTTCCCGGACCTGTGAAAGGAAAGCCTCTGGCGTCCCCGCCAGCTTGCTGGTCTCGCGGATCATCGAGACGATCACCGAATATTGGTTTTTGACGCGGTGGTTCACTTCGCGCATGAGTGTGCGGATGCGCCGTTCGCTCTCCTTGTGCGGGCTGATGTCGCGCGCGATCTTGGAGGCGCCGATGATACGCCCAATGCCGTCGCGTATCGGCGAGATGGTGAGCGAAACCGGTACCAGGGTGCCGTCCTTGCGCTGCCGGATAGTCTCGTATGAAGGAATCCGTTCGCCGGCGCGAATGCGGCTGATGATCATGGCTTCCTCATCCAGGTGGTCGGGCGGGATGAGGATCGTCACCGGGCGCCCGATCGCCTCGGCGGGCGTGTAGCCGAACAGGCGTTGTGCCGCGTCGTTCCAACTGGTGATAATGCCGTTCAGGTCTTTCGACACGATCGCGTCCATCGAGGATTCGACGATGGCAGCGAGCCTTATGCCGGCGTCGTCAGCCAGCGCCTGGGTGCGCAGGTCGAGCAGGGTGTTGATAGCGCCGACGACCTCACCGCGCACATTGCGAAGCAGGACCGGGTGCGCGCTGAACGGGATGAACTGGCCGTCCGGCCGCTCGGCGATCGCCCGGCCCCCACGAACGTCCCGCTCCTCCAGCAAGGCAACGGCCATCGGACATTCGTCATGCGCCATCGGTCGCCCATCAAGGTGGCGAAGCTTCCATGAACCGCACCAGCGGTCCTGGCCAAGCATCGGACGATGTCCCCAGAGATCGGCAGCGGCTTCGTTGAAGAAGGTGATGTAGCCTTGTTTGTCGGTAGTGTAGACGGCCACAGGCAACGCCTGCATCAGATCGGCGGAGGAAACTTGCGGGATTCCGCCAGTCCTTAGTTCAACGACGTCCACCAGTCCCCCGCTCCGCTTGGCTTGCCGACGGATTGCTACGTCATCTAAATGCGCGCGAGCGTTTTCGGTTCCGTTCGATCCGCTTTCGGACATTCAGGCTGATTTGCGTTTCGGGGCCGCTCTCGGCTTTTTGCTGGGAGCCTTGCCCCCTTCCTGCGCCAGGCTTTTGCGCAGAACATCGGCGAGATTGATGACGTTCGTCTTGGGCTCAGGTGCCGGCTTGGGCGGTTTCTTGCCCTTGCGCTTGGCCTCGATCATTGCAACCAGCGCCTTTTCATAAGTATCGTCGAACTTCGACGGGTCGAATTTGGCCGGCTTCTTGTCGATCAGCAGTTGCGCGATTTCCAGCATCTCGGGATCGACCTTGCGAGCCTTCAGCCCTTCGAACACCGCGTCCGCCGCGACCACTTCATTGTGGTTGCGTAGTTCCGTCATTACCATGCCCTTGCCAAGCGGCTGGATCAGCACCTCTCGGCCACGCTGGTACAGCACGACGCAGGAGCGGGCTGCCACTTTCTTCCTGGCCATGGCGTCCCGGATCACCGCGAAAGCCTCCGTGGAGGGCGCGTCGGCCGGAACCAGATAATAGGGTTTTTCGAGGTAGCGTGCGTCGATTTCGGCGGCGGGCACGAACTCGCCGATCTCGAGCGTATGCTGCGATACCATCTTCAGTTTCTTGATTTCGTCCGGCTCTATATGGATGAACTCGCCCTTTTCGACCTCATAGCCTTTTACCTGCTCCGCCGCCTCGACCGTGTCGCCGGTCTCCTCGTCGATATAAGCGCTCTTGACCGGGAGACCGTCCTTGCGGTTCAGGATCCTGAAATGCACTTTCTCGGCCTCGCTGACGGCGCCGATGATCTTGACGCCACAGGAAACCGATCCGACTTTCATAAAGCCCTTCCAGGCAGCTCGCGGCGTCGCCATGTCGATCACTCATTTGTCGAACGGACGGAACGGCTGCGCACGGAAATCGTTCCGCAGGCTGCTCCACATGCCGGCCCGGACGTTTGTGTCATTTTCGTCAGGGGAATAGCGGGGGGAATAGCGGAATGGCCCAACGCAGCGCAGGGTTGCTGATTTATCGCCGAAGCGAAGGCCGTCTCCAGGTCTTGCTGGTGCATCCTGGCGGCCCATTCTGGGCGAAGAAGGACGACGGCGCATGGTCGATCCCGAAGGGCTTGGTCGACGAGAACGAGGACGAGCTGGCGGCGGCAAAACGCGAGGCCGAAGAGGAACTCGGCGTCGCCATCGATGGAGTTTTCGAACGCCTTGGCAGCTACCGGCAGCCGGGCGGCAAGCTCGTCACCGCATGGTGCGTCGAAGCGGACTTCGACAGCGACGCCATAAACAGCAACACCTTCGTCATGGAATGGCCGCCGAGGTCCGGCTCGATGAAGGAATTCGCCGAAGTCGACAGAGCGGGCTGGTTCTCCCTGCCTGAAGCCAACCTCAAGATCCTGAAAGGCCAGCGCGCCATGCTGGCGGACTTTGCCGGTCGGCATGGCGACGGATGAATTTGTTTCAGCCCAGTTCTTAAGGGCAGTGCTCGGGCTTGCTCCCGCTCTGCTTTAAGCGCGTTGCGGCCGCAGCGTGCGCAACGTGATCGAATAGCGGTGCTCGGCAACCGGCGGAATGCTGTGCTCCCATTCGTTGCGCGCAGCACCCGTCATCAGATAGGCCGATCTTGGATCGACGGTGACCGTCTTGCGGTCCCATCGCGTGCCGTTTTTCCGGCGCAGGCGGAAGCTGCAGGCGGCCAGCAGCGAAACGCCGGCGACCGCCTCGAAATGAGGCTTGTCGCGGTGCCAGCCGATACCGGCGCCCGGCCGGTACTCATTGATCAGCACCTGCACGAAGGTTTCGGCGGGCAAGCGGGCAAAGGCTGCAACCTTTTCCCTGAGCGGCAGCAGAAAGCCGGGTATTGGCGGCGCCTCGACGACTTCGCGCCGGTCGTAGTCATAACGCAGCCCAAAACCGACGACCCGCCGGTTTGCCAGATGGCCATAGAAGTCGAAGGGCTGAAAAGGCAGGGTTGCGAGCTGGCTCGCCAACGCTGCCTCCTCGTCCGGCGTGATCACTTCGGGCTGGTAGCGGAATCCTTCCGGCAGGTCGTCGGCGGCGGCAAAGAGATCGCCCTGGCGGGCTGCAGCCGATGTCTTGAGCGGTGGCATCAACCGTATTTGGTGAAGCCGGCCCGTAGCGGCAAGGCTGCTCCGGCAGGAAGGAACCTCGCTCTCCGTGCAGGGTTATTCACACGACGGCGTGGATTGGACCTGTTGAGAATGCCTTCAACTGCGATCAGAAGCATCGATTACCAGCCGGCGACGAGGGTACTCTCCGTATGGTTCGTCCCGAGCGGAAACCGCTATGATTACGAGGACGTGCCGCCGCAGGTCCACGCGGCATTCCGCAAAGCCTCGTCGAAGGGCCGGTTCTTCAACGCGCATATTCGCGACCGGTACAAATACCATCTGGTCGAGCAGAGCCATTCGAGCTGAGCCGAGGCCATCCGCCTCAGCCGGGCCCCTCCATCACCTTGCGCGTGTGGCGGGCGATCACACCTTCCTCGTCGGTCGCCACGACGCGGACTTCCACTTTGCTCTCCGCCTGGCTCATCAGCGCGGCATGAGAGCTGTTGGCGGCCTCGTCGATCGCCACGCCGAGCCAGCCAAGCCTGCCGCAAATCGCTTTGCGGGCCCGGGCAGAGTGCTCGCCGATGCCGCCGGTGAACACCAGGCATTCGAGGCCACCCAGCGTGTTGGCGAGGGCGGCAACTTCCCTGGCGGCGCGGAAGGCGAAAAGCTCCACCGCTTCGCGGGCCCGGCGGTCGTCGCTGGCCTCCAGCGTGCGCATGTCGCCGGAAATGCCGGACACGCCGAGCAGGCCGGATTCCTCATAGAGCATGTCTTGCAGCGCCTGTCCCGAAAGGCCTCTTTCCAGTAGCAGGTACAAAAGCACGCCCGGATCGATGGCGCCGCAGCGTGTGCCCATGACCAGGCCATCAAGCGCCGAAAAGCCCATCGTCGTATCGACGCTTCGCCCGTCGCGCATGGCGCACAGGCTCGCCCCGTTGCCGAGATGGGCGACGATGGTTCTTTTCGCCGCCAGATCGGGCGATATCTGCTTGAGCCGGCCGGCAACATATTCGTAGGAAAGCCCGTGAAAGCCGTAGCGGTGGATGCCGTCCGCCTCGTAGCGGCGCGGCAGCGCAAAACGGCTGACCAGAGGCTCGATGGTCCGATGGAAGGCCGTGTCGAAGCATCCGACCTGCGGCAGGTCGGGCCGCAGCGCGGCAAGCGCCCGGATTGGTGCGAGGCTGCGTGGCTGGTGCAATGGCGCAAGCGGGGTCAGCCTATCGAGAGCCTCGATAATTGTCGGCGTCAGGCGGACAGGTTCGACGAACTCGCGTCCGCCATGGACGATGCGATGGCCGGCGGCGATGAGTTTCCTTCCGCCAAGTTCGTTCTCGATCCACTGCAGCATCTGGCCGATGCCCATGTCGCGTGATGCGTCCGCGGCAAGTGGCCGATCGCACTGCAGCTCGCCATCGGCGGCTTTCGCGGTCAGCCTTGGCGCATCGCCCAGATCCAGCGAACCGCGCGAGGCAAGATCCGGCTCGGCGGACGCTGCAAGGTCGTAAAGTCCGAACTTGATGCTGGACGAGCCGGTATTCAACGCAAGGATCGATCGTCGCATCAATCGCCGGCCCTCGTCGCGCCGTCCTGTGGCCAGGACCATTTCTGGATCTCGGGCATGTCCTCGCCATGTTCGCGGACATAGGCCGTATGCTCAGCCAATTTCCCATGCAGCGCCGCGGCAAGCTCCTTCGCCCGCTCGGCCAGCCCCGGCACGCGCGCGATCGCAGCGAGTGCCAGATGATAGCGGTCGAGCCGGTTGAGCACGACCATGTCGAACGGCGTCGTCGTCGTGCCTTCCTCGCGAAAGCCGTGCACATGCATGTTGTCGTGATTGGCGCGCCGGTAGGTCAGACGGTGAATGAGATAGGGGTAGCCGTGATAGGCGAAGATGACCGGCTTGGCCCTGGTGAACAGTGCGTCGAATCTGTCGTCGGCAAAGCCATGCGGATGCTCGGAATTCGACTGCAAGATCATCAGGTCGACGACATTGACGACGCGGATCTTCAGGTCCGGAATGCCCGAGCGCAGGATGTCGGCTGCGGCAAGCGTCTCCAGTGTCGGCACGTCGCCGGCGCAAGCCAGGACCACGTCCGGTTCTTCGCCCTTGGCAACCGTCCCGGCCCATTCCCAGATGCCGGCGCCGGCCTGGCAGTGCGCTTCCGCGTCCTCGGCCGACAGCCATTGCGGCGCCGGCTGCTTGCCGGCGACGATGACGTTGATGCGGTTATAGGTTTTCAGGCAATGGTCGGTGATCCACAGCAGCGTGTTGGCGTCGGGCGGGAAATAGAGCCTGACCGTGTCGGCCTTCTTGTTGGCGACGAAATCGGCAAAGCCCGGGTCCTGATGGCTGAAGCCGTTATGATCCTGCCGCCAGACATGCGAGGTCAGCAGGTAGTTGAGTGAGGCGATCGGCTTGCGCCAGGCAAGCTCGCCGGAGGTCTTCAGCCATTTGGCATGCTGGTTGACCATGGAATCGACGATGTGGACGAACGCCTCGTAGCACGAGAACAGGCCATGGCGGCCGGTCAGCAGATAGCCCTCCAGCCAGCCTTGGCAAAGATGCTCGCTGAGCACTTCCATGACGCGACCGTCACGGGAAAGATGGACGTCGTAGGGCTCGATCCGCTCCATCCAGACCCGGTCCGTAACCTCGAACACGTCGTCGAGGCGGTTGGAGGACGTCTCGTCCGGTCCCATCAGCCGGAAATTCCTGGCATCGGCGTTCAAGCGGATCACATCGCGAAGATAGCTTCCGACGGTCCGCGTCGCCTCTCCGACAGCACCGCCCGGACGCTGTACGTCGAGCGCCAGGCCTTTCCAGTCGGGAAGCACCAGGTCTTGTTTCAGCAGGCCGCCATTGGCGTAGGGGATTGCGCCCATTCGTCTTGGTCCTGTTGGCGCAAGCGCAGCGAGCTCCGCCAGGAGATGGCCGCCTTTGTCGAACAGTTTTTCCGGCTCGTAACTGCGCATCCAGTCTTCCAGGATCTGGCGGTGCGCCGCATCGCCGCGTGCATTCGACACCGGCACCTGGTGCGAACGCCAGAAATCCTCGACTCGTCTGCCGTCGACCTCTTTCGGCCCGGTCCAGCCCTTTGGGCTGCGCAGCACGATCATCGGCCACAGCGGCCGGTCTCCCTTCCAGCCCGCGGCTCGTGCCGGCTCCTGGATGGAGTGGATCCGGTCGAGCACCGTATCGAGCGTGCGGGCCATCTCGCGATGCATCGCGGCAGGTTCATGACCTTCGACAAAAAAGGTTTCGTAGCCATAGCCGAGGAACAGGCTGCGCAACGCCTCGTCTTCCATGCGGCCGAGGATCGTCGGGCTGGCGATTTTGTAGCCGTTGAGATGCAGGATCGGCAGGACGGCACCATCGGATGCCGGGTTCAGGAACTTGTTGGAATGCCAGGCCGCGGCGAGCGGGCCGGTCTCGGCCTCGCCGTCGCCGACGACGCAGGCAACGACAAGGTTCGGATTGTCGAAGGCGGCGCCGAAGGCATGGACCAGCGCATAGCCGAGTTCTCCGCCTTCGTGGATCGAGCCGGGCGTCTCCGGAGCCGCGTGGCTCGGCACTCCGCCGGGAAACGAGAACTGCCGGAACAGCTTTCGCAGGCCGTCTTCGCCCCTGCCGACCTCGGGATAGATCTCGCTGTAGGTGCCCTCGAGCCAGGTGTTCGCGACCATTGCCGGGCCGCCGTGACCCGGACCGCAGATGAACAGGACATCGAGACCACGTTCACGGATAATCCGGTTCAGATGCACATAGATGAAATTGAGGCCCGGCGTCGTGCCCCAATGGCCGAGCAGCCGCGGCTTGATGTGCTCGGGCCGCAAGGGCTCGCGCAAGAGCGGATTGTCGAGCAGATAGATCTGGCCAACCGAGATGTAGTTCGCGGCGCGCCAGTAGCGGTCCATCAGATCGATCTGGTCAAGGCCGGTCGTATGCGCAGCGGTGCGGGCCTCGTCGTTCATGGAAATGCCTCCGGAATACACTCGTCCGTCGTTATCTGGAGTGGCGTCGCGTCGGAGAAAGGATTTGCCTCGAAATAAGTTTGGGCGGCGCGGCCGGCGCCCGCTTGTCGATCCTGCAACGCGCCTCGCCAGACAAAAGCGAGTCGGTCTTTTGGGGAACCTCGGGGCTTGCCAACGGTTAGGAAGATGCACCGCATTGCTTGAATCCAAGGGGACCGCCGAGGCCCTGAGATATGAGCCGGCCGAAGTGCCGTTGAGCAGCTTGGGCGATTGCAGCGGAAGCCCTAGGAGGAGCAGAAAGATGCTCGATCTCTCCCATGCCCGCAACCAAATGGTCGATATCCACCTGAGCCGCCGTGGCATTCGCGACCGCAATGTCCTTCAGGCGATGCGCGAGGTCCCGCGCGAGGCTTTCGTCGAGCCTGGTTTCGAAGAATTCGCCTATGAGGACGGGCCGCTGCCGATCGCCGAAGGTCAGACGATATCGCAGCCCTATATCGTTGCGTTCATGATCGAAATGGCGGAGGTCGGAGCCGGTGACCACGTCCTCGAGGTCGGCACCGGATCAGGCTATGCGGCTGCCGTGATGAGCCGTATCGTCGAACGCGTCTACACGATCGAGCGCCACGCCGCGTTGGCCGAAACGGCGAGGCAACGGTTCAAAAAGCTCGGCTACGACAATATCGAAGTCCGCACCGGCGATGGCACCAAGGGCTGGCCAGAGGCGGCACCCTTCGATGCGATCCTGGTTGCGGCCGCCGGACCCGGCGCACCGCTCGCCCTGCAGGAACAGCTCGACGTCGCTGGTCGGCTTGTCATCCCGGTCGGCGATGAATTCGACTCGCAGCGCCTGCTCAAGGTCACCCGTACCGGCGCCGCAACCTACACCGAAGAGGATTTCGGCGGCGTGCGGTTTGTTCCGCTGATCGGCGAGCAAGGCTGGGGCGAGCCAGGCAGCGACAGCCAGATAGCGGCCGATCTTCCGCACCGGCATCAGCGCAGAAGCAGCCTGCCGCGGATGATAGCGGCCGCCGCCGAACCGCTTCCGGATTTCGACGATCCGGCCTTCGGTGCGCTGTTCGACCGGTTTGCCGACCGCCGCGTCGTCTTGCTCGGCGAAGCCAGCCACGGCACGTCGGAGTTCTACCGTGCGCGCGCCGCGATCACTCGCAGGCTGATCGAGAAGCATGGCTTCACCATCGTCGCGGTCGAGGCCGACTGGCCCGATGCCGCGGCGATCGACCGTTACGTCCGCCATCGGCCGCCGCGGCCAGGCGCCGCGCCGCCCTTCCAGCGCTTTCCCACCTGGATGTGGCGCAACACCGACGTCGCGGCGTTCGTCGACTGGATGCGAGTGCGTAATGAGCGGATCAGCAAATCCTCCCGGCGGGCCGGATTCTATGGCCTAGACATCTACAATATGGGCGGATCGATTGCGGCGGTCCTGCAATATCTCGACCGGGTCGATCCGCAGGCGGCGAGGATCGCGCGCGAACGCTATGGCTGCCTGACGCCGTGGCAGAACGACCCGGCCACCTATGGCCGTGTCGCACTCACTTCCGGTTACCAGAAATGCGAGAAGGCCGTGCTCGAGCAATGCCGGGAACTGCTTTCCAGAGAGCTCGACTATGCGCAGCAGGACGGTATCGATTTCCTCGACGCCACCCAGAACGCCCGCCTGGTCGCCTCCGCCGAGCGTTATTACCGCACCATGTATTATGGCGGCGCGCAGTCCTGGAACCTGCGCGACACCCACATGTTCGAAACGCTGGAGCACCTGCTGCAGGCCCGCGGCCCGAATGCCAAGGCGGTGGTGTGGGCACATAATTCCCATATCGGCGATGCCCGCTATATCGAAATGGGGATCGTCAGGGACGAACTGAATATCGGCCAGCTCTGCCGCCAGCGTTTTGGCGACGAGGTTGCCTTGATCGGGCTCAGTACGCATTCCGGGACGGTGGCCGCCGCCACCGACTGGGACGGCGACATGGAAGTGAAACCGGTTCGGCCCTCCCACAACGACAGCTATGAGCGGCTTTGCCACGACAGCGGCGTCTCGCCTTTCCTGCTCGACTTCGAGCGCGACGATACGCTGCGCGAACGGCTTCTGGAGCGCCGGCTGGAACGCTTTATCGGCGTCATCTACCGGCCCGAAACCGAGCTCCACAGCCATTATGCGGACGCCTCGCTCGCCCGCCAGTTCGATGCTTTCGTCTGGTTCGATGAAACCAGTGCCGTGACGCCGCTTGGGCCGGAACATGCGGGGACAGGCCTTCCCGAGACCTATCCTTTCGGGCTGTAGCGAATTTGGACCCTGGGAAAGCGGAAAATCAAAAGAAGGAGGTCACCGATGGCCGGAAAAAAGACTCATGAGCAGCAATTGCGCATCATCGAAGAGCGCGAGAACACCAAAAACGCCGGCAAGGATTTCGACGCGGAAGCGGATTTGAAAAAGACCAGGCAAGAGCGCGAGGCGTTCCGGCGCGGTGCCGAGCTCAGATCGGACCCGAAGGATATTGCCGATCCCGACGATCGCAACATCATCCGCGGCGAGCACCAGGAAAGCGCCCACAACAAGCATCGCGCCGACCGCTGAACGGCCGGATCGCTTGACGTTAAGACAATACGGCGCCGGCTCCGTTCCCTGATCTGACGGATGCAGCGTTCGTGGCCGCAAAATTGGCGGACGAGGGCGCCGTCTTGATCCCTGGAGCTATTCGGCAAAAAATGTCGCGGCGACAGCAATTGAGACGAGGCTCAGCATCGCCAGGCCTGCCCTGGCGACATGCGAAGCCTCCCAGACGTTGCGCAAATCTCTCCAGTCGCCGGTCTGCTTTCGAGAGAACATTGAAAAGAACGTCGCGGCGGATTTCGGCAGGGCAGTGTCTTGCACCCAGAAATTATTGACGGGGTGCGTGACCAACCAATAGGTCGCGTGCTCCGCCAGCAGGAAGACAAGCGCCGCCAAGGTCCACCAGAATCGGGCGCTTGGATAGGGCGTCAAGTAAAGCAGGACGGCGAGTGCAATGATGCCGCCGATCTCGGCGAACCCGCCGATCGTGAAGCCGGGATAGTAGATCGCCTGCACTGATCTGTAGGTGGCCTCCTTGAGGCGCAACTTGCCGGGCAATTCCAGAGCGTGCGCGAGCGAGAGCGCCATCGAGACGGCGACCAGCAGAAGCGTGGCGATCGTCAATGCGCGCATGTTCCTGCTCCCGACCATGCCCTCGTGGTGCGCGCGTAGATAGGGTGGTTGGTGATCCGGTAAAGGCAACGACACCCGACTTCGCCGGCAAGTCCGGTTCGGTCATTCCCCGATCTGGCTGGTCGACCGTTCGTGGACTGTGGCGCCGGTCTGCGCGTCGACCGCGACCATGCTGACCTCGTAGCCCCAGAGCTTGCGGATATGCCGCAGTGTGGCGTCGCGGCTGCCGCCTTCCAGCACTATGCCGTCCTTGACCTTATGCTGCAGGCGCAGATGCCGGTCGCCGAGCAGGTCCACGTCCACCACCTGGATGTCCGGCCGGCTGGCGCCGATATCGTAGCTGTGGGCGAGTGCGGCGCGGATGCTCTCGTAGCCGCGCTCATTGTGTATCGAGGCGACTTCGTAGTGCGGATCGTTGGCCGCATCGGCAAGCACAAAGAACCGCCATTTCCGGATCAGGGTAGGGCTCAGATACTGGCGGATGAAGGACTCGTCGCGATGGTTGGCCCAGGCGTCCAGCAGGGTCTGGCGCCAGTCGCCATTGCCGGCGATATCGGGAAACCAGTCGCGGTCCTCGGCGGTCGGCGCGGTCGAGATGCGCTGGATGTCCTGCATCATGTCGAGGCCCAGCGCGTAAGGGTTGATACCGGAAAAGCGCGGATCGTCGAAGCCCGGCTGGAAGATCACATTCGAATGGTTGCGCAGGATCTCCAGCATGGCACCTTCGCCGATCAGGCCGCGGTCGAACAAAAGGTTCATCAGCGTGTAATGCACGAAGGTGGCGCAGCCCTCGTTCATCACCTGCGTTTGGCGCTGCGGATAGAAATACTGCGCGATGACGCGGACAATCCGGATGACCTCACGCTGCCAGGGTTCCAGGATCAGGCTGTTCTTCTCCAGGAAATAAAGCAGGTTTTCCTCGGGCAGCTTGAGCGATTTCTTGCGTTCCGCCATGATGTCCGTCTCGCGGGGCTTGGCGCCGTCCTTCGAAGGCGGCAGCGTGCGCCATAGGTCATTGTAGGAACGCTCCTCGTATTCCAGGCGCTCGCGAACGCCCTCGCGCTGCTTTTCCGACGACAGCTTCGGCGGCCGGTGATATCTGAACACGCCCTGCTCCATCAGCGCATGTGCGGCATCGAGGATCTCTTCCACCGCATCGACGCCATGCCGCTCCTCGCAGCGGGCAATGTAACCCTTGGCGAAGTCGAGATAACTGAGGATGGCGCTGGCGTCCGTCCACTGCTGGAACAGATAATTGTTCTTGAAGAAATGGTTATGGCCGAGTGCCGCGTGCGCCGTCACCAGGGCCTGCAAGGCCATGGTGTTTTCTTCCATCAGATAGACGATGCAGGGATTGGAATTGATGACGAGTTCATAGGCAAGCCCCCGTCCGCCTTTGCGATACAGCAATTCCTGGTAGAGGTAGTGCTTGCCGAAGGACCAGTGCCGGTACATCAGCGGCATGCCGACCGAGGAATAGGCGTCGAGCATCTGTTCGGACGAGATTATCTCCATCTGTACCGGATAGACGTCGAGGTGGAGCTCTTCGGTGGCGATCGCCTCGATGGTCTCGTAGGCGCGCGACAGCGTCCTGAAATCCCAGTCGGAACCGGAAAACAACAACCCGGATCTGCTCGCCATCAGCCCCCTCTTTCACCGCTCTTTTGATAACCCGGCTGTCTGGCGAAGAGCTGGCGGAAAACCGGGTAGATGTCGGCCGCCGTGGCGATGCGGCTCATCTGGAAGTTCGACCACCTCAGCTTGACCGCACTGTAGGCACGCCACAGCGACGTGCCGTTGTCGGTGGCGCCGAAGATGTGGCTCTCGCGCTCGTCGAGGATCTCGACGTAGGCAAAATACTGGCAAAGCCGCATGATCTGTTCGTCGAGCAGGGTGATGCAGCGCTCCGAATCGGTGACGAAATTGTCGCCGTCCGAGGCCTGGGCGACATAGATGTTCCATTCGCGGCTGGGATAGCGCTGCTCGACGATGCGGTGCATCTCCTCGAGCGCCGTGGAAACCACCGTGCCGCCGCTCTGGGTGTTGTAGAAAAAGGTCTCCTCGTCCACCTCCTGCGCCTCGTGCGTGTGGCGGATGAAGACCACCTCGGTCCGGTCGTAGCGCCGTTTCAGGAACAGGTGCAGCAGCACGAAGAAGCGCTTGGCCAGATCCTTCTCGCGTTCGCCCATCGAGCCGGACACGTCCATCAGGCAGAACATCACCGCATTGGCATTCGGCACCGGCTGGGCGTCGAAGCGGTTGAAGCGGATGTCGACCGGGTCGACATAGGCGATTCGCTTGCGGCGGCGCTCCAGTCGCTCAAGCTCTTCCTGCAGCGCCACGATGCGCTGGCGCATCTCGGCGTTCTGCGGCTTCGCCTCCAGCGACGTGATCTCCTGCGCGATTGCGTCGAGTTCCTCCTGCTTCGGGCGCCTGAGTGCTATGCGGCGGCCATGGCTGTTGCGCATCGTGCGCCCGACATTGATGTTGGTCGGCGAGCCGGTCGCGGCGAAGCCGGCCCGGCGCGGCTTGAAAGCGAGGATCTCCTTGAGGTTGAGCTTGACCATGTCCGGCAGTTCGAGGTCTTCGAAAAAGAGGTCGAGAACCTCTTCGCGCGACAGCACGAAACGGAAATCGTCCTCCGATTCGGTTCTTCCCGGGGCTGATCCCATGCCGCCGCCCTGGCCAGGCTTGGGCAGCCGGTCGCCTGGGGTGAAATGCTTGTTGCCGGGCAGGACGTGCTGGCGGCTGCCGCTGTTCCTGGCATCATTGAAGCTCGGCTCGCCGGTACCCCGCGCCGGCATCGAAACGGCATGCTCGGCGTCCACGTCGGCGATCTTGCCGGCGCGGATCTGATCGCGGATGGTGCGCTTCAACTCTTCGCGCGCCCGCCGCAGGAAACGCTGCCGATTGCCGAGGCTTTTGTCCTTCGGGTTCAGTCGGCGATCAATGAAGATCGGCATATGTTACCCCGGGCTGGCTTCAACCCGCCTTGTTCACCCGCATGTACCAGTCCACCAGCCGGCGGACCTGGCGCTCGGTGTAGCCGCGCTGGATCATCCGCTGCACGAATTCGGTATGCCGCTTCTCCGTCACGCTGTCCTGCTTGGAGCCGAAGCTGATCACTGGCAGCAGGTCCTCGACCTGCCCGAACATCCGCTTCTCGATGACTTCGCGCAGCTTCTCATAGCTTGTCCATGACGGGTTGCGGCCATGGTTTCTGGCCCGCGCGCGCAGCGTGAACTTCACCACTTCGTTGCGGAAGTCCTTGGGATTGGCGATGCCGGCCGGCTTTTCGACCTGCGACAATTCGTTATCCAAGACCTCGCGATTGAGGATCTGGCCGGTATCGGTATCCTTGTAGTCCTGATCCTCGATCCAGGCATCGGCGTAGGCGATATAGCGGTCGAACAGGTTCTGGCCGTATTCGCTGTAGGATTCCAGATAGGCCTTCTGGATCTCGTGGCCGATGAACTCGGCATAACGGGTGGCCAGCTCCGACTTTATGAAATCGAGATAGTCCGCCTCGGTCTCCTTCGGGAACTGCTCGCGCTTGATCGCCTCTTCAAGGATGTACATCAGATGCACCGGATCGGCCGCCACCTCTTCGGTGTCGTAATTGAAGGTCTGCGACAGGATCTTGAAGGCGAAGCGGGTGCTGACGCCGGTCATGCCTTCGTCGACGCCGGCGGCGTTTCGGTATTCCTGGACCGACTTCGCCTTGGGATCGGTTTCCTTGAGGTTCTCGCCGTCATAGACGCGCATCTTGGTGTAGAGCGGCGAATTGTCGTGTTCGGCCAGGCGGGTCGAGACGGTGAACCGGCTGAGGATATCGAGCACTTCCGGAGCGCAGGGGCTGTTAGCCAATTCGCTTTCGCGCAACAGCTTCTCGTAGATCTGCCGCTCTTCGGTGACGCGCAGGCAATACGGCACCTTGACCACCAGGATGCGGTCGAGGAACGCCTCGTTGTTCTTGTTGTTCTTGAACTGCAGCCATTCCGATTCGTTGGAATGGGCAACGATGATGCCCTGATAGGGGAAAGCGCCGAAATTCTCGGTGCCGTTGTAGCTGCCTTCCTGGGTGGCGGTCAGCAGCGGATGCAGCACCTTGATTGGCGCCTTGAACATCTCGACGAATTCGAGCAGCCCTTGCGTCGTCCGGTTCAGCCCGCCGCTATAGGAGTAGGCGTCCGGATCGGACTGGCTGAAGTTTTCCAGCTGCCTGATGTCGACCTTGCCGACCAGGGCCGAAACGTCCTGGTTGTTCTCGTCGCCCGGCTCGGTCTTGGCAATGCCGATCTGGCGCAGCCTGGACGGCATCAGCTTGACGACGCTGAATTTGGAGATGTCGCCGGACAATTCGTCGAGGCGCTTGGCCGCCCAGGGCGAGATCAGGCCGTTCAGCCGCCGTCGGGCGATGCCGTATTTGTCCTCCAAAAGGTCGCCCATGCGGTCGGGGTCGAACAGCCCGAGCGGCGATTCGAAGACCGGGCTGACCTGGCCGCCGACCTTCAGCGTATAGATCGGACGCTGCTCCATCAGCCTTTTCAGCTGCTCCGCAAGCGAGGACTTGCCGCCGCCGACCGGGCCAAGCAGATAGAGGATCTGCTTGCGTTCCTCGAGCCCTTGCGAGGCATAGCGGAAATAACCGGCGATACGCTCGATCGTATCCTCCATGCCGTAAAAGTCGGCGAAGGTTGGATAGATCTTGATCGTCCGGTTCGAAAAAATACGGCCGAGCCGCTCGTCCTTGCTGGTATCGACAAAGGTCGGCTCGCCGATCGCCTCGACCATCCGTTCGGGTGCCGAGGCGTACATCGACTTGTCCTCGCGGCAGGCAAGCAGATATTGCTGGAGGCTTATCTCCTCCTGAGCCGCATTCTTGTAAACCTCGGAAAACAGATCGAAGACGTCGGATTGATTCTCACGCATGGTATTCCTAGCCCCGGAGCCGGTGTGGCTGCACGTTTGTCTCTTGAACAACCAAATGTCAGAAAGCCCTTGTGGTTCCCTTCACTTCGCAGAGAGTGCATGTGATCGAAGGATAAGAGTCTAGATAAGGACATCCTGAGTGCAGACAAGGCGTGCAACGTCCTGACCGAGGCATAAAATCCTGAATTGCACCGCGCCCCGCTGACGACTCCCAACAAGACGGAGGAACGGTTCGGGTCCTTCCCGGTTGTGAGGGAAAGGAGACGGTCGATGTCTGGGAATAGTTTGTGGTTGCTCGTTGTTGCAGGCGGTCCACTGCTGCTGGCAATCCTGATCGCCTACGCCCTGCTCACGCAGCGCCGTCGCGGCCCGGCGGAGCGCAGGGAAAGCGAGCGCGCCACCGAGCGCCTGTATCAGGAAAAGAAGGACTGACCGACAGGATCGCAGCTCAGCTGCCGGCGGCCGCCAGCCCGGTCGCTTTTTCGGCGCGCAGCAGCATGCCAAACAGGTCACGCGGCTCATCGGGATCGGCCAGAAGGTCTAGTTCCTCGTAAAGGCCGGTCCGCTGAAGCTGATCGCGAACGTAACGCAACGCGGAAAAATCCTCGATCGCAAAGCCGACGGAATCAAACAATGTGATCTGTCGGGCGTCCGTCCGGCCTGCTGCCTTTCCTGTCATCACCTGCCACAATTCGGTGACCGGATGATCCGCATCGAGCTGCTGGCTCTCGCCTTCGATGCGCGTCTGCGGCGGGTATTCGACGAAAATATCCGAGCGCAGCAGAATGTCGCGATGCAGCTCGGTCTTGCCCGGGCAATCGCCGCCTACCGCATTGATGTGCACGCCGGATCCCACCATGTTGTCGGTCAGGATTGTTGCCGACCGCTTGTCGGCGGTAACCGTGGTGATGATCTCTGCACCTTCAACGGCTTCCTGCGCCGACGCGCAGAGCTTGATGTCGAAACCCATGCCGGCAAGGTTCTTCATGCATTTCGTCGAGGCCGCCGGGTCGATATCGTAGAGACGCAGCCTGTCGACGCCAAGCAGCGCCTTGAAGGCAATGGCCTGGAATTCCGATTGCGCGCCATTGCCGATGATCGCCATGCACCTGGCGGCCTCTGGAGCGAGGTATTTCGCCGCGACCGCCGAGCTTGCGGCGGTTCTGAGCGCCGTTAGGATGGTCATTTCCGAAAGCAGCATCGGATAGCCGTTGCCGACATCGGCAAGCACGCCGAAAGCGGTCACGGTCTGGCGGCCGTCACGCGTGTTCTTCGGATGCCCGTTGACATATTTGAAGCCGTAAAGCTGCCCGTCGCTGGTCGGCATCAGCTCGATGACGCCGTCAATGCTGTGCGAGGCGACGCGCGGCGTCTTGTCGAACAGCTCCCAGCGCCTGAAATCCTCTTCGATATAGGCGGCAAGCTCGACCAGAAAGCGCTCGATGCCGATGGCAAGCACCAGCTTCATCATGCGGTCGACGCTGACGAACGGGACGATGTTCAAATTGGCGGTCATGGCTCAGAACCCCCTCGTCGGGCGGTCCATGATCCGCCGGCCCATCAGGCTTGCGGTCAGGTCAACCAAAAGCGTGGCGGTGCGGCCGCGCTCGTCAAGAAATGGGTTGAGCTCGACCAGGTCGAGACTGGTGACGAGGCCGCTGTCATGCAGCATTTCCATCGCCAGATGCGCCTCGCGGAAGGTGGCGCCGCCGGGAACGGTGGTGCCCACCGCCGGGGCGATCGACGGGTCGAGAAAATCGACGTCGAGGCTGACATGGAGCATGCCATTGGCGGCGCTCACCCGTTCGAGAAAGGCGCGAAGCAGTTGCGCTATGCCGTGCTCGTCGATCGAACGCATGTCGTGGACCGTCACGCCGGCTCTGCGCAATGCATCCCGTTCCGCCAGGTCCACGCTGCGGATCCCCAGCGCGCATATGCAAGCCGGCTCCACCTGTGCTGCAAGCCGGGGGAAATAGCCCTCGAAGCCGGGCTGCCCGCTTGCATAGGCCAGCGGCACGCCATGCAGATTGCCGCTGGTCGTCGTGTCGAGCGTATGAAAATCGGGGTGGGCGTCGAGCCACAGCACGAAGAGCGGCCGACCGGCATTCGCCGCGCGGCGGGCTATGCCGGCGAGCGTGCCGGCCGAAATGCTGTGGTCGCCGCCGAGAAAGATCGGCATCGCATCGGCGCTTGCGGCATAGGCAGTTTCGCTGATCGCTGCCGTCCAGGCGGCGATTTCCGGCAGCGCCTTCACCGCCGCGTTGCCGTGTACGACAGGGCGCATATCGGCAGGGACAATCGTTCCGAGGTCGGTCAGCGTATGGCCAAGCTCGGTCAGCGCGCCGGCCAGACCGGCCGTGCGAAGCGCGCTCGGCCCCATCTCGCAGCCCATGCGGCCTGAGCCGGCCTGGATCGGCGCCCCAACGATCGTGCAATGCATTTGTCATACCCACCGAATTACGATGGCTTTATTGAAGCGGGCATCGCTGGCAGAATGAACATGTCAAATTGGCAAATTTGTTGAAGTGCCCTACCATTGTGGCACGATCTACTTCCGTTGTGAGCAAACATGGACCGTCTCGATGAGCAGATCATCACCTCTTTGCGGCACGACGCCCGGCGCAGCATTTCCGACCTTGCCATTAGCCTGGGTGTCTCCCGGGCAACGGTAAGGTCCCGGATCGAGCGACTTGAAAGAGACGGCGTCATCGTCGGCTACACCGTCATTCTACGCGCCGACGCGGTCGATCAGCGGGTGCGTGGCATCATGATGATCGAGATCGAGGGCCATGCCGCCGATCGCGTCATCCGGGCGCTGGGCGGCTTCTCCGAGGTCTCGACCATCCACACCACCAATGGCCGGTGGGACCTGGTGATAGAACTCGGAACCCAGACGCTGAGCGAGTTCGATGCGGTGCTGAGACGTATCCGGCTGATTCCCGGAATTACCGGCAGCGAAACAAGCCTGCTCCTGGCAACGCCGCGCACCACCAAGGCGCGGCTGTGATCTTCGCCCTTGACCTCCAGCGGCAATGAAATCCCAAGCCAGGGAACCTTCAATTGCCGCCGCGGTTAGAGCAATTCCAGGAAAAGTGTGAAACGGTTTTCCGTTCGGAATTGTGTCAAAACAAGAGAGATCGGTTCAGCGTTTCCCCCGATGAACCGTTCTAGGCTCGGACAGCCCTTCTTCGAGGGAGAACAATCATGGCTCACGCCCAGCAGGAACTGGTCGAATTCGTTATCAGCAAAGCGTTCAATCCGGTCATGCGGGCCAAACCAGACGGAAAATCCGATGCCGAACGCAAGACGCTCGAGCACGTCCAGCAAGCCACGAAGACCGAGATCGAGCGCTATCGCCATTACGGCTCGGCCGAGGAGGTCGCGACCAATTTCAAGCGCGACCTGACCTCAGATGCCGCCAAAAAGTTGCACGCCCAGCTGCGGCGCCTGCATCTGCCGACGATCGAGGATATTCGCGACGAATTTGAGGACAAAGCCCGCAAGCTCGGGGTCAAGGCCTCGTCGTAGATCCGCGACCGGTCCTCGGTGACGTCCGTCAGGCTGTCATCACAAACCGTCCTTGGTCGGAGGCCACCCTGACCGAACCGTCTCGGGGATGTTGTCCGACGTCAGATCGCCCCGATTGAGCTTTTCAATCGCTTCATCGGCTTCGCTTTCGTCGAGACCGGAAAGCGGCAACCCGCCGACCACGACGGCTTCGTCGCTCTCGCTGTCATAGACCTCCCCGAGGCCTTCCGGATTCTGTCGTTTGTCGAACGGCATGGCACTCCCCAACACCGCTATTGTACGCCTGCCACCCATTTCAGGGCCTGGGCTTTTTCGTCCTCCGGGAACACCCGCGCCTCGATTTGCGGAAACAGCGCGTCCGTCATTTCCGTGGCTGCCTTGATCCACTGCTTGTTGGAAATCACGGCGGCACGTTTGAAGCGGTGGACCTCGCCAAGTTTGCTCAGCCCATACTGCAGGTCGCGCCGCAAGGCGCCAGCCGTCATGTCCTCGAAATCGGCAAGATCGGTCAGGACGCCGATGTCCTTGTGGTCGCTCAGTTTCGCTTCGATTGCCGGGATGACTTTGTCGTAGTCGTCCGCCGTCACGGTGCCGGTGACACGAAAGGCGGCGACATTCTGGGGAGCGGCAATCATCTCGATCATTTTTTCCTCCGGTCTCTGACTTGCTGCCTGCCCGAAACAAACTCGGGCCATTGGCGGATGTTCCCTGCCGGAGGCGTGCTTGGCTTCAACCTGACATGGTTAGAACGACGATCGGCCGGCTTCCCCGACCGGCCCTCGGATCGCCTGGGTGACGACGGTGTAACGCGTGATTTGGCCCTCCTCGGGGTCCTCCCCGTCGAAGTGGATTTCTGCATTCAGCGGCAGCCGCGCGGTGTTGCCGAACTGCTTGACCGCGGAGACATGCACAATCTGCACGTCGGGGTCACGCGTCATGGCCTCCATTGCCGCAAGCTCGGCCGTGCTGCTGCCGCCGATCCGCCAACTGGCTTCCAGCACTCCCGATCGCCAGATGCCCGAGGAATCGACACCTTGGCCGATGTCGTAGTTGCGCCGTGAGGCAAAGAATCCGGGATAGCCATCCATCGCGGCGTCGTAGATCCTCGCCTGCGCCACAGCCAAACTTAGCGCCGGAGAAAGCTGCAGCCCGTCCAGCGCCTCCCATCCGCCGCGCACGACGACCAGATCGGATCCGCCGTAAACGGGCTGTCCGGCATTGTCGGCCGTCATTCGCTGCACGCCGTAATAGGCGACCGATGTTCCGTCGATCGCCGTTCTGCCAATGCTCAGCGTGACGATGTCGCGAAGCTCCGTTTCGAGAACAAGGCCGTATTCCCTCAGGTCGGAGGATGGATATCGTTCCAGCAGCCTTTCGATGTCGGCAACGGTCGCGGCGGTGTGCTGGTCGCGGCCCCGCGAAGCGCGCGGTGGCTTGAACCGGACCAGCCCTAGCTGCAGCAGACGTTCCGCTGCGCGCAGCGCGTCATCGCGTGAAAATGCGGTATAGCCGGGCAGTACGGCAGCGCCGACGGCTCTGCCGAAGCCGGCTGGCCATTCTTTTGGCCGTGCCGCCGACCTGTCCACCAGCTCGTGGGTTATGGCCTTGGTGGTTGCGAGGCGCCAGGGCACCACACCGCCGAAGAGGTCCTCCGGCCCGTTTATGCCCAGTTGGAGCGCATCGACGGCAAGCAGGCTGTCGTCCGGCACGAAATACAGTCGGCGACCGTCACCGCCGCCGTCACTCAGGCCCTCGCGGAAGGCAAAGCCCTTCAACGCCGCAATCGTGCGCGCAACGGCAGCGACGGTTTCCCGCTCGTGGGTATAGATTGTCTCGCCGCCCGGCACGGAGAATGCGACCACAACACCTTTCGCCCCGCTTGGTTGCTTACCGCTTAGCCCGGTCATGTCGCGCCCTTCGTCCATTGCCGAGCCCATCGCCGTTTCCGCGGCGATGCGTCCGAACCGAAAAACCCGCTTCCTCGGCGAATGTTCCGGCCAACGGCCGGCAATCCGGTTTGACTGTCCCACAAGGGGGAGGGAACGCTGCCGCATGCCCTTACTTCCCCTTTTGGCGCCGAAAGGCAGGCAAATTTGCCGAGGTCAGCGCCAACGGAAGTCTCCCTCCCCCTTGTGGGGAGGGTTAGGGGTGGGGGTACGTCGTAGAGCGAAAGCCTCGGCTTTCCATCTGCGATAGCCCTGGGTTTGACCGGGGCGGCGACCGGAACTCGGCGGCTCGTAGCTGTTTATGAGGGAATCTCAGACAGGGAGATGGAGACCATGGCTTTCACTCTCAAAAGCTCTGCCTTTGCCGATGGCGAAAAAATACCGCCGCGCTATTCCCGCGACGGCGGCAACGTCTCGCCGCCATTGGAGTGGACGGACGCGCCGCAACGAACCAAAAGCTTCGTCCTGGCCGTCGAGGACCCCGACGCCCCTTCAGGCATGTTCCGTCATTGGGCGGTCTACGACATCGACGCACAGCGCAACTTTCTTCCCGAAGGCACGACCGCCGGCGCCAAGACCGAGAGCCTCGGACACGGCGTCAACGATTTCGGCAATCCTCATTATGACGGCCCCCAGCCGCCGCCTGGGCATGGGCTCCACCATTACCATTTCCGGCTTCTTGCACTCGACGCCGAGACGCTTCATCTCGGCGAGAAGGCTGCCGTCGAAGACGTGCTGAAACAGGCCGAGCCGCACGTCGTGGGAGAGGCCGAGCTCGTCGGCACGTTCGAACGGGCTTGAGGACGCCACGCCACCCCGTCGCCTGGTTCGGCACAAACGGAGAAGCATGATGGACAACAAATCAAACCCTGTCGACCAACCCATATCCGGCAAGAAAGCCAGCGGCAGCGACAAGGCCGAGGCACCGAAGGAAGCAGGCGATCAGGCACGGAAAGCCCAGGAGTGGGGCGGCGGCTCAAAGGCCTCGAAAGGCGCGATATCGCCGCAGGATCGCAAAAATCAAAACTCCAGCCAGCGCAGCTGATACCGGTCCGTCATCCGGCAACGCGTCTGAAGCGGCGGGCAAGGCCGGGCTGGAGGCACTGCGCTGCGCCTCAAATCGCTAGCGGTTCATGTTCATGATCGCATTCATCGGCATCAAATTGTGGTCGAGATTGGCCATGATCCAGATCGAGCCGCCGATCACCAGAACTACGATCAGCACGCCGAAGGCAAGCGCCAGGGCGTTGTTGGTGTTGTCCGGTCCCGTCGTGATGTGCAGGAAGAAGACGAGATGCACGCCCATCTGGGCGATCGCCAGCACGACCAGCGCCACCGGAATGCCGGGTGCCCATATCAGGTTGGTTCCGGGCAACCAGAACGAGGCGATGGTCAGCAGCGTTGCCAGCCCGAGGCCGATCACATAGCCGCGTAGCCCGGATCCGACCTCGGTGTCGCCGAGGTATTCGTCACCCGGCGCCGTATCGATGTCGTAGCGCTCCAGGCCATCGGTGTCGCGCCGTTGCGCGTGGCGATCGTCCGCATTGCTCATCGACTTGCTCCCAGGAGATAGACCACCGTGAACAGGGCGACCCAGATGATGTCGAGGGCGTGCCAGAACAGGCTGAAGCACATGAAACGCCGAAGAATATCGTCGCGGAATCCCTTGGCGAAGATCTGCGCCATCATCGTGAGCAGCCACAGCAGCCCCGCCGTCACGTGAAGGCCATGGCATCCCACCAGCGTGAAGAATGCCGACAGGAAAGCGCTGCGCGTCGGTCCGGCACCGCTGGCAACCATATGCGCGAACTCGCGCAACTCGAGCAGGATGAAGCTGGCGCCGAGCACGAAGGTGACAGTCATCGCGACATAGAACCAGGAGCTTCGCCGCGCTGTCACGGCAAGGCTGGCGAGACCGCAGGTAAAGCTCGACAACAGCAAAGCGGCCGTCTCGATCGCGACGTTGCGCAGGTCGAACAGCTCGGCCCCGCTCGGCCCGCCCGCCGTCTTGCCCGCCAGCACGGCATAGGCCGCGAAGAAGGCCGAGAACATCACGATGTCGCTCAGAAGGAAGATCCAGAAGCCGTAGCCCACGACGATCCGGATCGGTGCCGGGCCGCCGTCGCCGTGGCCGGGTGCATGGCCGTGCCCGCCATGGAGGCGGTAGGGGTCACGCTCTCGAACGTCGATCGCGGTCATGGCCTTGGCCCCGTGTAAGTGGCCAGCGCCTCGCGGCGCGCACTTCGGTTGGCGCGGTCGATCCGGGCGACTTCGGCGGCAGGAATGACGTATTCGGGGATGTCGCGCCACGCGAATACGACGAAGGTGGCCAAAGCACCGAGCGCGCCGAGCGCCACCATCCACCAGATGTGCCAGATGAGAGCAAAGCCCATCACGGTCGCAAAGAAGGCGCAGATGAACCCGGTGGGACTGTTGCGGGGCATCTCGATCGGCTCGTAGTCAGGCTCGTCGCGCAGCCGGTTTTGCTCGCGTGCCCGCTGCTTGATGCTCCAGTAGGGCTCTTCGCCCTCGACATGCGGAAGCGCGGCGAAGTTGAATACCGGCGGCGGCGAGGGCGTGGCCCATTCCAGCGAGCGGCCGTCCCAGGGATCTCCGGTGGCGTCGCGAAGCGCCGCGCGCTGCCGGATGCTGACGACGAGCTGTACGATCTGCGCGACCACGCCGGCGGTGGTGATCAACATGCCGACGCCGGCAACCAGCACCCACGGATGCCATGCCGGCACGTCGAAATGCTGCATGCGGCGGGTCATGCCGAGCAGGCCGACAGCGTAGAGCGGTACGAAGGTGGCGTAGAATCCAATCAGCGTCAGCCAGAAGGCCAGCTTGCCCCAGCCCTCGTGCAGCCGGAAGCCGAATGCCTTGGGAAACCAGTAGGTATATCCCGCGAAGGCGCCGAACAGCACGCCGCCGATGATGACGTTGTGGAAATGCGCCACCAGGAACAGGCTGTTGTGGAGCAGGAAATCGGCCGGTGGCACCGCCAGCAACACACCCGTCATGCCGCCGATAACGAATGTCACCATAAAGCCCAGCGACCACAGCATTGGCGTCGCGAAGCGGATGCGGCCGCCATACATGGTGAACATCCAGTTATAGATCTTCACGCCGGTACCGACAGCGATGATGCTGGTGGCGATGCCGAACGCGGCGTTGACGTCGGCGCCGGCGCCCATCGTGAAGAAGTGGTGCAGCCACACCATGAAGGAGACGATGCAGATGAAGAGCGTCGCGGCCACCATCGAGCGGTAGCCGAACAGCGGCTTGCTGGAGAAGGTGGAGATGACCTCCGAGAAGATGCCGAACGCCGGCAGGACGAGGATGTAGACCTCGGGATGGCCCCAGGCCCAGATCAGGTTCACGAACATCAGCATGTTGCCGCCAGCTTCATTGGTGAAGAAATGAAAGCCGAAATAGCGGTCGAGCGTCAGCATCGCGAGCGTGGCGGTGAGGATCGGGAAGGCGGCGACGATGAGCAGGCTGGCGGCGAGTGAGGTCCAGCAGAACATCGACATCCTGAGGTAACTCATGCCGGGCGACCGCATCTTCAGGATCGTGGTGACGAAATTGATCCCGGTGAGCAGCGTTCCGACGCCCGCTATCTGCACGGCCCACAGATAATAGTCGACGCCGACGCCCGGCGAATAGGCGGTCTCGCTGAGCGGCGGATAGGGCAGCCATCCGGTACGCGCGAATTCACCGATCACCAGCGAGATGTTGACCAGCAGCGCACCGGTGGCGGTGAGCCAGAAACTCACCGAGTTGAGCGTCGGAAAGGCAACGTCTCGGACGCCGAGCTGCAGCGGCACGACCAGGTTCATCAGGCCGATGACGAACGGCATCGCCCCGAAAAAGATCATGATTGTGCCGTGGGCGGAAAAGACCTGGTTGAAGTGGTCGGGCGGCAGATAGCCGGGCGCCTGGAAGGCGAGGGCCTGCTGCGACCGCATCATGACGGCGTCGCTGAAGCCGCGCAGCAGCATCAGCAGCGCCAGCAGCGTGTACATGACGCCAATCCGCTTGTGATCGACGCTGGTGATCCATTCGCGCCAGAGATAGGGGAAATGGCCGGCCAGGAAGACCCAGGCCAGCACGCCGAGGATTGCCAGGGCGACGACCGCCGAGGCGATCATCGGCAGAGGCTGATCGAACGGAATGACGTCCCAGCTCAATTTTCCGAGCATTGTCAGCCTCCTGCCTTGGGCGATACGCTCGGCTCGGGGCGACCGGCCTGGGGACCGGGCGCGGGCGGAACGCCCTGCGTCGCGATTTCATGGAAAAGGTCCGGCTCGACCGAGCGATAGGTCGAAGGCGGCACGTCGATGCTCTGTCTGGCCAGTTCCTGGTAGCTGGCCTTGTCGAGTGCCTGTCCCTGGCTTCGCGCCGAATTGACGAACGCATCGAAGGCATCCGCTGCGACGGCATGCAGCACGAATTGCATGCCTGGAAAACCGTCACCGCTGAAATGGGCCGACCGCCCATAGAATTCGCCGGGCTGATCCGCCTGCAGGTGAAGCTGCGTCGTCATGCCATTCATCGTATAGATCATGCCGCCAAGCTGAGGCACGAAGAACGCGTTCATGACGCTTGCCGAGGTAAGCGAGAAATGCACCGGCCTGCCCGCCGGCACCACGAGCTGGTTGATGCTCGCGACATTCTGCTCGGGGTAGATGAACAGCCATTTCCAGTCGAGCGAGACGACCTGCACCTCAAACGGCCTTTGCTGGGAATCCAACGGCTTCATTGGGTCGAGGTCATGCGATCCGATCCAGATGATGCCGCTCAGAAACAGGATGACGAGGATGGGGATCGACCAGACTACCAGTTCGATGCGTCCGGAATAGGCCCATTCCGGCAGGTACCGCGCTCTTGTGTTGGTTTCCCGGAACCACCAGGCAAAGCCGAGCGTCGCCACGATCGTCGGGATGACGATGGCCAGCATGATAGCGACCGAATTGAGCAGGATCGTCCGCTGCGCCGCCCCCACCGGCCCTTGCGGATCGAGCACGCCGCCCTGGCAGCCGGCAAGCAGCGCGGCAACAAGCATCGTCGCGCCGACGCGGCCAACACGGATGGCGGCACAATTTCGAACGATCGCCCTCAGCAACATGACATCTCGCCGTTTCCTGAAAACCGATGGAACGTTGCAGGCAGCGTGGCTGCCAACCCCCGAATGTGCGCGCCGGTGTGCTCCTGGCGACAGTTTCTTCACGCACGGGGCTCCGGCTGGCAGAACCACACGCGGCGGACGTCATCGTTAAGCGGTCAACCTGTCGAGAACCCTCCAAATCCTAAAAACCAGCGGCAGATCCCAAGCAACCAGAGCCAAATCCTAAGAAACCAGAAACAGTACCCAGATCGAAGTTATCGCCAGAAACGTGGCGAATGCCAAGGCGGTAAACCGGTTCATGGCCGCGCCCACGGTTGGTCCATTTAGTCCGCTCCCTGCGACGTGGCTGCTAATTTCAGTGCTGCTGCTCCAGATGGCTGCGCCAACCGAACGAATGTTCGTCGCGAAAGTTCCCAAAAAGCCAGATCCATCGCAGCCTTTGGTTGCAGGCCGGCGGCAACGCTATGCGCACCAGGGATGGTTGGGCGGCTTTCTCGGCCAAACGGAAGCGAGGACTGGCTTTGCGTATGTAAAAACTACTTGTCTAGGTGAAAATAGTTGCTACTAATCGGCTGGGCCGGCGCATGGCCGCCTCTGGGAGGAATTTCGGCATGACAAGACTGCGCGGCCTCGCGTGGGATCACCGACGCTGCTGGGGTCCGCTCGACGCCAGCATCGGGCCGTATTGTGCCGCCAATCCCGGTCTTGAGATCGAATGGGACCGCCGCAGCCTCTATGAGTTCGGCGAGGGCGCGCTTGGTCCGGTGCTCGGCGCCTATGACCTTGTCGTGTTCGACCATCCGTTCATCGGCGATATTGCCGAAGGCGGGCTGATGGTGCCGTTCGATTTGTCGGCCGAGCAGCGCCACGGCTTCGAACGGGATTCGGTCGGCGCATCCTGGCAATCCTACGCAAGGGACGGGCTTCAATGGGCGTTGCCGATCGATGCTGCCTGTCAGGTTGCCTCATATCGCCCCGATCTCCTGGAGCGCTACGGACCGCTGCCGCGCAGCCATGACGAGGTGCTGGAGCTCGGCCGGCGCGCCTTGAAGGACGGCAAATGGCTTGGGCTGCCATTGGTGCCGACTGACGCCATGTGCCTGCTTTTGACGCTCGGTGAGCCCCGCGAAGACGGCGACGGGTTCATTGCCAGGGAAAAAATCGAGCAGGCCGTCGGACAATTGCGCCAGCTTGCGGCGCTGTCGCATCCGAACTCGCCGAAATGGAACCCGATCCGCTGCTATGATCATATGGTCGCGCATGACGACGTGGTCTACGTGCCGTTCGCCTTCGGCTATGTGAATTATGCCTCCATACCCGACAGGCCGTATCTGCGCTTCGCCGACGTGCCGACGCCGCGATCTGCCGGCGCCTTGCTTGGCGGCGCCGGCATCGGCGTCAGCGCCCAATCGAAACACAAGCAGGCGGCCATCGATTACGCGCTATTTCTGTGCTCGCCCGGCTATCAGCGCGGCGACTATGTGAAATCCGGCGGACAGCCGGGGTCGCTGGCGGCGTGGCAGGATACCGAGGTCAACGCGCTCTCGGGCGGCTTCTTCGCCTCGACGCTGGCGACGATCGAAGCCTCTTATCTGCGCCCGACCCATCCGGGCTTCATCAGCTTCTTCCGCCAATGCGCCCCTCATGCCGCGGCGGCGATCGCCGGCGAATTGCAGGCGGCCGAGCTCGCGGATCGGCTGAACCGGCTCTATCGCGAGACCAGGCATGGCCAGCCGCAACGGAGCGTCGCGTAATGGCCGCCGATATTGCCCAGATCGTCGACGAAGGCGAAAGCGGCCGCAACGGCTATCGGGTGCCGGCGGTGGAGAAGGCGCTCGACATACTGGAATTCATGGCTGCCAGCGGCGAGCCGCTGACCCAGACCGAGATCGCCACCGGAATGGGGCGCTCCATTCACGAGATCTACCGCATCCTGCTGCTGCTGGAGAAGCGCGGCTACATTTTCCGGACGCAATCGGACCGCTTCCGCCTGTCGCTGAAGCTGTTCGAACTGGCGCATATGCATCCCCCGGTGAACCGCCTGGTCGAATGCGCGCTGCCGGTGATGCGCGGCCTCGCCGCCAATGCCGACCAGAGCTGCCATCTGGTCGTGCGCGAAGGCGAGAGCGCACTGGTCGTGCTGCAGATCGATTCGCCTTTGCCGATGCGTTATTCGGTTGCCCTTGGCTCGCATTTCCCGATCCTCGAAACGAGCTCCGGCGCGGTGCTGCTGGCGCATTCGAGCCGCGCCGAGCGCGACCGCATCGTCGAACGGATCGTCGCTGCAGGCGAAGGCCAAGGCAGCCGGGCGGAAATCGAAGCGCGGCTGAACGAAGTCGCAAGGCTCGGCTATGAAATGCGCGCCTCGCTGGCTGTCGAGGGCTGCACCAACATTTCGATGCCGGTGCGCGACCATACCGGCGCCGTCATTGCCGCGCTCACCGTCCCCTTCCTGCCGCAAAAGGCCGCCCGCTTCGATCGCAGCACCGTGTTCGAGCGGACGAAGGCGGCGGCCGAGGCGATATCGGCGGCGCTGGGCGCGGGCGAAGCTGCCGCCTCTTCACGTGCCGACCCGGAACGGCGGGACTATCCGTTCAGCAACTGACAAGAAATACAGGGAGAAGAAACATGAACTGGTCCAAATCGATGCTGTTTGCCTCGGCGGCGGTGCTTGCTCTGAGCGCCGCCGCGGCACACGCCGAAAACATGCCGAAGCGCATCGGCTACGTCACCAACTACGCCACCCATGAGTGGTATCAGAACGTCATCAAGGGCATGCAGTCACGCGCCAAGGAACTCGGTATCGAGCTCGAGGTGCAGGACGCCAATCTGGACGTTGCCAAGGAGGTCTCCGCCGCCGAAGATTTCATGGCCAAGGGCGTCGACGTCCTGATCATCACGCCCGTCAACGAGGAAGGCGTCGTGCCGCTGCTGCGCCAGGCGAAATCCAACAACGTTCCGGTCGTGCTCGAAGGCAATCCGGTCAAGGGCATGACCACAATGGTCGCGATCTGCGACTACGACACCGGCTACACCGCCGGCGTCGAAGCCGGCAAATACGCCAAGGAAAAGCTCGAAGCCAAAGCCAAGGTGATGAATGTCGGCCTGCCGCTGCTGTCCGCCACCGTGCTGCGGTCGCAGGGTTTCATGGATGGCCTCAAGACCATCATCCCCGACGCGGTCATGGTCCACGACCTCGACGGCGGCGGCAATCCCGATCGCGCACTCGAAGTCTCTTCGGCGGCTCTTGCCAAGAACGCCGACATCAACATCATCTACGGCATCAACGATTCCTCCTCGCTCGGCGGCCTTCAAGCCTGGAAAGCGGCCGGCAAGTCGCAGGACGGCCTCTTGACTGTCGGCACCGGCGGCGAAGGCCTCGCCTTCATCAATGCGATGCAGAACGAGCCGTCCTACCGCATCGAGGCCGCGATGTTCCCGGAAAAGGAAGGCTACACCGCCATCGATGCAGCGGTTACGCTCTTCAATGGCGAAGAGGTGCCGGAACACATTGTCAGCCCGACCGCGCCGATGAACGGCGACGACTGGAAGAAGTTCTACGACTACGATGGCACCACACGCAAAATCAAATGGGATGCCGTCAATGCGCTTCAGCCACCGGAAAAATGCATGAAAACTTCCGCCGATCTGAAGAAGTAAGGATTCCGGGTAGCCCTTCCCGCACGGCGGGAAGGGCGGCGGATCGGATATGCCGAACGGCAAAACAGGGCAACCGTCCTGTTTTGGCCGGCAGTTTCCAGACGGCGACGGCACCGATACGGGCCCGGAAATAAAATGGACATGAGCGAGCTTACGCAATCCTCTGCGCCAAGGCGTTTCATCGGCGGCCAGCTGCTGGGCAGCAGCCAGCTGGTGCTCGGCGTGATCCTGGCCGTGCTCTGCATCGCCATTTCGATTGCCGCGCCGCAATTCTATTCCGAGGCCAACATCATCGCCATCCTGCGCCAATGCGCGCTGGTGCTGATCGTTGCCTCCGGCATGACGATGCTGATCATCACTGCGGAAGTCGACCTGTCGGTCGGTGCATCGCTGGCTTTTGTCGGCTGCATCGGCATGGCCGTGCTCAATTCAACGCACAGTCTGACGCTCGGGCTGCTGGTGGCGCTCGCCTTTTCAGGCGCGGTCGGCCTTTTCAACGGCCTCGTCGTCACCAGCCTCAAGGTGAACTCGCTGATCGCCACCATCGGCACCATGATGATGCTGCAGGGCGGCGTTTACCTGTTCACCCGCGAGGCGGTGCAGAACCACCACCGGCTTGCCGGCTTCACCGATCTCGGCGCTGGCTATATCGGCGCGATCCCGCTGCCCGTGGTCGTTGCCGCGGTGATTTTCGCGCTGGCCGCGGCAACGCTGCGCTTCACCACGCTCGGCCGTTATCTCTACGCTGTCGGCGCCAACGAGCGCGCGGTTCGTCTCTCCGGCGTGCGCTCGCAACGGCTGAAACTGTTCGCCTTCGTCGTCACCGGCCTGTGCGTCGGCGTCGCCGGCATGATCCTGTCGTCGCTGATGAATGCCGGCCAGCCGACCGCCGGCCGCGGCTTCGAGCTGACGGTGATTGCCGCCGTCATCCTCGGCGGCACCAGCCTACTTGGCGGTCGCGGCTCGCTGCTCGGCACATTGCTTGGAGTGCTCGTGCTGAAGGTCATCGACAACGGCATCATCATCCTCGGCTGGAACCAGGATCTGCAGATGGTGGTGCCCGGAATCGTCATCATCCTGGCGACCTATCTCGACATCGTGCGGAACAGAGCCAATGTCGGTTGATTTCCTTCACCCCGGCGAAACCGTGGCTGTCGACAAAAGCGTGCCGGCGCTGGAGATGCGCGGCATCGGCAAGCGTTTTCCCGGCGTGGTGGCGCTGGACAATGTCGATCTGACCTTGGAACCCGGCAAAATCCATGCCCTGATGGGCGAGAACGGCGCCGGCAAGTCGACGCTGATCAAGATCATGGCCGGGGTCTACGGCAAGGATGCCGGCACCATCCGCCTGCGCGGCCGCGAGGCCGACATCAAGTCGCCGCGCGATAGCCTGAAAGAGGGCATCAAGGTGGTGTTCCAGGAGATCGCGCTGATCGCCGAATTCAGAGTCGCCGAAAACATCTTCCTCGAAGGCTATCCGACCGGCAAAGGCGGCTCGATCGACTGGAAGAAGATCCGTGCCGATGCGGCCGCTCTGTTCAAGCGTATCGGCTTCAATGTCGACCCGGCGGCGCGCACGGGATCGCTGCCGGTCAGCCAGCAGCAGATGGTCGAGATCGCCCGCGCACTCGCCCATGAGGCCCGCGTCGTGGTGATGGACGAGCCGACCTCCTCGCTGACGCCGAACGAGGTCTCGCTGCTGTTCACCGTCATCCGCCGGCTGGCCGCGCTGGGCATCGCGGTGCTCTATGTCAGCCACAAGCTCGACGAGGTCTTCGAGATCGCCGACACCGTGACCGTGCTGCGCGACGGCCGCCACGTCTCGACCAGGCCGATCGGCGAGCACACCAACGACACGCTGATCCAGGACATGATCGGCCGGCGCATCGAAAACCTGTTCCCGCGCAAGCGCGGCGCGCCGGGCAGCAAGGTCGCGCTTTCCGTTGAAGGGCTCAGCACCGCCAAGAAGCTGAAGGATGTGTCGTTCGAGGCGCATGCCGGCGAGGTCCTCGGCTTCTTCGGCTTGATGGGAGCGGGCCGAACCGAGCTCGCCAAGGCCATCGTCGGCTACGACCCGATCACGTCCGGCGCCATTTCGGTCGATGGCAGCCGGCTGCTGCCGCACGAAACGCACACCGGCGTCCGGCTCGGCATCGGCCTGCTCACCGAGGACCGCAAGAGCGAGGGGCTGATGGGCGAGTTGCCGGTCTACCAGAATGCCAGCCTCGCCTCACTCGGCGCCTTCGCCAGAATGGGCTTCGTCGACAAGGTCAGCGAACGCAAGGCGGTGCAGGACTATGTCGACCGTTTCCGCATCCGGACGCCCAGCCTGTTCCAGCAGGTCAAGAACCTGTCCGGCGGCAATCAGCAGAAAGTGCTGATCTCGCGCTGGCTGATGCGAGGCCTGAAGGTGATCGTCGTCGACGAGCCGACCCGCGGCATCGACGTCGGCGCCAAGTCGGAGATTTTTGCGCTCATCGACCGGCTCGCCGGCGAAGGCCTGGCGGTCGTCATGATGACGTCCGAAATGCCCGAGCTGCTGGGGCTTGCCGACCGCATCGTGGTGATGTGCGAAGGCCGCCTCACCGCGATCATGCCTCGCGACGAGGCCACGCAGGAGAACATCCTCAATGCGGCAATCGGCTAAGACGATGACGCTTCGCAAAGGGACCAAGCGATGAGCCTGGCAAGCACCGACTCCATGAAAGCTGGGCCGTCCATGCTGGCGCGGCTCGTCGCGCGGCAGGAATTGGCATTGCTCCTCTGCCTCATCCTGGTGATCGCGTTCTTTTCCTTCACCGCCGAGAATTTCTTCTCCGTGCGCAACATCACCAATGTGCTCGGTCAGGCTTCGCTGGCGCTGACAGCCGGCATCGGCTGCGCCATCGTCTTCATATCAGGCGAGGTCGACATCTCGATCGGCTCGCTGCTGGCGACGATCGCACTGCCGCTGATCATCATCATGAACGACACGAATTCTCTGCTGCTCGGCATCAGCGGCGCGCTGCTGTTCGGGCTGATCATCGGCGTCGTGAATGGCTATCTGACGGCCTATGCCGGCATCAACTCGCTGATCGTGACCCTGGGCACGATGTTCATCATGCGCGGCGGCGTTTATCTCTATACCGGCCAGCGTGCTATTCCAGACGACGCCGCGCTCGACAGCTTCATCGCGCTGTCGGACGGCCGCCTGTTCAACGTCGTTCCCTATTCGGCTGTCATCGCCATCGTCCTGCTCGCCGTCTTCGCCTACGTGATGCAGCACCGGCCGTTCGGGCGGCAGATCTATGCCGTCGGCGGCAATCCGGAAGTGGCACGGCTGGCGGGTTACGACGTGCGCCGCGTCAAGTTCACCTGCTTCATCATCAGCGCGCTGCTGGCGACGGTAGCCGGCATCATCCTGGCAGCCCGCGTCGGTTCGGCGCAGCATACGGCCGGGCTGAATTTCGAGTTCCAGGTCGTCGCCGCCACCGTGCTCGGCGGGGTGAGCCTTGCCGGCGGCATAGGCAGCCTGACCGGCATGGCGCTCGGCGTGCTGATCCTGCAGTTCCTGTCCAACGGGCTGCGCGGTCTCGGCCTGCCGACCGAGTGGCAACTGGTCATCACCGGCATGATCATCATTGCCGCCGTCGCCTTCGACGAAGCAAAGCGCCGGCGCGCCATTGGAGGCTGATATGGATCGTCTCAAAGGGAAAACCGCAATCGTCACTGGCGCCGCCGACGGCATCGGCCACGCGATCAGCGAGGCGATGGCAAGGGAAGGCGCGCACGTCTTCCTCGGCGACATCGCCGACGAGAAGGGTGAAAAATTCGCAGCCGAGCTGCGCGCCGCCGGCCACCGCGCCGACTACATCCATTGCGACGTGGCGGAGGAGGCCGACATCGCCGCCCTGATCGACGCAGCCGTCGGCAAGACCGGCCATCTCGATATTCTCGTCAACAATGCCGCCATCGCCATCGGCGGCATGCCGGTTCACGAAATGAGCGACGAGCAGTGGCACCGGCTGATCGCGGTCAACCTTACCAGCGTGTTCCGCGGCTGCAAATATGCGCTGCCGCATATGATCGCGCAGAAATCGGGCTCGATCATCAACATGGCCTCGGCACAAGGGCATATCGGGCTCGACGGCTGGACCGCCTATGCCGGCGCCAAGGGTGCGGTGATGGCGATGACGCGCCAGATGGCGGTCGAGTTCGGCCCGCTCAACATCCGCGTCAACTCGATCTCGCCCGGCACCATCAACACGCCGATGAACGACAAATTGGTCAAGGAGATCGGCGGCAATCTCGCCAAAGCCTGGGTCAAGATGCATCCGCTCGGCCGCATCGGCAAACCGTCCGAGGTGGCCGAAGCCGCCGTCTATCTGGCCTCCGACGCCGCCGGCTTCACCACCGGTACCGACCTGCGCGTCGACGGCGGCCTCACCGCGGCACCCCGCTACGTACCCGACCTGCTTTGACAACCAACGAGACATGAAATGAACAAAGCCCTCGAAGGCGTCCGCATTCTCGATTTCAGCCATCTGCTGCAAGGGCCGTTCGCCACGCAGCTGCTCGGCGACATGGGCGCCGACATCATCAAGATCGAGCGTGCCGGCGCCGGCGACATGTTCCGCGGCATGACCTTCTTCGCCAAATGGGTCGGCGGCTCCGAAAGCCCGAATTTCCTCGCCTGGAACCGCAACAAGCGCTCCATCGCGCTCAACCTGAAAAGTCGCAAGGTGCATGCCATCATCATGGACATGGCTGAGAAGGCCGATGTGGTGGTGCAGAATTTCCGCCCCGGCGTGCTCGCCAGGCTCGGCTATGGCTACGAGGATTTCAGGGCGGTCAATCCCGCCATCATCTATTGCTCGGGTTCCGGCTATGGCGAGGAGGGCCCCTACGTCGAGCGCCCCGGCCAGGACATGCTGATCCAGGGATTGTCCGGGCTGATCTCCAACACCGGCCGCGGCGATCAGGCTCCTGTTCCGGCCGGTGCCGGCCTGGCCGACCAGATCGGCGCCATGAACATGGTCTACGGCATCCTGTCGGCGCTCTACTATCGCGAGAAGACCGGCAAGGGCCAGAAGATCGAGGTCAATCTGCTCGCCGGCATGCTGGCGCATCTCAATCAGGAATATGTCGCCGTGCTCAATCTCGGCGAGGATTTCGTGCGCCCGAAGTCCGGCATCGGCCACCCCGGCATGCAGGCGCCGTTCGGCGTCTATGAAGCGAAGGACGGCGGCTATGTGTCGATCGCCATGAGCCCGTTCAAGACGCTGTATGAAGTGCTGGAGGCGCCGCAGCTTGCTGTCTACGACGATCTGAAGACGCTGTTCGACAGGCGCGACGAGGTGTTCGACAAGGTCAACGCCGAAACCAGGAAGTTTGCCACGCAGGACCTGCTGGCGCGGCTGCTGGCAGCCGACATCTGGTGTGCCGAGGTGAAGGACATAAGGCGCGCAGCCGAGGACCCGCAGGTCAAGCACCTGGGCATGATCACCAGCTACGATCATCCGCGCGGCGGCAAGGTCAGGGTGGTCGCGCCGGCGGTCAAGATGAGCGAGACGCCGGCTACCATAGAGCGGCCGGCACCGCTGGTCGGCCAGCATGGCCGCGAGATACTGGCCGAGTTCGGCCTCTCCAGCGGCGAGATTGCAGCGCTTGAGGCGTCCGGCGATATGACCGTGGATGCTGCCTGACGATGAGCGTTTACCAGACACTCAGCTTGGAAATATCCGGGCGCGTCGCAGTCGTCACCTTCCGGCGCGCCGATCAGCTCAACGCCATGAACCGGCTGATGCAAAGCGAGATCACCGAGGTTTTCGAGGCGCTGTCGCAGGATGACGGCGTCGGCGCGATCGTGGTGACCGGCGAGGGGCGCGGCTTCATGGCCGGCGCCGACATCAAGGAATACGCTGCCCAGACGGCTATCGAGTTCGACGCCTTCCAGGCCGCCGGCACGCGCATGTATGCGGCGGTCGAGAACAACCGCAAGCCGGTCATCGCCGCGGTCAACGGCTTTGCGCTCGGCGGCGGCATGGAGCTGGTGCTGTGCTGCGACATCGTCATCGCCAACCAGTTCGCGAAGCTCGGCCTGCCCGAGATCAAGCTCGGGCTGGTCCCGGGCGGCGGCGGCACGCAGCGCAGCGTCCAGAAGCTCGGCCGCAACCGCTCCAACCTTTTGCTGATGACCGGCGCCATCGTGCCGGCTTCCGAGCTCGCCGCCGGGCTGGTCAACGAGGTCGTCGACGCCGAAAAGCTGATGCCGCGGGCGCTGGAACTCGCCGGCATGATAGCCGCCGAACCGGCTGCCGCGATCGAGGCATTGAAGGCGCTGACGGCGCACGCCGTGTCGGGCGACTTGGCGGAAGGCCTTGCCATGGAGCGCGACGTACTGGGCGGGCTTTATCGTAGCGAGACCGGCCAGCAGCGGGTGAAGGCGTTCGCCGAAAAAAGCGCCGCGCGGCCGAAGGCTGGGCAATGACATCCCTGGTCAAGCAAAACCGGCCGCGCTTCACCGATGTCGAGGGCCTGGCCGCGATGGTCGGCGGCGGCGACGTCTTCGGTGTCGGTGGCCATCATTTTGCCCGGCTGCCGATCGCCTTGTTGCGGGCCATCGCCCGCTTGGGCGTCAAGGATCTTCGCTATGTCTGCTGGGCCGGCGGCCTGCCGCTCGAACTGCTTCTCGAAGCGAATGCCGTGGCGGAGGTTGATATCTGCTTTTCCAGCCTCGATATTTTTGGCTTGCCGCCGCGCTTCCGTGCGGCTGCCGAGACCAATGCCGTGCCGGTCCGCGACTGGACGGCGCTGGCCATGATCCAGGCGCTGCGGGCGGGGCAGCAGAACCTGCCGTCGATGCCGTTTCAGCTTCCGGAGGGTTCGGACATGCTGGCGCGCGTGCCGGGTGCGATCGCCGTGCCCGATCCGATCGTGGGAGCCACGACCGGGATCATCCCGGCCTTGCGGCTCGATACGTTCGTCGTCCATGCCCAGCGTGCCGACGAGAGCGGCAATGTCCAGATCATCGGACCACGAGCGCTCGATTTCGCCATGGCCGGCGCGGCGCGCGAGGTGCTGGTGACGGTCGAGGAGATCGTCCCGGTCGGAGGGCTGCGGCATGATGGTCGGCAGAGCATTTTGACCCGCAACCAGGTGTCGGCGATCGCGCTGGCACCAGGCGGCGCCTATCCCGCCTCCTGCCTGCCATTCTATGTGACGGACTATCAAGCGTTAGCGGAGGCGTTCGCGGCCAAGGAAATACCTTTGTCGGACAGCCTGAGCATGCCTTCGGAAGGCGTGCCGGAGCGGGTTCAAGACGCTGCAAAAGTCGGCGCTGAAACAGTCCTCGCAATGCCCAGGCTCGTGCACGGCAACAAGGAGGCGTCCATCGACGAGATCATCGCCGCCCGCATCGCCGCTGAGCTCGACAATGAGAGCTTTGCCAGTGCCGGCGCGGTGTCGCCGCTCGCCAATGTCGCCTACCGGCTGGCCAAAGCGACGCACGCGCCGGACATGATCATCGCCACCATGAGTTGCGGCCATCTCGACATAGCACCGAGCCGGATGATCCTGTCGCTGATCGAAAGCCTCGATTGCGAAACGGCGGTGGCGCATGCCGGCGGCGACGACACCTATTCGACCTACTATCAGGCCGGCGCGGTGACGCATGAGATCGTCGGTGCCGCGCAGGTCGACCGCCGTGGGCGCGTCAACACCATTGCGCTGCGCAAGTGTGACGGCAGCCTTATCCGGCTGCCCGGGCAAGGCGGCATGGCCGACGTCGCCAACATGCATCGCGATTATCTGCTCTACGTCCCCCGCCATTCCGTGCAGTCGCTGGTCGAGACGGTCGAGATTGCCAGCTCGGCGCGCGGCCTGTTGACTGAGGCCGAACGCGAGCCGATGGGCTATCGGACCGGCGCGGCATTGGTGTTCACCGACCTTTGCGTGTTTCGGCTCGACGGGGAGAGCCGGCAATTGGCCGTCATCGAGACCATGCCGTGCGTGACGCGCCAGCAGCTCCAGGATGCCACCGGCTTTGCCCTGACATTCGATGCCGATTGCCGCGAAGTTGCGCTACCCTCAAACGAGACGCTCGACATCCTGCGAAACCGCATCGACCCGCTCGGCCTGCGGCGCCTCGAATTCGTCAGCGCCAGGGAGCGCAGCGCCCTGATCGCCGAGATCCTGGCCACCGACCGGCGGATGGTCGAGCGCTGCATCGCCGCACAGCGGTCGCATACTGCACCGGATTGAAGGGGGTGCGCATGGCAAAGCCGTTGCTCGAAATGTCGGCCGCGAGGGTCTTCTTCGATGGCATCTTCACCAGCCCGCGCATCGCCCATCCGGAAGGCGTGGCCATCCATCGCGACGGCTCGATCTGGTGCGGCACCGAAACCGGCGACCTGCTGCGCTTGGCCGCCGATGGCGGCTCGGTCGAACGCATGGGCGGTACGGAGGGCTTTCTGCTCGGCATCGCCTTCGATAGCGCGGGAAACTGTTTTGCATGCGATTTGAGACATTCGGCGATCTTTCACTGGGATGCCGCGACGGCTGGTATGCAGCGCTTCGCCTCGGCCGGCATCCGCGTGCCGAACTATCCGATCGTCGACGAGACACGCGGCTGGCTCTACGTGTCGGACAGCCTCGGCGAAGACAACCGCTCCGGCATTTTTCGCTACGATTTGAAGACCGGCGAAGGCGGCCTGTGGTGCAGCGAGACCATGGCCTTCGCCAACGGCATGGCGATGGCGCCGGGTGGCGATGGGCTTTACGTCGTGGAAAGCCATGCGGCCTGCCTCAGCTATGTGCCAATCCGTGCCGACGGCACGGCAGGACCTCGCCAACTCGTCGTGGACGGCGTGAGCAACGTTCCCGATGGCGTCGCCTTGGCGCCGGACGGGTCGCTGTTCATCTCATGCTACGAGCCCAGCCGTATCTATCGCTGGCGAAAGGATAGCGGGCTCGAGGTGCTGATCGAGGATCCGGCGGCAACGACGCTCGCCCACCCAACCAACATTGCCTTCAAGGGCGACAAGCTCTACACCGCAAATCTCGGCCGCTGGCACATCACCGAAATCGACTTGACGGCGATTTCCTAGATCGGGCCGAACCGGGCGGCGCTGCCCTATCCCAGCCGCCCGTGACTCGATCGGATGCGCAACACCTGCACCCGCGACGGCAGCTCGATCAGGAACTCTTCGTCCCGCTCGAGATGGTGGATTTTTGTCGGATCGCCGCCGGTGAACGCCGCCATCGCCTCGACGTTTTCCCAATAGGAGATCGTCACGAATTCCGAATGGGTCGGCGTGTCCTCGCGAAAGGTCTGCACGCCCAGCGCCTTCTCGATCAGCGGCTTGATGCCGGCCTCGTAATTGTAACTCTCGTAGGCATCCGCCTTTTCAGGCGCGGTTCTGCCGCGCCAGATACGAGCGATGGTCGGGGTTTTCTCCGTAGCTTTCTCTGTCATGGCCAATGAATTCCTGCTGGTCTGCTTGGTCCGCGGCGTTCGGCAAGGCCAGCCAAGGAACGCATCTCCCCGGCTGGCAGCCTGGTATCCAGTTGCCGGCGACTTTTTATCCTCCCCGGCCGAACGAGCTCGCGCTGCCCCAGACAGGCCTCCTGCCGACCGGCAGGAGACTTACTCCTGATCCTCGGCGCCGCCTCCGTGGAAGAAGGACCGGATTTCCTGCATGTCGACGCTGCCGTCACCGTCCTCATCGACGGCGTTGAATATTCGCCCGACGAAATCCTGGACTTCGCTCTGAGAAAGCGCGCCATCGCCGTCCGCATCTACTATGGCGAACATCATTCGCATCTTCGCGCCATGCATCCCGCGTGGAATGCCGCCGCGCCCTCCCATCTCCCACCCTCGCTCAGGCGGGCCCATCCTGTAGTCGCGATGCCAGCGGTCGGGACCTCGCCGTTCTGTCCAGGGCGCGCGATCTTCCTGCATTCTCTCCTCCAGCATCTCAGTCATCATCTGGCGCATCATATCGCGCATGGCATCCTGGCTCTGCCCGATCACTCCGGGCGACGGTTCGGCGCCACGATCCGGTGCCGGCGCGGCGGGCGCAGGTGGGCTCGTCTGGCCGAATGCCGGCGCGGCCAACATGGCCAGCGCCGCGACAATTACAGTGGTTTTGCTTGCGAGCGTCATCGTATTCTCCATCGGTATGAATTGTGGCCGAATATGTCTGCATCCAAGCCAAACCGGCTGCTCGCCTCATGGTTCCTGGGCAGTCGGCACAACGGCGGAAAAGTCCGCCCGATCGCGGCAACGAAAGCTCGTTGTCCACGTTGCCATGGATGGATGCGACGCTCCACCAGGAGGAAAAAATGGCCGACGATAAGAGCAAGCGAGATTTCCGCGAGCGCGACCGCGTTTCTACGGAAGACGACCGTGAAGTCGAGTATTTTGCCCAACAGAACGGCATCACCGCCGATCAGGTCCGCCAGCTGATCAAGAGCTTCGGCAATGATCGCGGGCGCCTGACCGTAGCTGCGAAGGCATTGCGAGGGATTTCACCTGCCGGAGCCGACGAGGTGACCAGGGAAGCCCGCCAGCAGGCGACACCCATGCATCTCGGCAAACCCGACGAGTGATGCCGGGGGGCAACTGCTCTGCCGCTGCCGCGGGCATCAGAACTTGCGGCTCAAATAGTCCGAGCCGCGCAGTCCGAACCGCCACTCGGCATCGACAGCCTTGGAAATGCCGATCCGGCGGCCTGTCAGAACGGCGCCGGCTTCGCTCGGCGGCCTGAATTCGAATGGCGGCAGGTCCAGCGGCAGCCCGTCATAAGATTTGTCGATAGCCAGCGCCTGGCAAAGGCGGCCCGGTCCCGAGCAAAGCAGCCGGGGATCGTCAACGCGGCGATTGGCCCGCATCACCTCCAGCCCTAATCGCGGTTCGATTGCGCGGACAAGCACGGCACTGCCGGGCAGGCAGACGGCATTGAGGCACCAATGCAGGCCATAGGAGCGATAGACATACGCGCTGCCAGGGGCGCCGAACATTGCGCCGTTGCGCACCGTCCTGCCACCGAAAGCATGTGAAGCCGGGTCATCCGGGCGATAGGCCTCGGTCTCGACGATGCTGCCGCCAACGCCGTGCAAAAGCAGCATGGCGCCGATCATGTCGCGCGCTACGATGGCGGCATCTCGAGCAAAGAATTGATGGGTGGTGGTCATTGTGCGGCAGACTCGATCGCGCCTGGACCTGGCGCGTCAGCAAGTTCCCGGACCGGACACGAAATGTCCAGCCACAGCTCTCGGATGAAGGTATTCAGCGCAGCATGGCTGCGCCGATGAAAACCGCCGCGGCCAGCACGACGATGGCGGCAATCACCAGGACCGGCCAATATCTGCGCGGTTGGACGTCGGGCTCATCCTTCAGCGGGCGCATCGCATTGGCATAGCTCGCCTGGTTGGTAAACTTCGGCGTTTCATGGCGCGCGGCAGGGCTCTTCGGCGGAGCGTTGCCGGCGGATTCCGCGTCCGTTTCCATGGGAGCCGCAGCCGGATCGATGCCCGGGGTCTTGTCCCCTTCGCGCCCGGCATCGATATCGCCCCGCGCCTGAGCCGGGCTTCGCCCAAGAGGTGCTGCGTCGGTCATCGTCGAGGTCCTTTCAGAGCATCGGCCTCAAGCATTCTAACCTGCGTCTCATTTCAAAGTTCCCCCGTTTCAAAGTCCCCCGTTTCAAAGTGCCCCCGTTTCTAAGTGCCAACGAGCGGAAACCGCCTGGGCCTGCTTCCAGGAACAACCGGCGATCGAGCGGGTTGAGCAAGCATCGGGAGAGCAACATGGACTTGGTGCGCCACGCGCCCAGATCGGCAGTTCGAAACAGGCTCCAGCGCATGATCTACTTCACCGCCGACACGCATTTCAGCGACCCGCGCATCCTGCGTATCGACCGCCGCCCGTTCGGCTCGCTGGCGGAACATGACCGGGCCCTCATTGCGTTCTGGAACGAGACTGTCGGGCCGGACGACGAGGTCTGGCATCTCGGCGATTTTGCCAGGGGATCGGCCGCGTTCGTGTCGTCGCTTCTGGCGTCTCTTCATGGCAGCAAGCATTTGATCATCGGCAACAACGATGCTGCGGCCACCATCGAGGCCACGGGTTGGGCGAGCACGCAACACTACAAGGAGCTGGCGCTCGACGGCAGCCTGCTGATCCTTTGCCACTACCCTTTTTCGCACCTGGAACCAGATCGGCAGGACCTGCATGGCCACTCCCACGGCAGGCTGACCCCGGTCACGCGCCAGTATGACGTCGGCGTCGACAGCTGGGATTTTCGTCCGGTCACGCTGACCACCATCCTGGCCAGCCGCGGCCGAAGGGCGGCGCGGCAAAGCCGTCAAAAAGTCGAGTGATCGAAAGTGCCGGCCGTGCGTTGAGGAATTTCAACGCCAGGGAGCACGCCATGAACAGACGTGAACTGATCGATGCCGATGGCGGCAATCATGCCGCAAAACCCATTCCGCGCGCCGCGTTCGATAGCACCTTGGCCCTGCTGCACGAAGGCTATGACTTCATTTCGGCCCGCTGCCGGCGCATGAACACCGACATCTTTGCCACGCGCCTGATGCTGCGGCCGGCAATCTGCGTCCGCGGTGCCGAGGCTGCCGAGATGTTTTATGGCGGCGACCACTTCACCCGAATTGGCGCGATGCCGCAGACCACGCTGCGGCTGCTGCAGGACAAGGGCAGCGTGCAGGCGCTCGACGGCGCCGCTCACCGCCACCGCAAGGCGCTTTTCCTGTCGATCCTGTTGGATGGTGACCAGATCGAGCGGCTCCGCGCAACCTTCCATCGCGCCTGGCTCGACCGACTGGAAGACTGGCAACGGCGCGACGAGATCGCCCTGTTCGACGCCGTAAACCTCGTCCTGACCCAGGCGGCAGCGGCTTGGGCCGGCATCCCCGCCGACAAGGATCGCGCCGAACTCTGCCGCGAGCTCAGCGGCATGGTCGAGAACGCCGGCGGCATTGGGCCGTCGACCGTGCTGGCGCTGTGGCGGCGACGCCGGACCGAACGCACTATCGGCGAGCTTGTACGGCGCGTTCGAAGCGGCGCGCTTGATTTGCCGGCAAACAGCCCGGTCCGCCTGGTCAGCGAACATGTCGATGCCGAGGGAATGCCGCTCGATCTTGCCAGTGCCGCGGTCGAAATCATCAACATTATCCGTCCAATCGTCGCCATCGGCCGCTTCATCATGTTTGCGGCGCTGGCGCTTCACCAGCACCGCCAATGGTATGACAAGTTCGCCGCCGGCGATGACGACGGGCTGGAAGCCTTCGCCGAGGAGATTCGCCGGCTCTACCCGTTCTTCCCGTTCATCGGCGGCCGCGCCCGCCACCCCTTCGAATGGAAGGGCTACCGTTTCCACCAAGGCGACTGGGTCCTGCTCGACCTGCACGGCACCAACCATGATCCGCGCCTGTTTGTGGAGCCGGACCGATTTATCCCGGAGCGCGGCTTGAGCTGGAAAACCCACGGCTTCGACTTCATCCCGCATGGCGGCGGAGATCCGGCGACTACCCATCGCTGCCCCGGAGAAGCCGTCACCGTCGCGCTGATCATGGAAGCGGTTCGCCTGCTGACGCGGTCGATGGCCTACCAGGTGCCTGATCAGGATATGACCGTCTCGCTTGCCCGCATGCCGGCGCGGCCGAAATCCGGGTTCAGGATAGATAATGTGCGGCGAAAACCCGGCTGAAAGGCTGCCGGTCGAACCGGAACCTCTGCGGAGCTGAGGCGTTCGAAAATTGCAAGGCGTAAAGGCAAACGCAATGGCTCAGAAGATCACGACAGGCGCGAACGACCGGCCGCGCAATGAAACCATCGGCCAATCCGGCGAAGGCCTGCCGGACGACAGCAGCAGGTCGCTCGAGGTCGACGAAGGCTGGGTCGCCCGGCTGAGAAACAAGCTGCAGGGCAACCCCCGGCAAGCCGCTCAGACCAACACGGACGAAGTCCCCGCAGGCACTCCAGGCGCTGGCGAGAATATTTGCCGCCGCTGTGCAGGGTCAGGCATGATCGACGGCCGCACCTGCCCCGAATGCGGCGGAACCGGCAAGGTGATGACGCCGATAGGCGGAGGCTGAGCAATTCCAGGAAAAGTGTGAAGCGGTTTTCCGTCCGATATCTGCGTCAAACAATAAGATGGACCGGTTCTGCGTTTCCGCGGAACGATGAACCGTCCAGCGCCGGTCAGATCGCCGGCACCCACTTCCAGAACACGCCCTCCTTGCGGTCGGGGTAGTGCTTGAACTCGCATTCGAAGCGCCAGCCATAGTTCTTGGCGGTGGCAAGCGCCTCCTTGCTGACCGGGTTCATGCCGGTTCCCGGCGCAAACCAGTCCTCCAGCAAGTCGTCGGGGATATAGGCGCCGATCCTCAAAGGCAGCTTTTCGAGGACGACATCCATTTCAGGTGGTGCAGGCACGGGGGCGCTCCTTTGAAACCTACCCGCGAAGAAGCCGTTTAACGCCAAGCGGGTTCATTCTTCTGTTCATAGTCCTGGAACGCCTTCTGGAGACCGCCGATCACCTCGGCGGACGTCTCGAACATCGCCTTCAGCTGCGGCTCATCGACCTTCTCGATGTCCTCGCGAAGGTGCTGCTTCACCTCCTCCAACTTTTTCTGCATTTTCTGCGTGTGGTGGCGCGGATCGCGGTCGGCAGCGCTAGTCATGATCAATCTCCAATTTGTGGATCTCGGAGAACTCGCCCGGCTCTGAGGATCGACAGGCGGGTTTGCAGCGTAAACGGCTTGCCGATAGCTGTGGTTCCCGACTGCGGATGCGGTCTTCGCGCGCCCAACGCGCTGTTCCTGGGTTCAACCGCCCGGTAGCAAGTCCGAAGGGCGCTTGCCGCGAATTCAAGACGCAAGCAGTGGCAGACGAGCATTGATGAAACTGAGAACTGATGGCGTCTCTGGCCAAGGACGGCAATCCACGACCTATAGCCTACGCCTCGTCCGCGATCCATTCGAGCGAGGCGCCATGCGGGTCAGTCCAAGCTACAGGGGAGCCGTTCGCAGATAGGAGGAAGCGGCCAGGCGGCCAGCTTGTTCCGGCGCGTGTGGCGATGGACGGGAAGACGCGAGGGAACTCGTTCGATACCCAATAAGGCGCGAGACGCATCGCCTGCTCGGCGAAAGCTTCTCTGTCACCAAGGTCGGAGACATAGTCGAGGACGGCTGTGTGAAAGATGACGAGTGTAGCGTCGTTTGGCGCTTCGTTGCAGAGTTGCACGAGGTCGCTCCCGCGCAGGTCGCCCTTCACCACCCGAGGCTTGACTGTGGCAGCGATCTTTAGGGCCGCCCGCAGATTGGCAAGCCGTGCTGTCTGTTCCGGCCAGACCAGTGTCTCAAGCCATGCGACTTGCGAGTCGTCCGAAGCATCTATCGGGCTCAGGTCCAATCCAGCCCGCCAGACGACTTGCGGCAAGGCCGTCGGCAATGGCGTTGTTTCGCTAGCGAGGCATCGGAAGACAGGCGGCTCCAAGGCCATTGCAGGTGCGCGGATCACCTTGCGTCCGTAGTCATAGCCGTAGAGGTCGGGCATGAGGCAGAGCCCTGCGGAGGTCCCGACCTCGATGAGGGCCAGCGGCTGCGGCAAACGTGCCAGGACGGGGAGCAGGGTGGCGCATCTTCCCGGCTCGTTGGTTTGCGTTGAGCGCTCGAGCATGAGCGAGCGGATAGCGTCGGGATTAGCCTGAAGCGCCTGGCGAAGCTCGGTCCACCCTGTTGGCGTGCCGAACAAGTGACGCACCGCTGCAAGTAGAAGGTTCGGTTGCCGCTTTAGGTCCGGAAGAGTCGACAGGAAACCGAGCGCCTCCCGATCCCCAGCGACTGCCCGAGCCAACTCCTCGTAGAGCGGCGAGCGACCGCGAGCTTCCGTATCGGCGAAGCGAATATATCGGGCTGAGATCCCGGCCAAGCCCTCCTCGTCCATATCCGCTGATCCTCGGTCCCGACGTCCCATCACAATACACGATCCACGGATCTGATTGGACCAGGCCACGGCGTTTTTACACAGGCTTGACCCCAGCGGACTTGCCGCGGTCGCCTACTTAACCCTTGCGTTATGAGGTCGTACGCAATCCAAAATCTGGGGAACTGTCCCTAATTGGTGTCTCACCCAGGGATGCGGTCCACCATGTCTCCGGTATAAACCGCAACCCATGTCTCCGGGTTGGACAATTTGAGATTTGGCGCACCCGACAGGATTCGAACCTGTGACCTCTGCCTTCGGAGGGCAGCGCTCTATCCAGCTGAGCTACGGGTGCTTTCAGGATCGGTGATCCCAAAAACGAACCAGCCGGTAAACCGGCCAGCCACGGCTTCTTAGCGGAAGCTGGCGCCGGCTTCAACGGGCAATCGCCAGCGGGCTCAAACTGCCGTAGCAGCCCGGGGGAGACAGACACCGTCCCGTCCGGCGCCACCGCCTGCTCATTCTGTCACGGTAAGCACTGCCTTGCCGCTGATGCTGCGCTGCCGCAGCGCGTCCAGGGCTTGGCCGACGTCCCGCCACGGCACGGTGAGGACCACACGCGTTTCGAGCCGGCCGGCTGCGATCAGCGCGAGCAGCGAGGCGATGTCGGCGCCAACCTCCGGACCGGAAGCGTAGTAGGCGAAGGTCTGCAACCGCGCACCTTCGTGCCCCGGAACGAACTGGCGGAAGCCGATGGGCGTGAGTTCGCCGCTGCTCGAGCCGAACATGACGACGGTACCGCCGGGCGCGACCCGTTCGATCGCGTGGGCGAGGCTATCGCCGCCCACCGATTCGGTAATCAGCGAGAACAGTCCTTCGGCCAACTCGATCGTTTCGACGACCCGCTCGGCTCCGAGGCCGCGGAGATCGTCGGCATGCCGTTCAGCGGCGACCGCCACCACCGACGCGCCCTGCTGGCGGGCGATCTGGATCTGGAAACGGCCGACCGCGCCGCTTGCGCCGGTAATCAGGACCCGCTGGCCGGCCAGGTCGCCGCCGAGGCGCAGGGTCCGCAGCGCGGTCGTGCCCGCGACCGGAACAGTGGCGGCGGAGACGAAGCTGACGTCGTCCGGCAGGACGGCGAGGTGGTCGGTCGGAACGGCGACCCGTTCGGCCCACCCGGCCTCGTCGACCAGAGCCGCAACCCGGGCGCCGACGGCCGGCCCGGAGCCGTCGGCCGCGGCGCGCTCGACAATTCCGGCGACGTCCTGGCCAGGCACCCAGCCGTTCGGACGGATGTTGAGCAGGCGCAGTTCGCCGCGGTTCAGCGAGACTGTCCGGACCGAGACCAGCGCCTCATGCGGGGCGGGCTCGGGCTCGCCAAGCTCGGCGAGCCGCAACCCGGTGGCGCTGTCGGAAGATGTGACCAAGGCGAGCATTGGTATCGTCCCTTCTTGCTGCGTGGCGGACGCCAGCCTGTTTTCGTGCGCCGGGCTTGTTGGTCCGACGTTCAGAACGCAAGCAGGGCATGACTAAATGGAAGCCCGCCTGGTCGGCTTCTGAGTAGCTCATCCCTAAACTATCGACTTTCCTGCTTGAGTAATTTAGATATCCTGGCAGTCGATCGCTAAAATCAGTCAATATGAGACAGCCTCTCCGCTACCCCTGGCCATTCGATCCGGATGATGTCCTCGCCCCGGCAATCGCCGTGCGCGTTGACGTTACCGAAACCGGGGCGGAGGTGCCGGACCACCACCACCGCAAAGGGCAACTCGTCTTCGCGCTGGGCGGTGGCGTCACATGTCGCGTCCCCAGCGGCCTGTGGATGGTGCCGCCGCATTGCGCGGTGTGGATTCCCGGCGACATGGAGCACAGCAATATCGCGACCGCCAATGCCCGGATTTTCTTCGTCTATATCGAACCGGGAGCTACCGACTTGCCGGACCGGTGCTGCACGCTTTCGATCACGCCGTTGCTGCGCGAGCTCATCATAGAGCTGACGGATCGCGTTGAGGACGATGACGCGAGGGGCGAGCTCCTGACCAGGGCTCTGCTCACCGAACTGCCGCGCATGCCTGTCCAGCAGCTGCATTTGCCGATCTCGTCCGAGCCGCGCTTGAGGCGCATCGCGGCGGCGTTGGCGCAAGATCCTGCCGATCGCAGCACCCTGGCGGAATGGGCCAGTCGCGTCGCGCTCAGCGAGAGCAGTCTCGCACGTCTCGTGGTGAAGGAGACAGGGCTGACCTTCGGGCGCTGGCGCCAGCAACTGCACCTGATCGTCGCAATGCGCGAGCTGGCCTCCGGCGCCAGCGTGCAGCAGGTTTCGGCCGATCTCGGTTACGAATCGGTCACCGCCTTCATCACCATGTTCAAGAAAGCGCTTGGCAAGCCGCCGGCAAAGTATCTCAGCAGTGTCGCGCAAAACGGCGGCTCTGCGTTTGTCGCCTGAACCCGCACGCGGTCAACACTCGGACTTCAACTATCACTGCTCCTCGGCATACAGCAGCCGCGTCTTTGCCTCGGAGGTCGGCAACAGGCTGCGCTGGATCAGCGCCTCGACGTGGTCGTTGCGCTGGCGCGCGCTGTCGGCGCCCATCACCACGATGATCAGCCTGTGCCCGTCCGCATTATAGGAGGTGACGATGTTGAAGCCCGAAGCCCTGATGTAGCCGGTCTTGATGCCGTCGACCCCGCGCACCCGGCCGAGCATGTCATTGTGGCCGCGCACCAGCCTGCCGCGGAACATGAAGTCGCTTTCAGAGAAATAGTGGAAATGCTGCGGGAAGCGGGCGTGCAGCGCCATGCCGAGCACCGCCATGTCGCGCGCGCTCGTGTGCTGGTCGCCGTCCGGCAGGCCCGAGGCGTTGCGGAACACGGTGCTGCTCATGCCGATCTGGCGCGCCTTGGCGGTCATCATGCCGGCGAACGCCTCTTCGCTGCCGCCGAGATATTCGGCAACGGCGACCGCCACGTCATTGGCCGATTTGACGATGATGGCGCGGATCGCCGAATCGACGTCGATGGTCTCGCCGCGCCTGAACCGCAGCTTGGTCGGCGGCTGCCGGGCGGCGTTGTCCGACACCGGAATTTGCGTCTCCTTGCTGATGCGGCCCTGGTCCAGCGCCTCGAACAGGAGGTAGAGCGTCATCATCTTGGTCAGTGACGCCGGATAACGCGGCGCCGTCGAATTGACCTCGAACAGCGTCTTGCCGGTGCCGGCATCGATGACCATGGCGGCATATTTCTGCGGCGGCGCCGGTACCGCCAGCACGCTGTCGGGCGGCGTGACAGTCGTGCAGCCGGCAGCAAACAGCAGCAGCGCCAGCACAGCGACGCATTTGTGGATGGACGAAAAGAACCGGAAGGCGGACAAGTCAGTTCCGAAGGCAGGCAGTTTCTGAGACGAGGCGAAGCTATCTTAACGCAAAGGCACAGTCCATTTGGTTAATATCGGTCGGGCCTGGATTGGTGCCCTGTCCACAGGCCCATGTGTCGGCTGTGCCGAGCCGCCTGATGTGAATTCCCGGCCACCGCGCTTGCGCAACCGGCGGCGAGTGGGCTTTGCTGGCGCCGGCAGAATCGGGCCGCCAGAATCGGGCTGGCAGAATCGGTAGGTGCACATGGATACGGTCACGATCACGGCGACGGGCATTTCGGTATCGGTCGATCTTGCCGTCGGCCATCTCGCCGACATGACGGTCGATATCGATGGCCGCCGGCTGAAGCCGCTGCATCGCGCACCCTGGGTCGGCGAGCCGCGCGAGATGCTGCCGAAAGACCTGCCCGAAGGGACGGTCCACCTGTCCGGCGATTTCCTCTGCGCACCCTTCTCGAGCAGCGACGTCGAAGCGGCACCTTTGCATGGCTGGCCGGCAAATAGTCGCTGGGACGTCGTCGACAGCGCGGCAACGGCCGACGGCTGGCGCGCCGTCTTCCGCCTGCAGCGCCCGGTCATGGGCGCAACCGTCGACAAGATCCTGACCTTGCGCGACGATCATCCCTTTCTCTATCAGGAGCACGTCTTTTCCGGCGGCGCCGGCGCCATTCCCGTCGCCCACCACCCGATGACGGTGATGACGGCCGGCGGCAGGCTAGCCTTCTCGCCGAAGCGCCTTGCCGCAACGCCGAGTGAGGCGCCGGAGCCCGATCCGGCCCGCGGCCGCTCGTTGCTCGCCTACCCGGCGCGAACCGCCGACCTGACGCGCTTTCCCGCTGCCGACGGCGGCACGATTGACCTGACCACCTATCGCATGGACCAGCTGCGTGAGGACTTCGTCACGCTGGTCGAAGCCGACCATGGCGGACCGGGCTGGACGGCGCTGGCGCGCCAGGCGGAAGCCGACCTCGTGCTGGTGCTGAAGAACCCGGCCGAACTGCCGGTCACCATGCTGTGGGTCAGCAATGGCGGGCGCGACTATGCGCCGTGGAGCGGCCGCCACCGCGGCGTGCTCGGCATCGAGGACGGCCGCACGGCCGTCGGCCACGCCGCATCGCTCGGCGACAATTGGCTGAAGCGCGAAGGCGTGGCGACCGCCTTTGCCCTTTCCGAAGGGCGCCGCTTTTCGTTCCGCCATGTCATCGGCGCGCTGCCTTGGCCATCCGGCGAGCCGCCGCACGACGTCACGACCTCGCCGGGCCGCATGCGCATCCTGGCGGCTGACGGTGCCGTGCGCGACATCGGCTTCGACGGCGATTTCCTGCGGATCGGTCAATCCAGGCCCGATTGAAGGCTTGGCACAATCCGGCGTTTGAAATTTCCGAAAACTGCCGCCAAAATGCGCCAGAACCACCGTAAGGGGCCAATGTCAGAAATCGCCCATATCGCTGCTGCCATTTTCAAGCGCGCCGGCAAGGCGCCGCGCTTCATCGTTGCCATTGCCGGTCCGCCCGGCGCCGGCAAGTCGACATTGTCGGCAGGCTTGCACGACCTGCTGCCGGAAGGCACGGCGGAAGTCGTGCCGATGGATGGCTTCCATTACGATGACGTCGTGCTCGATCGACGCGGCCTTCGCGCGCGAAAAGGTGCTCCGGAAACCTTTGATTTTGCCGGCTTCGAAGCGCTGCTGAAGCGCATCCGCGCCGGCGAGCCGGATATCGCCATCCCGGTCTTCGACCGCAGCATGGAGCTGTCGCGCGCCGCCGCTGCAATTGTCGCCGCCGACACCAAATTCATTCTGGTCGAAGGCAATTATCTCCTGCTCGACGAGGAACCCTGGACGCGGCTGGCGCCGCTGTTCGACTTCTCGATCTTCGTCGATGTGCCGCGCGCCGAGCTCGAGCGCCGACTGCTGGAGCGATGGCACGAGCACGGCCGCTCCGACGAGGACGCGCGCGCCTGGATTGCTTCCAACGACATGCCGAACATTGATCGCGTGCTTGCGCGTCGGCGGCCCGCTGACCTGGTGGTCGGTGAACAGGCCTGATCTGTAAGGACTATTGGGCCGGAACCTTAACACTTTCAGGCCGTTATCCCGGACACGGCAATTGTGCCGCATGAGGGAACGGTTCGATGGAAACCATGGCAAGAAAGCCTGCGCCCGCCAAGGGCAGGGCAACACGATCAAAAGCCACTCGAGTGAAAACCAGCGCCGGCCCGGCAGCAGCGGCCCGCTCCAAGGATGCGGCAAAGCCCAGCTTTGGCAAGGCGGCGCCGAAAAAGGTGATGCCTGCCGCGGCCAAAGCCGCTGCACCCAAGCCCAAAAGATCGGCAAGCAGCAGAGGATCGATCGCAGGCAGCGCAATGCGCACTGTTAAAGCAACGGCCAATGTCGCCGCCGGTGCCGTGCTTGCCACCGCCAAAGGTGCGGCGTCGCTTGCTGCTTCCGTAGTCGGCAAGGGCGGCTCAAAGCCCCGGACCAAGGCAAAATAGCCGAGCGGAATCGACGTAAGATCAGCTTCTGGCCGGAATGGTGAGGCCCCTCTGCACCGCCGGTCGGGCGAGGCCACGCTCCAGCCATGCGCCCACGCTGGGGAAATCGTCGAAACCGACGAGTTCCCGCGCCTCGTAGAAGCCGATCAGATTGCGCACCCACCCAAGCATCGAAATATCGGCGATGGTGTAATCGTCGCCCATGATCCAGCTGCGGCCCTTGAGCCTCGTTTCGAGGACGCCGATCAGCCGTCGCGACTCGTCGCGATAACGTTCCAGCGGGCGCTTGTCGGCGATTTCGCGCCCAGCGAATTTGTGGAAGAATCCGACTTGGCCGAACATCGGCCCGATCGAAGCCATCTGGAAGAACACCCACTGGATCGTCTCATAACGCAGCGTCGCGTCTGCCGGGACCAGCTGGCCGGTCTTGTCGCTGAGGTAAAGCAGGATGGCACCGGATTCGAACAAGCCGATCGGCTTGCCGCCCGGGCCGTCCGGATCGATCGTCGCCGGTATCTTGCCGTTCGGGTTCAAAGACAGGAATTCCGGGGTCCAGCTCTCGTTCTTGCCGATATCGACGGCATGCGGCTCGTAAGGCAGGCCAAGTTCCTCCAGCGCGATCGATATCTTCACCCCGTTCGGCGTCGGAAACGAATAAAGCTGGATGCGGTCGGGGTGGCTCGCCGGCCAGCGCCTGGCAATCGGAAACGCGGACAGATCGGCCATCGAAACTCCTGGTAGGGACCGCGCCGAGCGGCACGGTCATGGCGGGTCGCAGAGAGTTAGGCGCGACGCTTGGCGCGATCAATATGCGCATGGAAAGTTTCGCCGGCCCCCGTGAAGGACCCGCAAGGGGTGCGGTCACACGGCCTTGACCGCCAGCACCGCATTGGTGCCGCCGAAGGCGAAGCTGTTGCTGATCGCGGTGCGCACGGTGCGTTCGCGCGCCACGTTCGGCGTGATGTCGAGATCGCAGTCGGCGTCGGCTTCCCGATAATTGGCGGTCGGCGGCACGATGCCTTCGCGGATCGCCATCACGCAGGCGATCATTTCCAGCGCGCCGGAGGCGCCGAGGCAGTGGGCGTGCATCGATTTGGTCGAGGACACCGAAAGCTTGTAGGCATGGCCGCCGAACACGCGTTTGATCGCCGCCGTCTCGATCTGATCGTTGGCCTTGGTGCCGGTGCCATGCGCGTTGAGATAGTCGACGTCCTCGGGATTGAGCCCGGCATCGACGAGGCAGAAGCGCATCGCCGCCTCAGGCCCTTCGATGGTTGGCGCGACGATATCGGAGGCGTCGGCGGAAAGGCCGACGCCGGCGATTTCGGCAAGGATGGCGGCGCCGCGCGCCATGGCATGCTCATATGTTTCCAGCACCACCATGCCGGCGCCTTCGCCGAGCACGAGCCCCTGGCGGTCGGCCGAAAACGGCCGGCAGGTGTCCGGCGACAGTACCCGCAGGGCCTCCCAGCCCTTGAGGATGCCCCAGACCAGCGGCGCATCGGTGCCGCCGGCGACCATGACGTCGGCCCGGCCGAGCCTGATCTGATCGACCGCCGAGGCAATGGCGTGGTTGGATGACGAGCAGGCAGAGGTGATGCCGAACACCGGCCCGCGCAGACCAAGATTCATGCTGACATGGCCGGCTGCAGCGCCCGGCATTACTTTCGGGACGGTGAAGATGCCGGCGCGGTTCTTGCCTTCGAGCAGGATGGCGCGATAGTTCTCTTCGATTGCCTCCCAGCCGCAGACGCCGACGCCGACGATGGTGCCCATCCGGTAGGTGTTGGCCGCGTGCGGGTTCAATCCCGCCTGCTGTGCCGCCTCCCGCGCGGCGATCGTCGCCAGAAGGCTGAAGCGGTCCATCGACACGACCTGCTTGCGGTCGATGCCGTGCTCGGGAAGCGCCTTGATTTCGCAGCCGACCTTGACCTTCAGATCATGCAGCAGCGGATTGTCGATCGCGCCGATTGCCGAACGGCCGGCGCGCATTTCATTCCAGATTGCCGGTGCGTTGGTGCCGAGCCCGCATAATCCGCCGATGCCCGTGATGACGACGCGCTTGTGCATTCAGTCAGGCTTTTTTCGCGATCAGCGCGCGAACCGCCTCGACCATGTCGCCGACATTCTTCAGATTGCTCCAGGCATCGACAGTGTTCATCTCGATTTCGATGCCATACTCTTCCTCGAGATCGAAGATGATCTCCGTCAGTTCCAGCGAATGGATGCCAAGGGCGGTCAGTTCGGTACTGGTGGTGATTTCCTCGCCGCCCGGCTCGGCATGAGCCTTGATCTTGGCGATGATATCGTTTGCCAGCTGGTCAGCCATTCGGTTTCTTCCCCAACTCTGTCGTTTCCCGACGCCAACTGATCAGCGCCCCTTTTGTCCTCGATTACGTCGTCATCGTCGCCTTTTACCCCCGCCAGGCGCCGGTGACCGTACCAAGGTGGCTCCCTCTATAGAAACCGAAACGCTGTCAAGCAACAAGCTATATATCGACAAAGCCGCCGCAGTGCTTAACGTTGGTGTCGTGGATACGATCGCATATAGCTTGACTTCAGTGCCGCCGGCCCAGCGTGTTGCCGGCGTCGCGCGGCTTGGCTGCGACTGGAACGGAGGCCGCACGCGTCTTCGGCGTCTGTACCAGGACGGTTCGGCCAAGATCCGCATGCCGGCGGTCTCGGCCGATCCGCTCGAAGCCGTCCTGATCAACACCGCCGGTGGGCTGACCGGTGGCGACCGTCTCGCCTGGGAGGTCGATGTCGGTGCCGGCGCCTCCGCAACCATGACAACGCAGGCCTGCGAGAAAATCTATCGCGCCGCATCCGATCGCGCCGAAGTGCGGGTGCAACTGACTGTCGGGGAAAACGGCCACATTGCCTGGCTGCCACAGGAAACCATCGTCTTCGACCGCTCGGCCTTTGCCCGCAGCCTTGACGTGGAGCTTGCCACCGGAGCCGAGGCGCTGATCCTGGAGGCTACCGTCTTCGGCCGCCTGGCCATGGGTGAACGGGCTTCGCAAGGCCATTTCCACGACCGCTGGCGCGTCCGCCAGGACGGGGCGCTGGTCCATGCAGAGGAGTTCCGCATCGGGCCGGACATTGCGGCCACCTTGAACCGTCCCGCAGCGGCCGGCGGTGCCGTCGCCGTGGCGACGCTGCTGATGGTGTCGCCACGGGCAGAGGCTTTGCTCGAGCCGGCCCGGGGCATAGTTGGCGGCCAGGGCGGCGTCAGTTTCTGGAGCGTGCGGAAATCTGGCAAGCTTCTTGCGAGGCTCTTCGCTGAGGACGGCTACCAGCTCCGCAAGCGGCTGGTGCCGCTTGTCGAATTGCTCAACGGACGGGCGGGCCTGCCCAAATTATGGTCACTCTGATTTCGATTGTGCCACCGCAGGAAAAAGCATGAATCTGACGCCGAGGGAGAAAGACAAGCTGCTGATCGCCATGGCGGCGATCGTGGCCCGCAAGCGGCTCGAACGCGGCGTCAAGCTCAATCATCCGGAAGCGATCGCGCTGATCACCGATTTCGTCGTCGAGGGTGCCCGCGACGGCCGCGCGGTCGCCGAGCTGATGGAGGCCGGCGCCCATGTCGTCACCCGGGCCCAGGTGATGGAAGGCATTGCGGAAATGATCCACGATGTGCAGGTCGAGGCGACGTTTCCAGACGGCACCAAGCTGGTGACCGTGCACGAGCCGATCAGATAACACCGCCAAGGAGAGGAAAATGCTTGAGCTGCGTCCCAACTGCGAGTGCTGCGACAAGGATCTGCCGCCCGATGCGACGGATGCGGTGATCTGCACCTTCGAATGCACCTTTTGCGCCGACTGCGCACAAAACGTGCTCGGCGGCGCCTGTCCGAATTGCGGCGGCAACTTCTCGGCCCGCCCGATCCGTCCGGCAGCGCTGCTGACGAAATATCCGGCCTCCACCAGGCGCGTCCTCAAGGCAGAGGGCTGCGCTCCGGCCCGCAAGGCGGCGTGAGAGGTACTCGAAGATGGAAGCTACGCCGATGATCCCCGCCACGATGAAACGCTCAACGCTGTCGGCGGTCCTGCTGCTGGCGGCAGCAATGCCAGCCTATGCCCATGTCGGCGCCGGCACGGTTTGGTCCTTCACCGCCGGCTTCTCCCACCCGCTCTCCGGCCTCGATCACATGACGGTGATGATTGCCGTCGGCCTATGGGCCGCGCTCAGGGGCGACAAAGCGATCTGGGCATGGCCGCTGGCCTTCGTAAGCGTCATGCTGGCCGGCGGCGTGCTCGGCATGCTGCATGTGCCGATGCCTTTCGTCGAGCCGGCGATACTGGCGTCCGTCGTGGCACTCGGGCTGCTGGTTGCGCTCGCCGTCGATCTTCCTGTCTCGGCCGGCGTCGCCGTCACCGGCCTGTTCGCGCTGTTCCACGGCTATGCCCATGGCACCGAGGTGCCTGAGAATGTCGGCGGACTCGGCTATATGGCGGGCTTTGCCGTTGCCACGGCACTGCTCCACGCCGTCGGCATCGCGGCCGGTCTCGGCCTCGGCTGGCGCTTCCGCAGGCTTGCCCGCGCCGCTGGCGCCGCTTGTGCCGTGATTGGCGCCGGCCTCGCTTTCGGCGTCGTGTGAGGCCGCGATGATCCCCGGCGAAATCATCACGGCAAGCGGCGAGATCGAACTGAACAAGGGTCTGGCGACGGTCACCTTGAAGGTAGCCAACGGCGGCGACCGGCCGATCCAGGTAGGCAGCCATTATCATTTCTTCGAGACCAATGAGGGACTGAGATTCGATCGCGACAAGGCCCGCGGCATGCGCCTCGACATCGCTGCCGGCACCGCCATGCGCTTCGAGCCCGGCCAAGAGCGCGACGTTACCCTGGTGCCGTTCGGCGGCAAGCGCGAGGTCTACGGATTTCAGCAGAAGATCATGGGCGCGCTGTGAGATCGAAGGCGTCGAGCAGTTTCGGCTCAGCCGGGCGGCTTGGCCGCCGCATAGATGACGACCTTTCCCGGATCGTCGAATTCCACCGCCAGAACGTCCTCGGTTTGCACTCGCCGCGAATCGATGGCGTTGAACAGCAATGCGTTCGCCTCGATCTCCTTGCGCAGCTCGGCGATGTCGTCCCGATGTTGCCTGACCTTGTTTTCGATCGCCGGCGGCGGGCCGCCTTCGGTGCGCGCGGCATCGGTAAGAAACACGATATCGACCTTGTCGAGCTTGGATGTCTTGCGCACGGCGGCGATGTTTTCACGCGTGCGGTCGATCGCCGAACTGACCTTGCCGGCTTCCGCATTTGTCTGGGTCTCTTCCTGGCCGACCTCCGAGCCGACGATCCGGTTGACGGTCTCGGCGCTGTCGAGGCTCTGCGCGTTCAGCGCGGCGTGCGGAATGCTGGCTGCCAGAAACGCGGTCGCGGCAATCCCATGCAGCCATCTGGTGTCGGAGAAGGTGGTGATCGCCATCGCTCGTTCTCAGGGTCCTTTTCGAGGCTCGTGTCAGGGCGACAGGACCGAAACGCAACGTCCCCCGTGAAGGTTCCCTTTGCGATGCGGCGGGCTGGCCGGGCGCCGGCCCGCCGCCTCGTCTCGTCAGCTCGCTTTCTTGGTGATCAGCGTCAGCGCGCCATTGGTGCTCATGCTGGCGGCGATCACCTGCGCCGAGGCGAGCCCCTTGGCTTCGAGCGCGGATTTGACCTGCGGTGTCGCGTCGATCGAGCCGCGCAGTTTCTGCAGGTCGGCATCGCTGCGCTTGGCGATCACCTCGTTGACCTTGGCTTGAGTGTCCGCGGGCAGATCCTTGATATCGACGACGTTGATCGCCTGGATGGTGGGCGCCTGCGGCTGCGCCCCGGGCGCGGCAGGAGCAGGTGCAGCCGGCGCCGGACTGGGCTGCTGCGCAGGCTGTTGCTGGGCGCTGGCGGCGGTTGCGAGCACCAGCGTGGCGGCGGCTGCCAGAAGGGTCGTTTTGCGCATGGATGTTCCTTTCCATCGATTGGCAAATGGTCGTTTTGGGGTGGCCCGGCCACCTCAAACGCTAAATGGGATCGGAAAGTGTCGCTCAGCGGGTCATTGCGTGACCATAGGATGGCGGCAATGTGGAGCCCGGCTTCGACAAGCGGTATTTTCGGGCTGTATTTCGGGAGCAATTGCTGATGGCTAAAATCACCCGCGCCGCCTATGCGCAGATGTACGGCCCGACCGTCGGCGACAAGGTCCGGCTCGCCGACACCGAGCTGTTCATCGAGGTCGAAAGGGATCTCACTCTTTACGGCGAGGAGGTGAAGTTCGGTGGCGGCAAGGTCATCCGCGACGGCATGGGCCAGAGCCAGGTGTCGCGCGCGCAAGGCGCGGTCGACACCGTCATCACCAATGCGCTGGTCGTCGATGCCACCGCCGGTATTGTCAAGGCAGATATCGGCCTCAGGGACGGCCGTATCGCCGCGATCGGCAAGGCCGGCAATCCGGATACCCAAGGCGGCGTCACCATCGTCATCGGTCCCGGCACCGAGATAATCGCCGGCGAGGGCAAGATCCTGACCGCCGGCGGCTTCGACGCGCATATCCACTTCATCTGCCCGCAGCAGATCGAGGAAGCGCTGATGTCGGGCATCACCACCATGCTCGGCGGCGGCACCGGCCCGGCGCACGGCACGCTGGCCACCACCTGCACACCTGGGCCATGGCATCTGGCGCGCATGATCCAGTCTTTCGACGCCTTCCCGATGAATATCGGCCTGTCGGGCAAGGGCAACGCGTCGCTGCCCGCCGCGCTCGAGGAGATGGTGCTTGCCGGCGCCTGCTCGCTGAAGTTGCACGAGGACTGGGGCACGACGCCGGCCGCAATCGACTGCTGCCTGTCGGTTGCCGACGATTACGACGTGCAGGTAATGATCCACACCGACACGCTGAACGAGTCCGGCTTCGTCGAAAACACGGTCGCGGCGATCAAGGGCCGCACCATCCATGCCTTCCACACCGAAGGCGCCGGCGGCGGCCACGCGCCTGATATCATCAAGGTCTGCGGCCTGCCTAACGTCATTCCGTCCTCGACCAACCCGACACGCCCCTACACGATCAACACGCTGGCCGAACACCTCGACATGCTGATGGTCTGTCACCATCTGTCGCCGTCGATCCCCGAAGATATCGCCTTTGCCGAGAGCCGCATCCGCAAGGAAACCATCGCCGCCGAAGACATTCTGCACGACATCGGCGCCTTCTCGATCATCTCGTCGGACAGCCAGGCCATGGGCCGTGTCGGCGAAGTGGCGATCCGCTGCTGGCAGACCGCCGACAAGATGAAGCGCCAGCGCGGTTCGCTGCCGCAGGAGACCGGCAACAACGACAATTTCCGCGTCCGCCGCTACATCGCCAAATACACCATCAATCCGGCCATCGCGCATGGCCTGTCGAAGGACATCGGCTCGGTGGCGGTGGGAAAACGCGCCGACCTTGTGCTGTGGAACCCGGCCTTCTTCGGCGTCAAGCCAGACATGGTGCTGATCGGCGGCATGATCGCCGCCGCCCCGATGGGCGATCCCAACGCCTCGATCCCGACGCCGCAGCCGATGCACTATCGGCCGATGTTCGGGGCCTACGGCAAGGCGATGACCAATTCGTCGGTGACGTTCGTCTCCAAGGCCGCGCTCGACACCGGCCTGCGCGACAGGCTCGGCATCGACAAGCAGATGGTCGCGGTCGAGAACACCCGCGGCGGCATCGGCAAGCATTCGATGGTGCTTAATGACGCCACGCCGCATGTCGAGGTCGACCCGGAAACCTATGAGGTCCGCGCCGACGGCGAACTCTTGACCTGCGAGCCAGCAACCGTGCTACCGATGGCGCAAAGGTACTTTTTGTTTTGAGGTGATGCGTGTTCTGGCGCACAAGCTCCCCGCTGGACGCCGACGACGAGGAGTGGCAGCTCGATTGCTGGGGTTGGCTGCTCAGGCATTTCGGCGGGGCAGCCGCGCTACGCAAACGTTCGCTGATCTTGCCAACACGAGCATTTTTCACCCCCTCTGAAGAACAGGGGCACGCCGCTGCATCGCACTATTTCGGGCAGGTGGCGGCATATTTTGGCATCGATGCGGCCCGCTTCAATCTCGTGCCACAGCAAGATTCAATCGACCCGGTTTTGGGACCGCTTCAGGTCCTTCAGGACGCGCCGCGGGAGCCTGCCGGGACCTTCTCCGTGTCCCGGGGCGGTGCCATGACAATCACCTACAATCCGGCGATCGTTCCCAAGCCCATGAAGCTCATTGCGACGTTCGCGCATGAGATTTGTCATCCATTGCTGTTCTCGGTGCCTGAAGAACCGCCGGGCGGCACCGAGATGGAGGAGTTCGCAACCGATCTCGCGGTCACCTTCTTCGGCTTTGGTATCTTCAATTCCAACACTGCGGCGAGTTTCACTCAGTACCGCGACACCGCCACCGGCACGCAAGGCTGGTCCTTCGAGCGACAAGGCTATCTGTCGCCAGCGGAACGCGCCTTTGCGCTGGCGCTGTTCATCCAGGCGCGCGGTCAGGGAATACAGGACGCGCGCGAGTATCTGGATTCCGGGCCGTTGGCCTATTTTCGCAAGGCAACGAAGTATCTGGCGCAGACGCCATCCATTTCATCCGATCTGCTTGCGGCGCACCAATAGCCAAGGTCTCAACGGACTCAACATTCGAACGGCAGGTCAGCGCAGCAGAAACCGGTTTTCACTTTTCAGATCACAATCTAGAACGCCAAATGTAGAACATGCCGCGCCAGGCCTATGGACCAGCAACTCCCCTACGCCCACGACATTTTCCCGCATATCCGCATCGTCCTGGGCATGGTGATCGGCCTTGGCGTCACACGGCTGCTGTCGGGGCTCGCCCGCATCGTCCAGCATCCCGGCCAGTACCGGCTCTATCCCGTGCACCTCGCCTGGGTTGCGTCGGTGCTTTTAATGCTGGTGCATTTCTGGTGGTGGGAGTTCGGCCTGTTCCAGATCGAGAATTGGACTTTCGGCAAATACCTGTTCATCATCTTCTACGCCGTCACGCTGTTCCTGCTCTGCGCGCTGCTGTTTCCGGATTCGATGCTGGACTACACCAGCTATGAGGATTTCTTTTATTCGCGCCGGGCCTGGTTCTTCGGCCTGCTGGCGGCGACCTATCTGCTCGACGTGATCGATACGCTGCTGAAAGGGCCGGAGCATTTCGCCCATTTTGGCGTCGAATATCTGATCCGCACGCCGGTTTTCGTCGCGCTTTGCGTCATTGCGATCCTGCTGCGCGACCGCCGCTTTCACATCGCCTTTGTCGCCGGCGCGCTCGTCTATCAGATATCGTTCATCCTGCGGCTCTTCGACACGATCGTCTGAGCCCCATTGGGGCGGCGGACGCGATAGGCTAGGCTTTTTGGGAGAGGCAGTTTTTACATGAAGCTCGATATTCGCACCGACTTCACCAAATTCCCGCGCGCCGTCTCCGTCCTGGCCGCAGGCGAAGCCGGAACCACCACGCCATACGACAGTGCGGTGCTTGCCCATGACGAGCGGCATCTGCGCCGCCGCGCCATCGAAACGGTGCGTAACGACAAGGTGCTGGTCGACCTGCCCGAACCGGTGAGCTTGAACCATGGTGACCGGCTGGTGCTGGAGGATGGCCGCCACATCGAGATCATCGCGGCCGAAGAGCCGCTCTACGATATCCGTGCCGGCGGCCCTGTCCATCTGGCAGAGCTTGCCTGGCACATCGGCAACCGCCATCTCGCAGCCGCCATCGAAGCTGGGCGCATCCTCATCCTGCGCGACCATGTCATCAAGGCGATGCTGGAGGGATTGGGCGCCACCGTGAGCGACGTTTCCGAACCGTTCAAGCCGGTGCGCGGCGCCTATTCCGGGCATGGCGGGCACGGCCATGCCCATACCGAGGTGCATGCGCACAGCCATGCCGAAGCGCATTCCCATAGCCATAGCGAATCGCATTCCCACAGCCATTCGCACGACCATGACCATGACTGACCAGCCTTCCAACGTTGCCCAGCCTTCCAATATTGCTTTGTTGCGGCTGATGGCGTGGCTGTCGCCTTCCTTCCCGGTCGGCGGCTTTTCCTACAGCCATGGTCTCGAGCAAGCCGTGCATGCCGGGCTGGTTGCCGACAGCAAAGAGCTCGCCGCGTGGCTGGAAACGCTGGTCGAGATGGGTTCGGGCTGGAATGATGCGGTGCTGTTTGCCGAAAGCTGGCGCAGGGCGCGCAAAACCGGCGATCTCGATGAAATCGTCGCCCTTGCCGAAGCTCTGGCAGGCTCGCGCGAGCGCCATGCCGAGACCATGCTGCAGGGCGCTGCTTTCCTGAAGGCGGCCATCGCCTGGCCGTGCCAGGTGCTGGATCGCCTGCCGGCCGAATGTGCCTATTGCGTTGCCGTCGGCGCCGTTGCCGGCGATCACGGCATTGCGCTGCGGGACGCCCTGGCGGCCTTTCTGCAGGCCTTCTTCTCCAATCTCGTCCAAGCTGCGATCCGGCTTGGCATCGTTGGCCAGAGTGCCGCGATGACGCTACTGGCCGCCTTCGAACCGCTTGCCCTGGCCACGGCCGACCGCGCTGCCGGCTCGGCCCTCGATGATCTCGGCGGCTGCGCTTTCATCTCCGACGTCACGGCGATGAAGCACGAGGCCCAGTATTCGCGGCTGTTCCGCTCATGATCGTCCTCGCTCTCGCCCTCTCGCTCGTCCTGCTGTTGATCACAGCACTGCATGTTTATTGGGGCATTGGCGGCATCTGGCCGGGCAGGGACGCTGCCTCCTGCGCCCGCGCGGTGGTCGGCTTCCGTGGCGTCGACGAGATGCCGGCGCCCTTCGCCAGCTTCGCCGTCGCCGCATGCCTGGGCCTGGCGACGCTGTGGCCGATGGCGCTCGAAGGCGTGTTTGCCACGCCCTTTCCCAAGGCCGGGCTCGCCGCCACAGCGCTGCTCATCGCACTGGTCTTCCTGGCGCGCGGCATTGCCGGCTTTGCGCCCTGGTGGCGACGGCTGGCGCCCGAACAGCCTTTCGCGCGGCTCGATGTCCGCTACTATTCGCCGCTCTGCCTTTTGATTGGGGCAGGCTTCGCCATTCTTGCGATCACGGAGTTCCCCGCATGATATCACCCAACGGTCCTCTTCGCGTCGGCATCGGCGGTCCGGTCGGCTCGGGCAAGACGACGCTCACCGAAAAGCTCTGCAAGGCGCTGCGTGACGAGTTCTCGATCGCTGTCGTCACCAACGACATCTACACCAAGGAAGACGCCATGATGCTGGCCCGGCTGCAGGCGCTCCCTGACGATCGCATCGTCGGCGTCGAGACCGGCGGCTGCCCGCACACCGCCATTCGCGAGGACGCCTCGATCAATCTGCAGGCGATCGCCGAGATGACCAAAAAATTCCCGGATCTCGACATCGTCTTCATCGAATCGGGCGGCGACAACCTCGCCGCCACTTTCTCGCCGGACCTTGCCGACCTGACGCTCTATGTCATCTCGGTTTGCCAGGGCGAGGAGATTCCGCGCAAGGGCGGACCGGCAATCACGCGGTCGGATTTCCTGGTCATCAACAAGAGCGACCTTGCGCCCTATGTGAACGTCAGTCTCGACGTGATGGAAAGCGACGCTGCCCGCATGCGCGGCAAACGGCCGTTCGGCTTCACCGACCTGTCGCGCGGCAAAGGGCTTCAGGAGGTGATAGATTTCATCGTCGAACATGGCGGGCTGAGGGTCGGCACGGCCACCAGCACGGCGGCATAACGGCGCTCGCCTGCACCAAACGAAACCGGTTGCGCGTGTTCCAGCCGCGCGGCATCCTTGCTTCTTTCACGGAGGTTTACGATGAGCATCACGCGCCTGCAGAAGGAAGTGCTGACCAACCTGCCGTTCTATGAGGAGCGCGTCGATATGGCTTGCGCCTTCCGCTGGACAGCGCGGCTCAACATGCACGAAGCGGTGGCCAATCATTTCTCGCTGGCGGTCAACGACGACGGCTCGCAATTCCTGATGAACCCCAACCAGGTGCATTTCTCGCGCATCAAGGCGAGCGATCTGCTTTTGATCGACGCCAATGATCCCGACACGCTTATGGGCCCGAATGCGCCCGACCCGACGGCGTGGGGCCTGCATGGTGCCATCCATCGCAACGTGCGTCATGCGCGCTGCGTCATGCATGTCCACTCGATCCACGCCACCGTGCTTGCCTCGCTCGCCGACTCGACGCTGCCGCCGGTCGACCAGAACTCGGCGATCTTCTTCAACCGCCATGTCGTCGACGCTCATTATGGCGGGCTGGCCTTCGAGGAAGAGGGCGAGCGCTGCTCCCAGTTGCTTGTCGACCCGAAGGTCAAGGTGATGGTGATGGGCAACCATGGCGTGCTGGTCATCGGCGACAGCGTCGCCGACACCTTCAACCGCATGTTCTATTTCGAGCGCGCCGCCGAAACCTATATCAAGGCGCTGTGGACCGGTCGGCCGCTGCGGGTACTGTCGGATGAGATCGCGGAGAAAGCGGCAAGGGAACAGGAAGACTATCCCGGCCAGGCCGAGCGCCACCTTTCCGAACTGAAGGCGATCCTCGACGAGCAGGAGCCTGCCTACCGGAGTTGAGCGCGGTCCCGCCGGGCCTGTATTAAAGCCCCAACTGAGCCCGCAGTTCGTCGGCGCTGTTGATGACAATCGCCCCCGGCGGTCCTTCCATGGGCACCTCCGGCCAGAAGATCGTCTTCATTCCCGCTGCCAGCCCCGCCGTGGCGCCGGTCACGCTGTCGTCGACCGCCACGGCCTTGGCGGGATCGACGTCGGCTAACCAGGCGGCGCGCAGGAAAGGTTCGGCATACGGCTTGCCTTCACGCACGTCGTTGCGGCTGACCGTCTTCATGCCGGGATATACGAGGCCTACGGCGCGCAGATTGGCATCGACGATTAGTCTGTCCGAGTTGGACACCACCGCTTGCGGCACGCCAAGCGCGCGCAGCTCATTGAAAATCTCGATCGCGCCGGTGCGTGGTGTCAGCGTTTCGGCCATCGGCAGATAGTGATCGTACTTGCGCACGATCCAGTCGTCGAAAGGCAGGTCGAGGCCGAACTCGTCGCGCAGCATTTCGTAGACCGGCCATGCGGCGATGCCGAGCACGCGCTCATGCAGGTCGGCCGGCGGCGCGATGCCGACGCTGTGCAGCGCCGCAATCAGCGCCGCCTCGTGCAGCGGCTCGCTGTCGACCAGCGTGCCGTCCATATCCCAGAAAACCGCTTTCGGCGTCATGCAAGGCTCCATTCTCAAAAAATTCCTTAAAGCGTTTAGCGCGCGAGATAAACCGCCGCGTCCCCGCTAATGCATGTCGCGCAAAGTGTGCAGCGGTTTTGCGATGACGACATGCATAAAAAGGAACCTAAAACGCGTCGCATGAGGCCGATCGAACGCAACGCGCTTTAGAACCGGGATTGGTGCGACCTCGACAGCCTTGCTGTTGCAACGAGACTGGGTCGACCTGTCACTTCGCTCCAAACACCAAGTTTCATTACTAAGCAATTGCTCTTACAATAGGCAATTGCGCGCAAGTTCATTCCCTGCGAAACTACTGCGCTCCGCCTCTTATGCTCGGCGGGGTTGGGAGGCAGGAACTTGAATTCGCGGCAGGACAGCGGCGGCAACAGGCTGGACGACGCGGCGCGTGCCGGCTGGCTCTATTATGTCGCAGGCAACACCCAGGACCAGATCGCCGCCACGCTTGGCATCTCGCGGCAGACGGCGCAGCGGCTGGTGTCGCTCGCAGTCTCCGAAGGGCTGATCAAGGTGCGCGTCGACCATCCGATCGCCAATTGCCTCGACCTTGCGGCACGGCTGAGATCGCGCTTTGCGCTTGATCTGGTGGAGGTGGTGCCGAGCGACCCTTCTTCTTCCTCCACCGTCATCGGCGTCGCCGAGGCGGCGGCGGCCGAGATCGAACGGCGGCTGCGGTCGCCGGGGGGCCCGCGGCAGGGGGGAGGGGCCCCCGCCCCCCCGGAGGCCCCGGCAGCCCCAACACCCCCGCAGGGGAAGACCGCCCCCC